>JBEKIR010000005.1:0-51736 GCA_050011655.1 Halobacteriota archaeon | reverse complement strand
TTTTTGCGCTGGTAGTGTAGTGGTTATCACTGAGGCTTGCCAAGCCTCAAACCCGGGTTCGAATCCCGGCTGGCGCATCTGACGTGCCGAGGTAGCCAAGTGGACTACGGCGCCAGCCTGGAGGTCTCGTTATCAGACAGCTGGTGAGGCTCTCGCCTCGCAGGGGTTCAAATCCCTTCCTCGGCGTCCGCATCATCCCCGTTCTTTTGAGCGATGACGTAAAGTTCGTCTTTCTGCGCGCTCAGCACCTTAACGATTCTGAAGCCTTCGTCCTCGATGCGCGTCATAAGATCCCCTGCAGCTTGTTTTGCCACTTTTCCTTTAAAAACCTGCAAGACTAGCCCCCCGGTTTTCAGAACCGCTGACACCTTTGCGAGAAGCTTAAGTGCGTCGGTCGGTTCTGCTGTTATGTCGTTTAACAGAACATCAAAACGCACTCCAAGATGGCCAAAATCAAAAGAAAATGCGTCAGCGAATATGATAGTTACCTGGCCGGGATACCGTCCGGCGACCGCCTCAAGAAATGGCTTGCACGACAAACTGAACTCGATCGCGTAAACCTCCCGCGCCAGTTCTGCCGCATACGATAAGAAGCCACCGGCGCTCGCGCCAATGTCGAGTACCGTGTCACCAGTTTTTATTAGCTCAAACACCTCTTGGATTCCTCTTAGTTTCCAATACCCAGTTGGCATATCGGCGGCAGCACCAACGATTACCACCTGGTGACGCGTGACGTCAAACGAAGCCTTCACGACGGTTCTGCCGTCAACTGTAACAAACCCACCTTTAATCGCCCTTTGTGCGCGTGAGCGCGATGCGATAAGCTTTTCCCGAACGAGATACGTATCCAGCCGCATGGTGTGCGCAAACTTCTTGTATGAACCATCCATTAGAGTACAAGCTAAAAAGCTTTACAAAGTCGCTGCTTATGTGGAGTGAAGTGCTCGCAAGGTTTGCCAAGTTTCCCGCTCAAGAGCGGGTTGCAGAAGTTTTGCTTGAGCACGGATTCCAGGTGAATAGCGCGGGAGAGGTTGTCTCGGGCACCATTAGGATCCCTGACACTGAGATCTCGCGAGCGGCCAAAGTCGATCGGAGAGCGGTCGACGAGGCGACTGCCACTATTCTAGGCGACGAATTGCTCAGGCACTTTTTTTCAAACCTGAAAACTTTGATATTTCTGCGCGACGTTGCCCCTCTTCTAGGACTTGGCGTAATCGTCATAACGCCTCAAGATGCTGCGCAGATCGGCATCATCGAAGAAGTTGCAGAAACCGTTGCAGCGTTTGGTGTGCGCATTAGGCAAGCGGTGACTGATGATCCTTACTTTATTGATGAGCCCACGCTGACGATTATCTGCGACACACGAGTTCCAGGTTCGCTTGTTGATAAGCTCCTAGAACTTGCCAGCGTCAAAGGCGTTTCGGTCTTCTGAAGCAGGCGTTCTTTCGAGTAGCTGAGCAGGTCACAGAGGCGGCTAGCGAGCATTTAGGGCACCTCTTACGCATGCCAGCTCCGATTCCAAGTAAGGACCGATTCGCGGGACAAGGCCCGGTGCGTCAGTCCCTTTTTTACACACGATAGAGTGCTCCAAAATGCCGAGCCTTTCGATTGCGTAGACATCTCGTGAGTGGTGACTCCGTTTCAGGGCCGCGTGGATCTGCGCGCGTGTAGCGTTGTTGACATTGATCCGATCGGTCCCTTTTTTCCACAGCCATAATGCGTCGATTTGGTTTTTCGTAAACTCTGCATCAAATTTTCCGACTAGTCGGATCTGCAGGGGCAGGCAATGAATCAGGCCAAATCTGGAAGCGATCTGTTCAACAGTGCCACGCCCGAACGGTTCCAGCCGAACGCAGGGCACCGAAACACGTTTGCAGCCAGTATCGAGGGCAATGCCATCATCGTTGACCTCCGCCAGCCAGGCGCGTACGATGTCGCCCGGTCGGGCGTCGCGCAGCTCGCCATATTGCCTCACCAGTAAGTCTGCGGCAACCTGTTCTTCACTCCCAGTTACCGTCACCGAGATCCAAGAGGTAAGCGTGAGCGAGCATGTGACGCGCAATCCACTTAAGTCGTTGCGCAGCATCGCCTCGAACGATCGAGCTACCTTACCTGCGTTGCCGCAGACGAGCTGCATAAGATGAATCGTTCTCATGATCGCTGCTTTGAAGGCGTGACGCAGCAGACCGTTTGGCGCTGCCAAAAACCTCGTCGTGAAGACTTCTTATGCGAATTGTAGCTGGATTTCCGTTAAGCTTAGCATTGAAATCAGCTTCTGCCTTATCAATGGTGACTCTCCGCGTGCCTTCTATGAGGTTGTCGACGGCGGCTACGATTTTCTCCTCGAGGGTCTCTGGCATATAGTTGCCCGGAGGGAGATGCAAGCGTGCAGCTTCTTTCTCCGTTATTCCAGCTCCGACGTGTTTTTCAGCGATTTTCGCGACGCGTTCGTCGACTCCGAAGCTTCGTAAAAGCTTTCCACCTACCACGCCGTGCGCAATGCCGTTGGTCTTGCATCTGCCGATATCGTGCAGAAGCCCTCCAATTTGGACAAGGGCCACATCAGCATCCGCTAGTGACTCGGCAACTTCGACCGCGTATTTGGAGACGGCCTCGACATGCCGCATGAGTCCGTCGCGGCAGCCACTTTCCTTGAGAAGCTCAAGCGCTCTGTCCGACGAGGGGAGGTTACTCGAAGGCACGTCTCAGCTCTTCCAATTTTCTTCTTACGACGTCGACCAAAACAGAGCTATCTTGATAATCAAGTCCCGCATGGCAAACGGGACAGACAAAATCATAGTCGCTTGCTGTCTCAAATAAAAATCGACCGCAGCCGTTTTCGCACGTGTAGCAAACGCTCTGCCCTTCAAAGTCTAAACGCGTATCAAGTTTCCTAATAAGCTTCTGTGCCTCTTCGTCCATGTTGCGCGAAATGTCACTCAAATCAACTTTCCAAAGGTAAGTAAGCCACCCGCTGTCCTTATCCCGCTCACGTCGATAGTTTGCTAATCGATTTTCATAAAGGATATACAGGGTCCGCCTTACGGTGTTAAGGTTCGAACCCGTCTCTTCAGCTATTTTTTCGTCGGTCAACTCGTTGATGGACGCACGCTCAATCATTTCCAAGCCATCATCTCCGACTAGATTCTTCAAATAACCTCGAACAGCAACATCACTAACCATCGTATTATTTTGTGTGCTAAAGTGTCTTATACCTACTTGTGGCGCGTATTCGTGCACCAGGGGGCCAGAACAGCACCACTCAGCTCTGGTAGGCTTTTTTTGCAGCTTCTATGTAATGCGTGGCGTTGTTGAATGCGGAATCCCTCGACTTACCATATCCGATAGCGGAGATGATCGGCTTCGCGCGCTCGATGTAAGCTCCTTTTTGGGGTATATCCATGTAATGCGCGCGGTTGCACGATTTCGTAACTTGAAAATCTTGCTCCGCAAAACAGATCATGCGGCACGCGAATCTCCGATACTTTGCGAGGGGGATCAGTTCGCCTTGGCAACTTTTAATGTGGGCCTCGACCATGTTGACGCCAAGTGATTCCTCGATCGTATCGAGAGTTCCTTGAAACCTCGGATTGATCTCAATTACGACCGGGCCACTTGGACCGATGATGAAATCAATGCCATTTGTACCAACCAAACCCAGATCGACTGCTAGCGAGCTCGAAATTCTTTCGATTTCCTTCGCATAAGTCGTTTTAAGCGGAGTCAAACTACCACAGAAGCTGAAGCGCCGCATCGGGCCAAGACTCCTCAGACCAATGAGCTGTTCATTTATTGCGACGGTAACCGCCTCCTTGCCGGTAGACAGCACCGAAGCGCTAGCATCAATGCCGCGAACGTATTCCTCTATGAGAAAGTCATCCCCCCATCCGTTCTCATTATACTGTTCAATACTCCTCTGGAGATGCTCCTCATCTTTGACGAGAACGTTCTTAAATCCCCCCGCACCTCGCTTTGGTTTCAGAATGACGGGAAATGGCAGATTGTCTTCTAACCTATAGTGCTCAGGGACTGAATAGCCTAAGGATTGAAGCTTGTCTCTCATACGACCCTTGTCATTAACGACGCTTGAAAGCGACGGAGGGTTTCCAGCCGTGCGCGGGATTTCAAGTGTCTCAAAACCTGCGGCTAGTATTGCGTGGTCGTAGTCCAAGCCGCTCGCGAGTGCTTTTACGCCAGCATAGTCGGAGTCGGAGATTATTCCAGAGAACTCGTCTCTTATGAAACGCGTTACGTCACCGCATTTGATCAAGTCGCGATCTTCGTAATGGCTTACAGACTCGACGTAGTATCCTGCTCGCTTCGCAGAGCATATTATATGCCTTGTGTTGTATCCTATGACAAGGATCCGCTGGTCCCCACCCCTTCGGCCGACGGTGCTAGTTGATCTGCTCAGAATGCTTAACACCTACCTTGTCACTCGTGTTGCCAATTATCTTCATTTTGCCTTCGAAATCCGATTTGAGCTCCTGCCCCCCCTGGAGGTGATCCAGAAAGACGCTTAAGGCTGCTATCTCTGAGTGGGGCTGATTCGTGACCGCTACGTTGTAATCCGCGAGTCGGTAGAGGTCTGGAGGCACCTTCTCCGCTCCTACCACGACCATAAGCTTCTCGCTTTCGAGTCGACCGATCGCGTTTGGCAGGTTCTCTCCGTACATGGTCAGGTGCACTACTGTGCCCATTTCTCGCTTCCATTTCACGATCTCGCGCCTCCAATTGGCATTATCGCGAATCCAGAAGTTGCCCCCCCAACGTTGCACTACGTCGCGTATTGTATACACGACAGAACGGTCGGAAGCGGCGAGAAGCATCCCCTGGGCTCCTAATGCCCTGGCACACAGACCCACGTGCGTGGTGACGCGGCGATCGCGCTCAATTCGATGACCCACCCTCAAAACCACAATTTCCATAGCTTGTTTGCGGACCCCGTGCTTATTGGAGGCCAGTCTTAAATAATTGGTATATCGTACATAAAGATAGCAGTGCTGAGTTTAAAGACAACCTGAAGCGGATTTCCCACCACAAGAAAGCGATTGCTACCGTCTGGATTCTGCTGATTCTCTTTCCAAACCCGATGGTCCGGCCCGTAACTACCGCTTCTTTAAGATACCGACCAAGCCCACAGACAACGTGAACCTCGTTGCAGCGTCGCTGCCGGCAAGTGGCATCGCTATCGAGACAATACGTCGACGCTCACGTTCGTTACGCTTATGACTTTCAAGCCTATAGGCCATATATTACCTTCCCACGCCGAGCGACGTGCTCAAATTGCAGCAAGGAGATTGTAAATCGAAAGCGGCCCTCACTGCAAGCTTATTTGAAGCGAAAGGTATCCCGTACACGTTAAGAGTCTCTCCTGCCCATTTCTGAGTCGACTACAGCGGCAGGCCACTCACCAACTTCAGCGAACACTACGAAACCACCCAAGTTGCCTTCGTTGACAACGGCCAATTCAAGCTGCCAGACAAGACGAATGCGTTCCTCTATCTAAATATGTATAAAGACATCGTGTGGACTTCAATGCCATTATTGAGAAAGATTGCGCTGATTAGTGGACTAGCTGTCATCATTCAGTTTGGCTACTGCAAGGGGCCAAAGAAACGCCTGCGGGAATATCTGATCGAAGCGCTAGCCAAGCTCCCCTTGAACACTAATTGAGAGCGTTGTTCTGCTGTCAGAGGTGGCAGCAACACGTATATATAACGGCGTAGATCACACAGTTGGACGCTTTAAGCGCGGGGGTTGCCAAGCCAGGTCAAAGGCGATAGGTTCAGGGCCTATTCTCGTAGGAGTTCGTGCGTTCGAATCGCACCCCCCGCATATTGCCTCGCGACGGTCATCCCGGATAGGCGCGATTGCCAAATGTTCGTTCAATTGAACGATCAGAGGCTGGCCGAATCTCCATGACGATCGCAAAGGGCTACCTCATCGATAACGTAATCATCTTTCACATGGACGCAAATCGTCTGCCGTCGCGATCTCGCCAACCGCACATGCGATTATCGCAACGCGAAACTGTGCGGGGTCAGACTGGGTGTTCGAACCGCACGCCTTTTTCGAGCAGCGCTGCTTCAAATTTAGCGACTCAGCAGCGTCATACACTCTGATAGATGCCTCCTAGCAGTTTGCACCTAACTTGTTTCATTAGTCTCCTCGAGCGTCCACTCTACCAGCGATCCTCGTTTGTAGGAGCTCTGCGCAGAGGTCGCGCTGCGAGACAGCACTAGTCAGAAGCCTGCATCCTTGAACACTTTTCTACGTCTGAGCGAAGCAGCAAAAGCTGATCGACACGCCAATAGTCCCAATGGCAGGCATACCCAACAAAACTGTTTTTCAACACTTTCGTGTAGAAACTGACTACAAAATTCTCGTCGCCAAGTGACGCCACGTGCCTTCCGACAAAATGTTGTGCTGCAGTTTCCAATAACCTTAAGCGATACGACGACGCAAGACTGGAAAGGTGTTATGATGATCAACGAAGGGACTGCAGACGCTTCGCGTCTCACAGAGAAACACTGCGTTCCGTGCGAAGTCGGCACGCAACCTTTTGACCTAGGAACCATCAACGGATTGCTACCCATGGTGCCCAAGTGGAAGCTAGAAGACACAACAAAGATCAAGCGAAGCTTCAGGTTCAATAACTTCATCGAGTCGATGCGCTTCATCAACGAAGTCGCGCAACTGGCAGAAGCTGAAGGGCACCACCCAGACATTTTCGTATCCTACAGCTATGTGCGAATCAGTCTTACGACCCACAACATAGGTGGCTTGTCTGAAAACGATTTCATAATGGCAGCCAAGATAGATGAAATATTTGCGAAAACCGCGGCTAAACCAGATTAAAGCTGTATTGCAGATGCTAAATCCCTCAAAACCAGAATACACGTACACTGGAGCTTAGCGGTTTCGGCGCAGACCAACCCAACAAATTGCTGCAAGCGGATAGACAGAGGCCGCGCAGCTAAACGTCAGAGCGACAAGAAAGGCTCACAGTAGTTGATTCGTCATGAGTCCTAACAGCAAGAGTCGAAACAATGAGCTCGGCAGCGTCTTGGCAAAGCTAAAAAGCGACCGTTATGCGAGCTTTCTAGGAATTCAGATCACAAAAATCGAACGAAGCTACGCTCAAGCAAATCTGAAAGTGGCTGAAAGAATGCTCAATTTCAATGGCTTTGCGCACGGAGGCCTGGTTTTTTCACTCGCTGATGCAGCATTTGCTGCCGCTTGCAACTCGTTTGATCAGACTGCAGTAGCGTCGTCGTTCCACATCGCGTACCGACGACCAGTCCAAGTTAACACGCGGCTGGTAGCAGAGGCTGTGGAAGAGAGCTCAGGAAAAAGCACCGCGCTTTATAAGATCGTCGTGAAGACCGACGACCAACGCATCGTCGCTATATGTGAAGGTTTGGCGTATAAGCTGCCGTCCCGGGTAGTCGAAAACGATGGGCCCGAGGCGATTTGAACGCCTGACCTCACGGTTATCAGCCGTGTGCATATTCTCCATCCTGAAACGACACAGGATGGAATCAAACCTGGCTAAGCTACGGGCCCATTCGTTGGTAGCGCAATGCCTATAGGTTAATGCAATATATAACAATTCTTGTCTCCTCCCTAAGCAGACGGCGACGCGTCGCACCTTTCTTCCCGCAAAGCAATGCTTATATGTATTAAGCTTAAACGCTGTTGAAGGGTTCGAGCAACCTACTGAAGGCAAGCTGAGCGCAGAGAAGGGCCGGTAGATCAGGGGTAGATCGCTACCTTGGCATGGTAGAGGCCTCGGGTTCAATTCCCGACCGGTCCACTTTTTTCAACAAGCGCTTGTCCTTCGGCGCTTTGTTTGCGGGCCCTTTAGATTGAACTCGCTGTGTTTGGACACTCGGCTGCCCAGGCTTCCCGAGATCTGTAGATTTGCACAGACGCTGTTCTCAAGTCGCGCTTCAACAGATGTTGTTCGGCGCATGAGCTGAGCTAGCTGAGCATTATATAGCGCAGAGAACAATACAAATGCGATGAGATTTCGTTGCCCGAACTGTAGCAGCCTTTCTTGCGTGACTTCTGCCGAGCACGTCCTCAAAATTGCCCCCACAATGTACGCAAAGTGCGAGGCATGTCACGATTTGGTTCTTCAGAAAACAGACGAACTCAATTTGTCGGATATCAGTTTTGGCGATTTGACGTGCACTAACTGTGGAAGAAGACCCCTCGATGCCGTAATGGCGCACATACTCGCCACGTCGGTTCGGCGCAAAGACCGGCCAAAGCTGTCGCTTCGACAAGTAGGTACCCCGCTATTGTCGCCCGGCGTCCCTACATACGCTCCGCCACACATCGGATACCATAACCTGCTTCTCCTGACCAATCAACGACTTATTGCAGATGCGAGCGATAGAATTCTCCGAGAGGTTCCGGAAGTCGCAGGAGTGATCTTTGGAGATACAAAGCGAGTAATTGGCCTAGCATACAGCCAAGCCCAGCCGCACACGTGCCGCGTCTTGGCAGGTTGCGACATCCGAGCCGATCTAGTCGCCTCAGCTTACGGGCAGATCCTAATATACAAGAGTCAATCAAAGATTCATGTAGAACACGACAACACAGTCAAGATGGCAAAACTAGGAGCGCTTCCAGTATCGGGCTGCGTTGTGCTTGACGCACTTGCTGGGCCCGGCACTCTCGGCCTTATGAGTGTGCTCATGGGCGCTCAAAGAGTCATTCTCAATGACGCTTGGCTGCCGGCCGTGAAGAATGCATATCTCAACTTGCGAGTAAACAAAAGAATACTCGGCATACGGACGATAAAGCGCGCGCCAATGACCAAAAAAGAGTTTGACAAGGCCCCTGAGCTATTCTGCACGGCGACTACTAATAACGGCGTCATAGAGCTCTATCACGGTGATTTTCACGAGTTCAATATTCAAGATTCACGAGTTGACATAGTCTTGGTGGACTCGTTTCCCGGTACCGAGCGTCAGTTCAACGCGCTATCCGAAGGGCTTCGCAAAAAACACCCAAGAGTTCAAGTGGTCTACTTTTAATGAGAAGCGATCCAAATGGGACGCTTATGCGGACGCCCTGCGCAGCCTCAACAAACCTTAGCGCCAAGTGTTGCCGGCGGCCTTTCACAAAGAAAAACACGCTAGCGGTGACCTAGGCTGCAAAAAGAGCTAGAACTGGCTTTTTAACCTATTCTCTACCCCGAGCGATGCTTTTTAAGAGTGGCACCTATCTGGCTAGCCCACAACGTCAATGGTCCAACTTGCATTGCTGCGATATTTTTCGGATATGCAGCCGCAGTACTTCCTCCACGTTGAGAGCGAGGTTCGTACGGGCCGCCGGACTGCAACTGAAGCTCGCGGCACCCATATCCAGTTCCTAACAAACATTATCTAGCAGTTCGTTCCATAGCTGGACTAATCACTACTAATCAATTCGTTCCACAAATAGACAGAACGGGCGAACTCGCGCAACTGTCAGACGAAGTAGGTGCGTTAGTGTCTATGTTAGCATTTGTCGTCGGAACTCGGCCTGAAATAATCAAGATGGCCCCAGTGATACGCGAATGTGAAAAACAGTCAATAGATGACTTGATCATACACACCGGACAGCACTATTCGTACGACATGGATAAAATCTTTTTTGAGGAGCTGGAGCTTCGTGACGCAGATTACGCGCTTCGCGTGGGATCGGGCACAGACGCAGAACAAACCGGCAGGATTCTAGTTGGCGTCGAAAGGGCTTTGATCAAAGAGCAGCCAGACGTGGTTTTAGTGGAAGGAGACACGAATTCCGTTTTTGCAAGCGCATTTGCAGCGACGAAGCTTCACGTCGAAGTGGGGCACGTAGAAGCAGGCTTGAGAAGCTACGATAGGCTCATGCCAGAAGAAATAAACCGCGTGCTTACTGATCATATCGCCGATTTCCTTTTTGCCCCGACCGCGAAAGCAGAAACAAATCTCTTGTCCGAAGGAATTCCTTCAAACAAGATATCGGTGACAGGTAACACTATCGTGGACGCAGTCCGCCAGAACCTTAAACTTGCACAAAAAAGAGCCAGTATTCTCGAAGAGCTGAATATTGACGAAAGAAACTACTTTCTGACAACCGCGCATAGACGAGAGAACGTCGACAGCAAAGCACGCCTTGGCGGAATTTTGAAAGGATTAAAAGCGCTGCACGATGAATTCGATGCGCCAATAATATTCCCGATGCATCCAAGAACTAAGAACCGCGTGGCAGAGTTCGATCTAGCCTTAGACGGCGTCGTATCGACTCCTCCTATCGGCTTTCTCGAGTTCTTGCTGTTGGAAGCAAATGCGAAGCTTATTATCACCGATTCTGGAGGCGTGCAAGAAGAGGCGTGCACTCTCAAAGTCCCGTGCATAACAGTTAGAGATAACACCGAAAGGCCTGAGACGGTAGCAGTCCATAGCAACTTAGTGGTTGGCACCGACGCTGATAAGATCGTAACGGGGGCAAGAGCGATGCTAAACAAACCACGGAATTGGGATAACCCGTTCGGCAACGGTGACTCAGGGCAGCGCATCGTGGCCGTACTTAAAAGCGCTTTCGAAGCTTGTGGCGTCGACCTGTGACGCGAAAAAGATTTTCTGCTCCTGGCGAAGGCGCCTTCCCACCTATCCTACATGCGACTCAGAGGCGCACGATTTCGCTTTTAAGACGTGGCTTGACCCGCTTTTTCTGCCACTTCGCGGCAGACCGCCAACAATTCCTCACCGGCCTTTTCCCATGAAAACTTCCGCGCTTGTGCTACGCCTTTTCTGCTCATCTCTCTTTTTAAGTCGTCGTCCTCGAGCACGGAGAGCATTGCGTGCGCAAGCGCTTCGACGTCATATGGATCAACGAGCAGAGCTGCTTCTCCGACCACTTCTGGCAGCGAAGAGACGTTTGATGCAATAACCGGACACCCGCACGCCATCGCTTCAAGTACAGGAAGTCCAAATCCTTCGTAAAGCGAAGGGTAAACAAAGACGTCAGCCTGCTCATAGAGGGCCAGTATGTCGGCATCTGGCAAGTAGCCCGCAAATGTGATTTGGCTGTTTTCATTTCGCACTCTGATATCCTGAAGGATAGCTTCCAATTCGGGAATGGCGGTTCTCATATATCCTGCGATGACCAATTCCAAAGGATTTTGAGATCGTTTTTGTGCGAGCTCAAACGCCTTTATCAGCCGCAGATGATTTTTCCGTGGGGAGATATCAGACACAATCAGGATCTTATTGCTCCCAAAATCATCTCGGGGAGCTTTTGGAGCGATAAACGGACCGTGGTGGATCACCTCAACTCTGTCCGCTTGAAGACCCCAAAAACGCATTGCGTCCTTCTTCGTTGATTGTGAGACCGCGATGTATTTTTCAGGTACGCCGCTGAAGTGTTTTTGAAACGTATTGAAGAGCTTTATGGTCCGCCTGCCTTGGATTCCGTCCTCAGAAAAAACGTACGGTATAAAATCGTGCACTACTTGGATCCATCTTGACCTGGGCAGAAAGCCGTACTTGATGAGCAGAAGAAAAAAATATAAAGCCTCTAAGGGGTCGAGTACATCCCACGGCGGAGCCAGGAACAGTACCACATCACTTTCCTTATACAACCGTATTAGTTTCACCATAGTCTGAGGTGTCAGAAAACGCGCGATTGTTAAAAGTGAGACTTTTTGATTAGCGAGGAGAGAAGGAGTAATGAAATCTATGCCTTGACGCGCTAGGACTGAAACCGCGTCCACTTCATTTGACTCGGATATTCTTTTGAGAAGCTCCTCGGCGACCCGTGGTATCCCATCTTTTTGTTGGGGAAAAGGTGCGATGACAGTAACTTTCATAAGCCTATAACGCCGTTCCGAGCTCTGACTCATAATCGCTTCTGGACCGAAGGCGGCGACTGCATGTGTCTCTGATTTTCGGTTGATTATTCATTAGAATAATTGGCTCTCATTTCGGAAGAAGTCAAGCTCCTTTGCCAAGTTCATCTGGAGGGTGCACGGTAAGCACTTCGAGCAACCATCTGTTCGTCATATTACAAATAAATACAGCTTGGTAGTGTTGTAATACTAGGTACAAAAAAATCCTTTTTCTCCGTTTCAGTCGCTAAAAGAATGGGTGATGACATTGAAAATAGCGCAAGTTTGCATCAGGTATCTCGCTCCCGGCGGCGTGGAAACGCACATACAAAAGATTTCAGAGCGGTTGGTGCAACGAGGCCACGACGTGACCGTCTATACAACAAACCTGAAAACACAGGTGCCTTGGCAGTGTTTTGAAGATTACGCCGCAGAAAGTTACGTCAACGGCGTGCGGGTAGTCCGGCTGCCAGTTAAACGATACCCGTTCCCTTACGCAGCATACCCGGCCATTCCTGGCTTGATTAAGACTGTTTTCGACGCTGAAGATGATATCGTCCACGCCCATTCGCACCGCTATTACCAGATTCTTGCGTGCGCTGCAGCGAAATTGAAGCGGGGCCGTCGACAAGGACGATACCAGATGCCACTAGTGGTTACCCCTCACTTTCATCCGCCGTCTAACGTGGAATCACCCGCCGCACGATTCCTGATGGGGCTAGATGACGTCCTCGTTTCGCGTCGCGTTTACAAAATGGTCGATAAGGTACTGGTTGTAACCGACAGTGAAAAGCCTTTCATCGGAAGATTCGCGCCCTTAACGAAGTGCGTCACGGTCCCAAACGGATTAGACATAGAAGACTGGACCCCTATTCCCGACGGTCGACTTTTTCGGAGGCGCTATAAGATGGACGACGATGAGAAGATGATCCTTTATACTGGAAGATTAGCAGATAACAAGGGACTGGAACACTTGATAGACGCCTCATATGACGTCGTTGCGAGGTATCCTAAAGCAAAATTCGTCATAGTAGGGGAAGATTGGGGCGTGCTGAAAAGGCTCAAAAAGAAAATATGGGCAAACAATTTGGATGATTACTTCGAGTTCACAGGCCATATAGACAGTTATGAACTTTTTAAGTCAGGATATGCAGCTGCCAACGTATTCATTCTGCCGAGTGAGTGGGAAGCTTTTGGCATCGTTTTGCTCGAGGCGATGGCGTGTGGTACCCCAATTGTTGCTTCAGACGTTGGAGGGATCCCCGACGTCATCGGAGATATCGGCAGAATATTTAAGTATGGAGATACACGAGCTCTTGCCGAAAACATCATTGATATTCTTGACAATGAAGAGCAGGAACGGGAGAAAAGCATTCAAGGCAGGGCGAAGGTAATTGAACAATTCACTTGGAGCGCCGTGGTCGATAGGCTTGAAGCAATCTATGGAAGCCTCATCGACGCCAAGTAATTTGCACGCTGCCAAATCCTTCGAGTTTTGTGGGCTGTTGTTTTGATAGGCCGGAAGATGTGAGCACATAAGAGATGGCATCAACTAATGACGAAAAAACAGCAAAGCTGAAGCGCGGGTCATTGGTGCGCGGCATAAAAAACAGTGTGCTTTTGTTTGGTGGAAATGCGATCTCTGCAGTAATCTCGTTTGTCATCACCGTTTACATCGCGCGATTGCTGCCTGTCTCAGACTTTGGCTCCTATATTACGGTGATCTCGTTTGTCACCTTGTTCGGCATCTTCACGGATTTCGGGATTAACACAGTCATAATCCGCGAAGGAGCAAAAAACCCTGAAGATACACACAACCTCATTTTTAGCGCGATGGGGCTCAAGTATCTCATGTCCCTCGCATCCATGCTTGCTGTGATCGTATTCGCTCTTTTCACGCCTTACTCATTCGAGGTGAAGGCGCTGATCGCGTTAATGTCTATCACGCTCTTGATGGGCGGCATCGGGAGCATGTTCAGCGCTGTTTTCAACATTTACCAGGACATGAAGTACATCTCGATCATTCAGATCGCTGAACGAACCACTTTTGCCTCTTTCGCGTTCATCTTTCTGGTCGCAGGACTTAGCGTACCCGGCGTCATACTTGCGATCATCATAGCCGCTTTTGTCAGCCTGATGTTGAGTTTCGTACTCAGCCGACGAATTCACTACTACAAGCTGAACTTCAGACCCATATTAGATTATACCATACTAATGCCGGCGTTTTGGTTTGGCATTGCAGGGCTGCTTGGGACAGTCTGGCAACGGGTGGATACCATTATGCTCTCACTGTTGACCAATATGACGCAGGTCGGATTGTACACCCCAGCGGTCAACTACGTGGGAATAGGGGACATGGCTGTCCTCGCGCTTGCGGGCGCATTCTTTCCCATTGTCTCGAGAACGGTGCACGAGAGGAGGGTATCAAAAAAGGAACTCTCTAAATATCTCGGCTACTTCGCCGCAGCAGGACTTGTCATTGTGGCGGTAACGTATGCTTTCGGGGGAGAACTCATGATCTTGGCGTTCGGGCCGAAATACGCCGAGTCTATCGTGTTCATAAACATCCTTATCATCGGATTTGCCTTGAATTTGGTAACCATCCCAACCAGCCTCTTGCTGGACGCAACGAACAATCAGAAGGTACACGTGCTAAATGCGACCTATTTGACGGGGGTTAACGTTGGGCTGAACTTGATTCTGATACCGGCTCTAGGCGCTTTAGGTGCCGCATATGCGACAACTATATCGCAGAGTCTTGGTGCGGCCCTTGGCATACCTATTGCACTCTACGTACTGAGGCGGTCACATTATCTATGACAAGCGAGTTATAATGATAGCCAGAGCGTTCCATTGGCGACTCCCTCACAAATTCCGCTCTTTTTTCCTTTTTCAGCGCAGACACAGGTAACTAAGAAGAATAACGCGGAAAAATGCAGAGGCAACGGACAAATCGAAAAGCTCTTTTACTCCTTTGACATTGCGCTGGTCCAAGTCGTCAGTTTTACTTCGCTTTCTGAAGCAAAATTGAAATGCTATTTCGTCTAGAATCAGCTGTTCGCTTTCTTGTTGTTGGATTGAGAGATGTTCAAGCAGGCACATTGCTTCAAACCGAAACTAAACACGTGATTGAAAATCCATGTTGTGTTGCGTGCACGCGATACAACCATTTGTTGCGCAGTCGTTAATCGATGAGCTGTATAGCTTTCTTGCGCAAGTCTCTTCCTTCGTGCTTAGCGCGATTGACGCGTACGGATGTTACGGCATTTTCGTCGGAATGAGCGTAGAGAGCATCGGCATGCCTCTTCCAAGCGAGATCATTTTGCCTCATGAGGGCTTTCTCGCTTACTTAGGTAACCTCAACTTCCTAGCGGTAGTTCTCGTCGGGACTTCCGCCTGCCTCACGGGTTCGCTGGTTACGTATTTCATCGCGTTTTTCGGCGGCAATTATCTCTTCGAACGCTACGGTAAGTACCTCACAACAACGCACGGAGAGCTGCGCGTTACAAATTAGTGGTTTGACAAATATGGAGAGATCTCCATTTTTGTCAGCCGAATGGTTCCAGGAGTGCGGGCGTACTCGTCCGTACCAGCGGGAATCTATCGAATGGACCTTAAGAGTTTGTCGCATGTACTTTCTTAAGCTCACTTCCGTGGAATGCTGTGCTGGTTTTCGCTGGATTCTATTTGGGGGCCAATTAGAAGACATTAACATCAACGTACGACAGCATCACTGCGGCGGTGTTGCTCATCTTGGCACCCGCTATCCTTGTGCTAGTCCGAAGATTCGGACGAACTAATCGCGCGACTCAAACGAAAGAAGAGGCGCGATGAACACCGGAAAAGATAATAGCTCACTCTGCGTAACCACTATTTAGAGCGCAACGTTATCCATTGACTCTGTGCGACTTGGACGATCGCTTTTTGAAGAATGGCGCTAGCCCGACGAGGTAGTTCACTTGAAAACAATATCAGAGAAGATTCTTTCAAAGCGCAGCGGGGTGGATGCCACGAGTGGCGATATAGTCACCGTCCCAGTTGATTTGGTCTTCGCCCACGATGGCACACTGCCGCTTGCGATCCAGGAACTGGGCGAACACTCAGTAAAGTCTCCAGAAAGCGTCGTTGCTTTTTGCGATCACGCATCGCCGTCTCCTTCGGAAAAGGTGTCCAACGTCCAAACACTCATGCGGCAGTTTGCCCACAGGTACGGGTTGGATTTTTATGAAAATGGTGATGGGATCTGCCACCAAATTGTCCTCGAACGGTACGCATCGCCGTATAAGATAATAGTGGGTGGGGACAGTCACACGTGCACCCACGGCGCACTCGGCGCTTTCGCCACTGGGATGGGTTCGACTGATGTGGCTTCGATCATGGCCTACGGAAAAACGTGGTTAAAAGTGCCAGAAACAGTACACGTAGAGGTTTCCGGAAAGCTGCCGAAAAGCGTTCACTCGAAGGACGTGTTCTTAGAACTGCTTTCACGAATAACAGCAGACGGAGCCACTTATAAGGCTCTTGAATTCTACGGCGACACTGTTGACGCGATGAGCGTCGAGTCCCGCGCTACTTTGTCAAACATGGCGATTGAAGCCGGCGCGAAGGTAGGAATGTGCGCAGCAGATAAAAAGGTTGAAGCGTATCTAGCGCACTACGGGCGCAGCAATGAGTTTACGCCTTTGTACGCCGATAAGGATGCCATTTATGTTCAGGAGGTCCGCATCCGCGCCGAGACTATCGTTCCGATGATCGCTAAACCCCACAAAGTCGATAACGTCGTTCCGGTTACGGAGCTTGAAGGTCAGGAGGTAGACCAAGTATGCATCGGCTCGTGCACAAACGGACGGATTGAAGATCTCCGCGCGGCAGCACGCATTCTAGACGGACATCGGAGCAAAGCGCGACTCGTGATTTACCCTGCGAGCCGCGATGTCCTTCTTAAAGCCCTTAAAGAAGGGATCCTGGAAACGCTTTTAAAGGCAGGCGCCTCGATAGGTCCCCCTGGATGCGGCTTTTGTATAGGAAGGACGGTCGCCTTGGGAGATGGAGAAATTGCTCTTTCCACGCAAAACAGAAACTTCAAAGGCAGGATGGGCAACGACACTTCCTTCATTTACCTGTCGAGTCCGTCAACAGCGGCAGCAAGTGCGATCGGAGGGAAGATCACAGATCCGCGAGGTTTGGAGCGTTGAACGCTGTTCTCGATAGAGGAAAACATGAGAATTGAAGGGAAAGTTGTCCGAGTATTTCCTAGTGATACTAATACAGACGAGATCATTGCTGGCAAATACAAATATGATGAGCTGGACTTGCACAAGCTCGCACGACACACCTTTGAATCACTCGATACGCACTTTTATGATGATTGCACGCGCTTGAAAGATCCGATTCTGGTTGCTGGGGCGAACTTCGGGTGCGGCTCGTCAAGAGAGCAAGCCCCACAGGTTCTCAAAGCTTGCGGTGTCTCCTGCGTCATCGCCGATTCTTTCGCACGCATATTCTACCGAAATGGCTTCAATATCAGCCTTCCATTGGTTGAGTGCGAAAGCATCTCAAACAACGTGACCCAAGGCGAGATGCTTAACGTGGATTTCGATAGCGGGGTGATTAGAAGCGAGAATCGAAATGCCGAGTATCGCTTCAAGCCCATTCCACAGTTCATGCAAGATTTGTTAGAGAGAGGCGGACTAATGCAATACCTGGACGCCCGTGGCGGATTCACGGATTAACTAAATTCTGCGTTTTTTTTTGACAACTGAATTTCTGGTGAGGAAATGCGAGAAGTAGCCGTCATATTGGGAGATGGAGTTGGACCTGAACTGGTCAAAGCAATGATGCGAATCGTTACTGCTACCGGGGCGCCACTAAATATGGTCCCTTGTGAAGCGGGAAGCGATTGGTACGAGTCTCAAGCAGGAAACTCATTAATTCCCGATGAGACCTGGGACGTGATCAACTCAACTCAAGCGTGTTTCAAAGGGCCGACAACAACACCTGGGGGGCCTGGTTCCCCTCGCAGCGTCGCCGTTACCATTAGACAGGAAAAGGACCTATTTGCAAACGTTCGTCCGATACGGACGTTTCCGAATACCCTCCGTCCTCTTGGAGATGTCGACTTTGTGTGCGTGCGCGAAGCGACTGAAGGCATGTATTCGGGCAGCGAAGTGCAGCTCTCAAGCGATATGTACGTCGCCCTACGGAAAATCACGAAATCCGCGAGTCGAAGAATAGCTCACTTCGCTTTTGCAGAGGCGGAAAAACGAAGCTGGAAAACGGTTGTCGCTATTCACAAAAGCAACATACTAAAGCAGACGGACGGTGCTTTTCTCAATGCCGTTCGCGAGGTTAAAAGCGAGTACTCGAGTATAGAACTCTGGGAGTACCATGTGGACAACGTCGCACAGCAACTCGTGAAGAATCCGCAGGTATTCAACAAATCGATATTGCTGTCTACCAACCTCTTCATGGACATACTAAGTGAAGAGTGTGCGGCGTTGGTTGGGAGCATTGGAATGAGCTTCTCGGCGAATTTCGGCGACACTTATGCCATGTTTGAACCAGCTCACGGTTCAGCCCCCAAGTATAAAAACCTTGATAAGGTGAATCCCACAGCTACCGTACTCGCCGGAGCGTGGATGCTCGATTACTTGGGCTTGAAACACGAATCCGCGATGATATTCAATGCCCTCCAGGAGACCGTTGCCGAAGGCAACACGACGTACGACCTCGGAGGCGCTCTTAGAACAAGCCAAGTGACCGACTGCATCATGGAAAAAGTTGAGGGAGGCCCGGACTCAGCCGCTTGACGCGGCCGACCAAAAGCCTTATTCTTTTTCTGAACAGGCCGCGCACGCGCTGCGGCTTTGGTCTAACACGAGACCCTTCTTACTGCAGCTCACGCACTCTTGAGAACGCCCCCCGCTCACGAAGCGCTTTTTAGGAGACATGTGTCGACAGTCGAAGTTTTTACGTAGCGTTTCGATCGAGCACTCATCGCACTGTACTTCGTGAATCATAATGCCTTCGCCGGCCAGAACACAAGAGTAAAAATCTAGGCTTTCCGAGCCGAGCAGGACACGCTCACGCCTGCGGTAGCGGCACTCCTTCATATTGCTTCCCCCTGGCTTTATTCGTAGCGCGTATGGGCAATCCAAGGCGGGAACGCTTCCTCGCTCGTTAGGAAGTATTTAATAGCGTACTCCTTGAGTTCATCATCTGAAACGCTGGAGGTTCGCGCCTCCTCATCGTAAAGTTTATGAATGTCGTTGCAGATCATCTTAATCCTGCGGTCGTTTTTCCTCAAGTTCACCTCGACGCCCAGAAGCTCGTTCAAGACCCCTTGCATCTTGTGGCGCACTACTTCCCTCCCAGAGGAGTCTCCGATGAGAAGTACGCGCTGTCCGCCCACAACCTCCGGCGGAAACGGCTCGTACGTGAAAGGGTTCTTCAATACGCCGTCTGTATGTATGCCGCTTTCGTGGGCGAAAATGTTTTCGCCGACAATGGCCTTGTTTCGCGGGAGTCTAAAAGCGAGCTCGTGTTCCAGGTAGCGGGTGAGCTCGGTAACTGGTGCGGGATTGTACTTTTCGAATCCCTTCACGCGACAAAAAAGAAATGTGAGAATCTTTTCAAGCTCAGTATTTCCTGCACGCTCACCTATGCCCATGAAAGTCAAACTCGACCAGTTCGCTCCGTGCCAGTACCCAGCCAAAGTGTTGGCAACGCCGAGTCCAAAGTCGTCGTGAACGTGCATTTCAAGGTTCTCCGCGCCGATCTCTTTGAAAGCGCGCACGATCTTAGGTATGCTGAACGGCAGCGGAGTCTCTTCGAACGGAACGCCGTAGTTCAAAGTATCACAGATTCGAAAAATCGCCTCAGGGGCAATGCTTAGCAATTCCTTGACAAGAGGGATCACGAAGTTTGGGATATCGGCGCGCGTAATATCCTCGAGATGACATCGCACCTTCAAGCCGTGATCGACGGCGTATTGGAGAGCTTCAGTGTACTTGTCGCGCGCCTGTTCTCGATCTTTCAAGCCAAGTTTGTCGAAAATGTGCGTGTCCGATATGGACATCAGAATGCCTACCTCGTTTATGCCGTCCATACCAAGGTTCGTATCGATATCGGCGACGTTGGCGCGCGCCCACCCTGTGATTTCGGGATGATCATAATTGCAATCGAGCATATCGCGAGCCAAGCTGCGGTCTCTCTCATTGAAAACAAAACACTCGAGCTTTTCTATGCCCATTTCGTGCAAAAACTCGAATATCTTAAGCTTCTGTGCTTTCTTTAATACGATGCCCGGCATTTGAGATCCGTCTCTCAGGGTGCTGTCACTGATCTTGACCTCCAAATTGCCCGGAAGCTCGATTTTCGGCATCTCCGCGTATGATCTGTACAATTTTAGGCTCCTCCACTTCCTCGCAATGCGATATAACGTAAATGCGTTCTTTTTTATGGCAATAATTCTATATGAAACTACTTCTGCTCGTTTTGAACGGCATCTGGGGGCGTTGCATATTGATATACTAAAAAATACGTATCTGTCCCTGTATGGGTAAATCTCGGCTGACTCTCAAATACGGAGACCGAAAAACCGCCGTCACGGTAAACGAAAGAAACCTCATTCAGGTAATCCAACCAAACGAAATCGAGGCTGCAGATGAAGAAGGTGAGATTATCCGCGCGATGCAACATCCTATCGAGACCCCCATGCTCCACGAAATCGTGTCAGCGCACGTGACGTCCGAAAAAGACTTGACAGCCGTCATCATTGTGAGTGACGTAACGAGGCCGACGCCGACCAAGAAGATGCTTCCTTACGTTTTAGGAGACCTGCACAAAGGCGGGATTCCTGAAGACTCGGTGACGATTTTGTTTGCTCTCGGAATTCACAGGCCGTTAGCCGAACGAGAGATGAGAACGCTCGTAGGCGTTGACGTCTTTGACGATTACCCCTGCATCAACCACGACGCCAATAAGTGCACTTTTGTAGGAACAACGTCGCGCGGCACGCGCGTTCGCGCCAACACGGTAGCGCTTAACGCCGATGTGAGAATTTGCCTGGGCGCGGTTGAACTCCACTACTTCGCAGGATACAGCGGCGGATACAAGTCGCTGCTCCCCGGCATTTGCGCGCGAGAGACGATTGAAGCAAATCACAAACTCATGCTACAGCCAAACGCGGCTGCCGGAAGACTAGACAGCCCTGTAAGAAAAGATCTAGAGGAGGCTGGCCGGTTGATAGGATGCGACTTCCTGGTAAATGTCGTGCTTAACTCAAAAAAGCAGATCGTGAAAGCTGTCGCAGGTGATCCCATCGCAGCGCACCGCGAAGGGGTCAAAGTCGTTGATTCGATGTACATAATTCCGATTACCGAACTTGCTGATGTCGTGCTCGTTTCAGCTGGAGGCACGCCCAAGGATATAAACCTCTTTCAAGCACAGAAAGCGCTTGACAATGCGAAATACGCGATGAAAGAGGACGGTGCTATCGTGCTGGCGGCCGAGTGTCCAGAAGGATTGGGCGAAAAAGTGTTTGAACGGTGGATCAACGAAGCTCATAACAAACAGGAGCTAATTGACAGGCTCGACTACGCATTCGAAATCGGCGGACATAAGGCCGGAATTCTGGCTAAGCTCACTCAAAAAGCCGATGTTTATCTCGTGTCTGAGCTTCAAGAAGAAATTGTGGAGCGCGCATTTTTGCTCTGCGCTCGAGATTTAGATGATGCTCTGCGCGCAACTGCGCAGAAGTACGGGCCAGACGCCAGGATAACCATCATGCCTTTTGGAGCGTTAACTCTCCCGCGGTTTCAATAAAAAAACGGCCGCACGGGCGTAACCAAAAAAAGGGCACACAGGATTCGCTGTCATGTGGGTGACGAACTGCTACAACGGTTCAGGGCGACCTTTAGACGTTAGGAAAAGGTACAGCGGCGTTGAGCGCCCGCTTTTCGTTTTGATCCTCTCCAATACGGATACCGCGACTATTCCCGGCATATCAGGTGCTGGACGCACTGCAGGTTACATTCAACACACGCCAGC
The DNA here is from genome assembly GCA_050011655.1 of Halobacteriota archaeon. Taxonomy (GTDB): domain Archaea; phylum Halobacteriota; class Bog-38; order Methanoflorentales; family Methanoflorentaceae; genus Methanoflorens. The sequence goes on along the minus strand of JBEKIR010000005.1, from coordinate 29,817 downwards.
TGCTGACGCCGAAATTGTCTCCAACGGAAAACTGAAAACGATTGGAGTAATGCCTGATACGCCGTCTGGAGCCGTCACTCCTGCCGTTCTCACACGTGCCGGACTTAATCTGTCACAAAGCGCACACCTGCTGATAAACTCAGGCTTGAAGATTGTCCCGGGAGTCCCTTACTACGACTTACGAACGAAACACGGCAGCGACATCCGATTTGCGCCGGCAGTGCCCGACGCTAACGCAATCGAAAAGGCTGCCAAAAAGCTTGCTGCGTGCTGTGACTGCGACTTAGCAATAATAGGGGAGACTATTCCTGGAGGCACAACCACCGCGCTGTGCGTGCTGCGAGCGCTTGGCTTAACCGCTAACGTGAGCAGCAGCCTCGCCACGAATCCGATGGCTTTGAAAGAAAAAGTCGCAAGAGAGGCGATGCGCAGGGCTTCTATTAGTCCGGGAAACTTGCAAAACGATCCCATGCGAGCTATTGAACTACTTGGTGATCCAATGATGCCCTGTGCGGTTGGCCTCACCGAAGCTTTCCTCTGCTCTGGAAAAGAAGTTATTTTAGCAGGCGGAACGCAAATGGGTGCAGTTGCAGCCGTGTTGCGTGCACTCAACGTTTCCACCAACCTTGTACTAGCTACGACAAAGTACGTCTTTGGCGATCGTTCAGCGCGGTTTATGAGGCTAGTTAAGGCGTTGGACATTGATGCGTTTAGCGCCGATCCAGGCTTCTCAAAAAGCTCGGTTGATGCGCTTCAGAAATATGAGCGGGGAGAGGTGAAAGAAGGTGTAGGAGCAGGGGGGGCCATGACCCTCGCTTGTATATGTGGCTACGATCAAGACGCCTACAGACAGGAGGTAGAGGCTGTCATCAAGCGCCTGTGACGCATATGTGCCAACCGCAACACCTACGTGGGCACCTGCGGCCAGAAAAGACGACACTCAACAAACTATAAAGCCTCAGTTAACAATACTCATAGGATGTTCAAGCAAAAACACATCGTTTCAATGCGAGATTTAACGCGCGATGATGTGGACTTTGTGCTGGACTATGCTGAAAAGATGATGCCGTGCGCAAAAGCCGGCGTGCGGCTACTCCAAAGCCGGATATTGGCGCTGCTTTTTTTCGAACCCAGTACGAGAACGCAACTTTCGTTTGACTCAGCGATGAAGCGCCTCGGCGGCTCTACTTTAAGCTTAACCTCGCAAGAGAGCTCTGTGCTAAAAGGTGAAACCCTTGCTGACACGATAAAAGTCGCGGGTGGATATGCAGATGCGATCGTTCTGCGACATCCCAGGGAAGGAGCAGCGCGTATGGCTAGCGAAATATCAAGCGTTCCCATCATTAACGGAGGCGATGGAGCGGGTCATCACCCCACTCAAACTCTTCTCGATCTCTATACAATAAAAAAGGAGAGTCATTTACACGACCTCGACATCGCTTTGCTAGGAGATCTCAAATACGGACGGACTGCCCATTCCCTGGCCTATGCCTTGAATATGTACGATGCGAACATCACACTTGTAGCCCCAGAGGGGCTCCAAATGCCCAAGCACATCGTTAGTACGCTAGATTCTGTCAGATTAACTGAAGACATCGACGAGGTCATTCGCGACGTAGATGTGCTTTATGTCACGCGAATACAAAAAGAACGATTTCCTGATCCAAACGAATATTTGCGCGTCGCCAAAAGCTACAGGATAACGCTGCCAGTTTTGGAGGGAGTGCGCGATAATCTGATTATCATGCATCCGCTGCCGCGCGTAGATGAAATAGCTCAAGAAGTTGATCAAACGAAATACGCGAAGTACTTCAAACAAGCGTTCTATGGGATACCTGTCAGAATGGCGTTGCTAGCGATTCTCTTGAATGGTGCGGCATGATTCCAGACAAAGACAAGGAGGAGCTGAGGGTCCGCTCGATTCGAAACGGTTCTGTCATAGACCATATCACCGCCGGAAACGCCCTTAACGTGCTAAGAATACTCAGCATCACTGGGACCACGACCGCTATCGTTAGTGTAGTCATGAATGTGCCAAGCAAGAGGTTGGCATTCGGACAAAAAGATATCGTCAAGATCGAAGACCGCGAGCTAGTCCCGGCAGAAGTAGACAAAATTGCGCTGATAGCCCCGCAGGCGACGATCAACATCATAAGAGACTACGAAGTGGTACAAAAGAAGTCAGTCGTCTTGCCGGATTTGATAACCCACGTCGTTCGATGCCCGAATCTAAATTGCATTTCAAATAGCGCAGAGCCGATCTATTCTAAGTTTAGAGTTCTTGATTCGTTTGTCTTACGCTGTGGCTATTGCGAAAGCATCATCGATAGCGATATCGCGACATACTTGATTTGAAACTCTTCCCCGCAAATCGCAAGCGCATTCAGTTCGATCGCGCGCAGATTGTATACCACATAACGCAAACCTACGCGCGATCATAAGCAGATGCTCCGCGATCAAGAGCGCAGGGCCCTATCAACACTTTAAGCCTCGCAGACGTCCTCACTGGGTTTGTGGGCCCAAGAAAACGCTGCTTGCCGATTGAACGGAGTTACTGCAACACATCGGTCAACCGATTTTCCGTGCTGCGAGTCTGATCGCTTCGATCAGGCTATTCTGCGGCATAATAGATGCGACGGGGATCCGCAAGATTTTTTCAACTGTAGGACTGACGATGGGGGCGCAAACCAATGCGAGCGCTCCGTCGCGTTCAGCGTGGATAGCTGCAATCAGAGCTTCCTCAATTGATGTTGCTGGATACTCTCTGATTACAATTTCTTTTCCTTCTATCATCATGGTCCTTTCCGTTATCTTGTCAAGCACAGGCCTTGCAGCGACGACGGCAATAAGATCGCCCTTCTTTGAGGCTCCTTCGAGTCGTCTTACCGCTCGGACGATCTCTCTGAGTGTTTTGAGATTTGGTTCGCGTTCTCCTGAAATAATTTTGTAAAGCGTGCTAGATGACACGCCTGATATGTCAGCAAACTTGGTAACTGTATATCCGAGTTCTTTTATCGCTTGCAAAAGAGTACTCTTGAGTTCCTCGTCGGATGAAAACGTTGCCCGAATGAGATCATCTGCAAGCATTGCGATTTCTGCAGACAGTTAACTACACCTATTACTTAATGGTTGTTATAGGATAATGAATTGTACAAAACTAGAAAATGATTCCTTTTTTGCACCAGATTCCGGCACTAGGCTTGGATTAGAGGCTTTCATTCTGTTTTAGAGAGTGAGAGAACGTTCGCTCGAACGTTTGAGACGTTGGCACGAGCTCCGGAGTAATGGCCACCGTTAAGCTTGTAAACTTGGATTCCTAGTAAAGAACATGGACCGGGAGTTTACCGAGAAACTAACGATTTTCTGGCAGGGCGGCGCTATTATGTTAGTCGACCAAACGAAGCTTCCAATCGCCTATAAGCTCATCAAAATTACAACAATCAACCAGCTTATCATCGCAATAAATAGATTAAAAATACGCGGAGCGCCGGCTCTCGGAGCGGCCGGCGCCTACGGCATTGCTCTTGCGGCGCACAACTCGACGGCTCGTACTGTATCTAAGTTAAAGACCCACGTGCATACGGCAGCTAGGTCAATTCTAGAAACACGACCAACTGCCGCCAATCTGTTTTATGGAGTTGATCGCGTTCTGAAAGCGATAGATCTGTGCATCACGTCTGACGAAGTCCGAGAAACGGCGCTCGACGAGGCCATACGCATAGCAGAAGAAGATGTGATCACCAATAAAGCTTTAAGCGTCGTGGGCGCGTCTTTGCTCAAAGACGGCGACGTCGTCATGACCTACTGCAACGCAGGACGGCTCGCCACCGTAGGCTGGGGGACTGCCTTGGGAATCATTCGTTCGGCAATACAAGAAGGAAAGCGGATCGCCGTATATGCGTGTGAGACAAGACCACTCAACCAGGGCAGCCGCATCACAGCGTTTGAGTTGCTCGAAGACAACATTCCAACCACCTTGGTCGCCGACAACATGGCGGCTTGGATGATGAGGCAAGGAAAAATCGACCACGTAATAGTCGGAGCAGACCGGATTACCCGATCGGAAGTTTACAACAAGGTCGGAACGTATATGCTCGCTATCTGCGCCAAGAATCATGGCATACCGTTTTACGTCGCCGCGCCGCTTTCAACATTCGATTATGAAAGCTCCGTCGTCAAGATTGAGGAGCGCGACGCCGATGAACTCAGATTCTGGGGTAGGCAACAAATTGCCCCGAGCGCTGTGCAGGTTGAAAACCCCGCGTTCGATGCGACCCCCGTCGAATTCATCACTGGAATCATAACCGAGGAGGGCATCATAGACCCCCGACACATCTTTGACAGATCTGATACCCGGAGGTGACAGCGATGGAGAACTCAACGGCGATAAATGTTATATGCCAAGACAAGCCCGGCGTTTTGAGAGATGTTGCCGCGGCAGTTGCCCGTTTTGAAGGTAATATACGGTATACCCAGCAGTTTATTCTCACGAAGGGGAAGCACAAGGGCTTGGCTGAGATCTATATGGAGATCGCGAACGTCTCAAGCGTGCCAGACTTGGCTAAAAAGCTTGAGGCCATCTCTGATGTCGACAGCATTTCTTTTCATGAGCCTTTCGAGAAGATTTGGGGCTCCAGAATCATTATAATCGGCGGTGGCGCTCAGGTTGCGCAAGTAGCCCTCGGAGCAATTACTGAAGCTGATAGACATAACATACGCGGAGAGCGAATTAGCATTGACACATTGCCAATAGTAGACGAAGATAATATCGCGAAAGCAGTAAATGCAGTATCTAGAACGCATCGCGCAAGCATATTGGTGCTCGCAGGCTCGCTTATGGGCGGAAAAATCGCGCAGGAGGTCAAGAAGCTACAAAAAGAGGGTTTTAAGGTAATTGCTCTGAACATGGCGGGGTCTGTGCCGGAAATAGCGGACCTAGTAGTCACTGATCCCGTACAAGCGGGAACATTTGCCGTGATGGCAATCGCGAAAACTGCGCGTTTTGACTTAGACCGAGTTTCAGGCAGACGCTTCTAGCCTTTCAAAATCGAGACGCAGGTTTTCACAATGTGGCAGCTACTAAGATCGGCAGCGTGATAGTAGCGTCTGAATACACCGTTACCGTATCAGCATGCTCACCTATCTTCCCCCACGATTTCGCCTCATCCAAAGTGGCACCGGAGAGCCCCCCAGTCTCAGGGGTATCCTTTGTGAGTTGAATGGCGAAATCAAACCCTTTGGGAATAAGAAGCATGGACTGCATAATGAAATTCTTTGGAACGCCTCCGCCAACAAAAAGCGCCCCTGCTCGTCGTGCTTTGTAGCAGATGTCCATTATTTGCCGAATATCCTTGAACGTGTCGACTTGAAGATCGCGTTTATACCCAAACACCCAACTCTGAAGCCCGATCGAGGAGTCAGCGATGGCAGGACAAAACACAGGCACGTCGTTATCTACAGCGGTCCGTAGAATAGAGTTTTTGTCCTCTATGCGTGACCCTATCTCCTGCAAAAAATCGCAAATCGTAAACAGCTTTTGTGGGTGGGAATCGAGAATATCAGCAACTATCCCGTCAAACCTGTCTTCAAACGTTGTGAAATGTTGGTCGGCCAAATAAACGTCATATATCCTATCAATCTTGCAGTTTTTCAGTTCGATGTCGTTCGCAGTGCATTGTCCTTGGCAATGCTCGCCTCCGAAAGCTTCGATCATGTCGTGCACAAGGTTGGCGCCTGTGGTAACCAGCACATCAATATCGCGGCGCCTAATCATGTCAGCCACAACTTGCCGCATTCCTGCTGGAATCATGGCGCCAGCGAGGCCAAAAAAACTCGTGACGTCTTCCGCTTGCATTTCTTTGTATATTTTAACAGCCTGAGCTAGGCGACCAGCTCCAAAAGCGCAGGTTTCGTACTGTTTCATTAAGTCCGCTACAGTGATGCCTTTTCCGACCTTTGCGTGTTTGACAGGGTTCACCGAACACTCTCCGCTTCCCGTGGCTTTTCGTTGTCCGCCATTAAGCGGGCAAACAAGAAATCTCGAACAAGCTTCGCGCCGACAAGAGCTGAGATCCCCATATCGTAATCGGGAGTGATTTCAACCATGTCGAAACCGACCGCGCGAGATGAAATCTCTCTGATCGCCGTTCGCAGTTCCAAAGGTGTCAACCCATAGGGCTCAGGATTTCCGACTCCGGGCGCATATGCTGGGTCTAGGACGTCCACGTCAATGGAAAGGTACACAGCCCTGTTTTCGACTGACGGCGCAATATCATCCAAAATCTTCTTGATCCCCACACGTCTAATCCGGTCCATCGTATAAATAGCGCTGGTTTCTAGCGCCCGCTCATACTCATCGCGCGCCCCGCTGCGAATTCCCATTTGAATCAGCGGCACATGAAGACCGAATATGTTCCGCGAGACGCACGCGTGCCCGCGTTCGTTTCCAAGATAATTTTCTTTGAAATCTAGGTGCGCATCAAAAATAACCGCGATGAGCTCCATCTTGTTCGCAATGGCCCTGACGCACGGAAATGTGAGTGAGTGCTCGCCACCTAACGCTATCGGGACTTTTCCGTCTTCAACTATGCGAGACGTTGTTGCCTCCAGATCGGCAATCATGTCCTCCAGGTTGCCATACTCCGCATCGCCTATATCACACACCAGCGACTCTGAAAGCTCACAATCACACTCAAAGTCGTACGGCTCGAAATTGTGAGAAGCTTTACGCACAGCTTCAGGCGCCCATCGGGAGCCCGATCTAAAGGAGGACGTTCCGTCGAACAAGACGCCGTGAATAACGTATTTGCTGCTTGCGTAATCAGAACCTGAATCGGCAAATATCATGCGTCAAAAAAGTCAACTGTTTGGTTGAATTTATTATTTGATGTCTAATTTGCGCTTTCCCATCGATTCCAGATACTGGACGTCTTTGCCTGCCTTCAGTTTATCCATATGTTCTGGCGGAATCTCAATCTCAAAAGTCGAATAGTCGTTGAGATCCATGAGCTGCGCAACACTTCCCATAACAGAAAGAACTTGAGCCCCTTTTCTTTCGACAATGGGGACGTAAATCTTGGCGCTAACGGGCTGCACGATCGATCGCTTTTGGCCATCGAAAACCCCGATTGCGTCTATCCTTGCTTTGGCTGATCCGTGCTTACCAGGCTTTGATGTTGCCAAACTAACTATAGTAGAGGGTTCATCGTCAATTATAATATAGCGGCCAACTTTCAGCGTTCTTATTTCCGTTTGCTCCTTCATACGGGGTAATAGACAAGCATTAAATATAAATGTATACGCATTAACGTAAAAGGCTTAGCGCCCAGCAACGCACGCTATTCAGGAAAACGACGAGATTTGGGTCATTAGAAATGCGCATCGGAATCGTCTCTAGATGTGATATTGAGGAAGCAACCGACTTAGCTACCAAGATCGGCCGCTACATCAAAGGCCGTGCTGATGCAATCTATGACGATCAAACCGCTCGCGCACTTGGGCAAGAAGGGGTGGAACTCGAACGCTTCGACGTCGACGTAATAGTGACCGTAGGCGGCGACGGGACGATCCTGCGAGTTCTCCAAAATATTCCACATCCGATTCCAGTGGTCGGCATAAACGTCGGAAAAGTCGGCTTCCTGGCAGAAGTCAGCCCGGAACGGGCGCTCAACGTCGTTGAAAGCCTGCTCGACGGCTTCCGTGTCTCGGCACGCTCGAGACTAGCAGTGTCAGTCAATGGCCGACGCCTGCCGTCCGCTACCAACGAAGCGGTAATCGTCACTTCACGACCGGCAAAAATACTTGAGTGCAGCATCAAGGTCGACGATCATGTTCTTGATGTGCTGCGTGCAGATGGCGTTATCGTCGCTACGCCTACTGGGTCAACCGCGTATGCAATGAGCGCTGGTGGTCCGATCGTGGATCCACGAGTAGATGCTTTCCTTATTGTCCCTCTTGCGCCCTATAGGCTTTCCGCCCGCCCCTGGGTCGTGTACGGTGAGAGCACCGTAATCATCAAAATAGAGGAAAAGGACGCTGCTATCGTCATTGACGGGCAATATAATGAAACGGTTCACAAAGACGACGAGATCCGCTTTGACAAAGATGATCAGAAATCGCTGTTTGTTCTTGTCGAAAAGAGTTTTTTTGAAAAAGTCTTGACGAAGCTGAGATAAAACGTCCCGACAACTGCCTTGGTTGTTGGCGTTAGGAAGAGCCGCTTTCGTGCTTCTCAGGGATAGAATTCAACAAGTTCTGAGCCGTTTTCCAAGAACGTCTCGTTCCAGGTGGCAGGTCACCTCGCGCATCCAACCACTCTTTCAAAAAAGCAATCGTGGTAACGTCTGACGGATAACCACTGCCAATAGTGGCACCGAGAGAGCGCTCGAGGGCTCTTATGCTGCTATCTCTGCTTACTTTGGCGATGATTGACGCAGCCGACACAATAGCGTAATTTGTATCTGCCTTGTGCTCAGCGATTACCTTGTTTATCCCGCTCGCTTCCTGCACGCGCTTAGAGAACCGCGCTGCATTTACGTCAGCAGCATCAACAAATGCTACATCGGGCCTTAAATATCGCAAGGCTTGAGCATGGCCTTTCACGAGGATCTCGTTGACAGTGAGCACCGTTCTTAGTTCATCTATTTGTTGAGCGGTAATCTCTTGCAATTGCACGGCGCATACCTTTTCGATCCGCTTCGACAAAAATTCGCGCCGCTTTGCGCTCAGCACTTTTGAGTCCTTAAGCCCCATCCTCTCCAAGTACTTTAGTCCTGAAGAGTCAATACAAACTCCTGCAATGAAAAGAGATCCCAGGACAGCCCCTTTGCCTGCTTCATCCACACCTGCAAGCTTCATGTCGCTCAAATTGCCTCAAAACAAATGACGCACTCCAGCTAGCAGTCGCGGATTACGGGAGATAATACGCCTTACTATTCCGGCAACGCTCATCTCCTCGAGCGGCAGCCCTTCCAGTGAGCGGACGAGCTTGTTCAACTCGTCATCGGACAGATTGACAAAGATGTCCTTTATTTTGTAATTTCGTTCGAGCTTCTTCCCGAAAGACGCGCGCCAAGCCGCTTCATATCGATTCAGAACCTTAGCAGACGGGTCTTCCGCTCGAATGGCTTCCTTGGCAACCTCGCCCGCGAGTCTGCCCCCCTCCAAAGCGTTAATCATGCCGCCGCCAGTTATAGGATCAGTGTGATGCGCAGCATCACCGACTAGCATAATGCCGTCTCCTGCAGTTTTACGGACGGCGTTGCTGACGGGGACTCCTCCAACGTTCAATTCAACTGGCTGGCCGCTGGGGTAATGCTTGTCCACAAACGCGTCTAGATAGTCGATTGGATGCTTGCCGTCCAGTTTGCTCGCTTGCACACCAAGCCCGATATTTGCTGCTTGTGGTCCCTTCGGGAATGCCCAAGCGTAGCCCCCCGGAGCTGCTGAACCGAGATAAAAATCGCAGCAGTCGTCCAACAAATCGACGTTGGCCATAAGGTACTGGGCGCAGCTTTCGAGGTCTTTGGGTCGAAGAGTAGTGTTAATGCCGGCCCAGCGGCCGACTTGTGACTCGATGCCATCGGCCGCGATGACGACAGATGCACGGATTTCAAGGGATTCGCCTAAATGCCGAGCCTCAATACCACGTATGAACCCATTTTCTGTGATGACCCCGGTCGCGCGCGTCCTGACTACCACATCTGCCCCGGCGCGAGCTGCACGCTTCGCAAGGTCTCGATCAAAAATCTTACGCTCGAGCACATAGCCTACCTCAGGACCCGCAAGTTCTTCTGAAACGTCCAATCTCGTTCCATCAGGCGCAAATATGCGGGCGCTAGCTACTTTGTTCGCGATCCACCTTTTCTGGGGTCGTAGAAACTTCGAGAGCCCCACTTTTGATATGCCTTCAGCGCAACGAACTGGATCGCCGATTTCTTGGCGCTTTTCAATCAAAAGAACGTCACATTCGGGTGCGGCTGTCGCCGCAGCGAAAGCTCCTGCAGGTCCCGCGCCCACTACTATGATATCGTATTCGCTTTTCACACTTACGCCTCGCTGTTCAGGAAACGAAGAGCGCGCCGACGGGGCATATTGTGATACACGTTTCACACGCCGTACAACTTTCGGCAATTTCGAGGCATGACTCGATGAGCGTTATCGAATTAGTCGGGCAAACTGATACACAGGCGCCACAGTGTCCACATTTCTCAATATTGACTTGAATCATGGTTAACCTTCTTCTAGCTCATTGCCGAGCAAAGAGTGCGTAGCAAGAAGCGCAGAACGTTTCGACGCTCGACAGGCGAAATTCTTAACGAATGTAACGGAGATCCTCCTCGCTCGCCACTTCGTGCATCCCCGTTTGCTCCATTTCCCTGAGTCGAGCAACAATTTTTTCCATGTCTTTTGCACGGTCTTCCAGCGCTTGCATGTTAATGTCAGTTTTCAACGCCTTACAGAGGACTCTCAGTACAGCCTGGGCGCTCTTTGGATCGACCAAGTAACCAGATGTTTCGCCCATCAAACAGACGCCATCAATGCCCATAAGGCCGCCAAGCCCCAGCAACAATCCAGAAGCGCCTACGATGCCCCCTCCTGGCTCGTTCTCTTTGAAAACCACGCCGTATTGTTTCATTTCTTCAACCAGCGCCAAGTTGTTCACAGCCCCCAAGACCGCAGGTTTCTCGACAAGCTGTCCGAGACCGTAGCCGCCAAGTGTGTAAATCCTTTGCACGCCGTTTTCTTTGGCTAGTTCCAGGTACGCACTAGTCAGCTCGTAGTGCCCTTCGTTTGTCGCGCTTTGATGATCACCGACGAGGATCAGCAGATCCTGCTTGCCGCTGTTGACCGCATATAATTCGCTTCTAACCATTCTGACTGAGCCATCAGCAAGCACGATCACCTGCGGGGGAAAATGCGAGGAGTACACTTCGGCGATTTTTTTCGCGCCAAGTTCGTCAATCATGTGCTCAGCTACAAGCTTTCCCACATGTCCAATTCCTGGCAATCCCTCTACCAGAATCGGTTTTTTCAATTTCACGTCTGTGATTCGCTTTACTTCTATTCGCTCCATCTAGATCCCACTTGTTAAAAAATTCTTCAAGCTTTAAGTTCTCACTTTGATCGTGTGGTGGTCTCGCGCTTGAGCATTCTCCGATACCTGCCGTATCGATCCTCCGGTGAGAATCTCGCTGGGCGCGCCGTCACAGTCGGTTGTCCGCACGTACGGCATTTTTCCTCTAATGTGTAGCCGTGACATTTTCGAAGCTTCATCTTCGGCTTGGTGAGACAGTTAGACTATATTATGATGATTGAAGTTCTCTATGAAACTTTCCCGTGCCGCCGGCCTTCGCCACCACATCTATAGATGCGTTGGCCGCCTTTTTCATCGCGTTTTCTGCGATCTTATAATCGAGGGCGACTATCCTTATGCGGTAACGAGGCGCCCCGATGTAACTCACGTCAAAGCGAATGTCATCATCTTCGGACTTCATGGCGGCTTTCAGCGCACGTTTGATAACGTCTATCCCGTTCGGTTGAGGACATGTCAAATCTACGTAGCCTGTGATGTATACGTAAGGTATTTTTACGTTCTCCTTAGCAACGAGTGCAATTTGAGTGGCAACCTCGGGCTGAAGTCCCTTGAGAGCTTCTGGGCCCCGCACGGCTGCATCCTCAAAGACATAGTAAAGACCGTCAAATTTGTCAGCGAGTTGATCATAGAGCGCATCTTTGTCCACCCCCGTAGCGTCAGCTACAAATTCTAGCCACTTTACGGCTTTTTGTTCGCTCTTCCATTCCTGAATTTTAGAGCGTCTCTGATGCTCATTAACGTCCTTGAACGAGAGATCTATGTGGCTGCGACTCGGATCAACGTTCAGGACCTTGCACACGATCTTTTGACCTTCCCTTACGTGATCTCTGATGTACTTTACCCACCCAGACGCAACTTCGGAGATGTGAATTAGTCCCTCCTTCTTGTCGTACTCGTCGAGTTGGACAAATGCTCCAAAGTCGACTACGTTAACCACTGTACAAACGACCAAGTCCCCGATCTCTGGCCAAGCTTTTCTCATAAGACCTCAAGTATTTGTGTCCTTATCTCTGCCCTCCCGCCGCGCGGCTCAACAAGAGTTCTCCCACAGACTATGCAGTTTACTACCGAAGACGCATTGCCGAAAACAATCTGGATATTCTCACAATCCGCACATCTTACGCGCAAGAATTTGCTCACCACTTACACCTCCACTAACTCGAACTTCGATACTCTGAATCCTTTCCTTGTATGCGCTTTGTTACATTCGGTACAGCGATAGCGAACGTTGATGCGCTTAGTTGGTTTATCTCCACCCGGAACCTTGGAAAACTTGCCGAGATTACCAATGCCGCTGCGCCGTTTTTTTTGGCGCGCAATCCACGTTAACGATGATGCGCGCCCTTTTCGCACCTTCTCAACTTCGTGAGTTGTGTGCTTTCGACACACCGGGCATATTGACCTAATCTTCTTTGGCATCTTCAAGTTTATCACCGACTATGATACCCACATGGCGATCGCACAACGCCCGAGCATTCCCCTCAGGCAACAGAACCGAGTCGCCTTCTCCAAGTTTGTAGTTTTCGCCGTCCAGTCCTATGAACGTTGGAATGTCTGACAACACTCGCACTCGGAGATATCTCATATTCCCGCCTTCTCGTATTAAAGTGCTTTCGTCGCCGCGCGGCCCCTGGTTTTCGTCTGCACTGTTCTCCGCTTCTTCATTGGATGCAATCAAGTGCTGAAGTGCCAGTCCTTTCTTCAAAGACTGTTTGATGCTCGAAGCGTCAAGCTCAACGCGATCCGATTCCTGTTTGGGCAGTGCAAAAGTGGTCCCACGGTTTTCATTTAATAGCACGGGCTCGATTGACGGAGCGGCCTCGGCGTCTGATTCCTTTTTTCCGAGTACGCGGTCCCGATAATACGTAAATACCTTATAAACCGAATCGTAGACTTCGGCTTCAGCGTCAGCTAGCGATGCTTCCTCCATGTGCCCTTTTGCCGCGAGCGCCGCCAACTTGATTATTTTCGCAGCGCGTTTATCATAAATTGCATCTGCGACCTGCAGAGCGTTCTCGAGTTCATCTTTTTTTTGCGGATCATCGCTTTTTTTGAGTGAATCCATGTATTCTTTGAACTCGGAATAGAAGCTATTCTTTAATTGCGTCAATCGTCGCGAGCGGCGCTCCTCGTTTCTAATCACTTTTAAGTCGTCGAGATTCATATTCAGCAAGCCCTCGCGCCATGAGATAAACGGCCGTGTGTTCCGGTAACTCTGTTGTACTTTGATCAACCTTAATAGTTTTACCCATAATTTCAGTTGTAGCCGGGGTGAGAATCCTGACCGAAACCGAATTGCCGCCGAAGACGATCGCCTCATTCAACGGTTCAAAGCGACGGAAGTGATCGAGAGTTAAAGGTGTGACCCTAAGGCCAGAGCCGCCGTGCAACGACGTAGGCAGCCGAATGAGTCTCTTTATGTCCGCCGTGACCGGCACATCGATGCGAACCTTCAAGTGCGAGATAGCTTCTCTGATTAGGCTTTTCCATGCGTTTAGCGGAATTAGCTTTGACTCTACCAAAGGTTGGAGCGATTCGTCTTGCGACAGTGTGCCGACAATTTCTTTAGCGCGCCGCTTGCCGATAGCCTTGACTGATGCAAGCTCACTTATAGCAATTTTCGCGTCAAGTCCGCGTATCCGCTTGAAATACTCGTCAATCCACGTCTTTATTCGGATCTCCCAACAACTGGTGTCCTGAGGCATTGCAGTCTTGCTCGACCGTTTCAGTAGATACTCTGCCTCAAGGCCCGTTCCGGTCAAATAATTCACAATCTCGCGTCGTTCGTGACTACCTAGGGTAACTAGTTTCTTTTCCCGCAAATGGACGTGGTAACCACGACCCCCCGAAAACACGATACTGAAGTCCTTCTCATCGAAACCGAAATCGTTCATCAAGAAATCCAACAGTTTCGTGGTTTCATCTTTTACTTCTTGCAGCATGCGCGCATACGAAGGCACAGACTTCGTCAAGAGCTTGTCCGCATCAAGATCGAAGATTAAGTCTGCGCCTTCCCACTTCTTGTCTTGCATGCGTGTTGCGCTCGGATACGCGTAACACGCCGTTGAATGGTACACATGAGCCGGTGCGACTGCGCCCAAATATGCGCGCACTTCTTTCTGCGAGCCAAAAGCTTTGTGGCGTCGCATTACAAGCTTTGGATAGCTTGAGTCAAAAAGAACAAACGCCCATTCTCGTTTCTGGAACTGCGGCGGGAGCCCAATTGGAGCTTTACGATAGTAATCGCCAAATTTTCTCTGGAGGAATCCTTTCGTTTCCGGGTTCACGCGCTTACACCTGACCGCGAGGCGTGGCGAGTTACCGCCACCTTTCTCTTCTCAGCAACTCATGAGCGGCCACAGCGATTGCTCTTCTTGGTTCTAGGATCATCGGTTGTCTTACTGATGCTTAAGTCGCGCTCGGTAATACGAGAGCGGATGAGAGATGCGTTTGCACAGACCAGTGGCCTCCGTGCAATTACCGTAGGTCTCCATCGTTGAACATCCAGGAGGGCTGTAGTCTTTCCCTGACGCTCCCTTTATGTGATCGACCTGATAACGCGTAAGTTCATAGTCGAAATCTGGAGACGTCTGATAGATATGCACGATCTCCTCGGTTTTCATACCTATATTAGCTAAAAAGGAGGTCAACGCGAATCGAGCGGGATGTGAGAGGTTCTGTCCAGCTTTTACTTGCGAAAGCAGCGCTTTCATGCAGGGGGGGCACGCTTCCAAAATCACAGGACCAGAATCGGCAGAGCGCAACGAGACTGCGGACATTGCTTTTTTTAAGGGTGAGGTATAGGGCACAAGTTCTTCGCACATTTTGCTGCTGAGTTTGAGTGGCAGTCCGCGTAACACCTTCAGCCTCACAGCCTCGGCCAAAACCTGAATAATCTCGTTCTTTGCAAGACGTACGTGGCCTCTGTTCAATCGGTTAACAAGGCGCCACTGTGGCCCTCTTAACCTGCCCGTATACTTGATCAAGTCCGTAAAATGCAGTTGAAAAATATTGTTGTCTGCTGATATTGGTATTCCTAAGTCGCCCGGCAGCCTTTCAATGTACTCATCCTGAAGTCGTTCGCCGGCGTTCCGCAACTTTGTAAATGCGTCGTGGGCTTCAGCATTTGCATATCTCTGAACCAGCACAGCTTCGCGAATGCAAGAGACCAACGCCCGCCCCATAACGTAAGAGAAGATCTCAATTTCATCATCGTCGCGCTCGACCGGCTTTGAATGAACGTCGCTGTCGATGGCTCTTGCCACTCGCTGAACGCTTTTGTTGAGGACGCTGGCAGAAAACTCTCCAGTGGTCATGAGAGAGTCAAAGGTCCTCCCGGATGCTTCCACGTAACGTGCTGCCGCAGCCGTATATGGAAAAAGAGCTAGATATTCGTCCATGATTCTAGCGCCGGCCCGGTGCGACCGCTTTTGAGTTTTATTCTTGCTCGATGCGCGGCGCCAAGAGATACGACACAGCACCGTTGCCGTCGGCAAAATCAAATCCAACCTTCAGTGGTATATTCTTGCCCATGTCGAGGGAGACTTCAGAAGCCTTTCCGACTGCTTTGGACATTTCAAGCAAGAATTCAAGACTAAAAAGTGATCTTATTTCATCTGCTTTGCCATCTGTGCGCGATACGTCGATAAGCTGATCTTTTGAAAGTTCAAGGCGCATAGTATCAGCGTCACCAAGAGCCTCCATAAAAAAGTCAGTGTCAGTGCACCCAAGGGCGATATTGTCGCTGACTTTGCCTGCTGCTTTCACCGCCCACCTAAACTCTTTTCCCGTGATGACTACATGTGCAGCAGATTCAACTTTTGGCACTTTGGGCTCCTTCTTTATCGAGTAGGGACTTAACAGTGCGATAGTATACTTAAGATCGCCGAATGACAGGGCCATGCGGTTCTCATCAACAACGATTCGAATGATATCGGTACGATTAGCCAGCTCAAGGATGCCCTGCATTTTCTTGAGATCCAGTGTGACAACCTCATCGTCGGTTTCATAGTTTTCAAAAGCTTTAGCCGACAGTTCAAACTGCACCATCGCCACATAGGATGGATCCGCATTTCTCGCGTACAGGCCATCTTTGCTCAAATGTACTCGCGCTTCATCAACGATGATAGTCAACGCTTCGATGCCGTCTTTCAGAGTCTCTCCGAGAATATCAGCTTTGAACATGATCCGCTCCCTTGTAACCGTCTAAACACCGTATATGTCTGCTCATCACTTTATATCTTTGTTGTTCAGAATTGGGTCGCAACGATAGCCCTCGGCAGAGCAAAAAAAACGGAGAGCAGAGTTCAACTAAGCCCCGAGTCGCTTCTCTCGGGGGAAACGTACCGAACGCTGCCTGCGCCTTGCCCTAAACCCTCATCTAAACGGACGCTGACTTCTGTTATGGTGCTGAGATCGAGCTTGTTACACAGCTCATCGAGAAGAAAGCAACAAAGATCTTCAGCGCTCGCCGAATTGATGGGGAGCATAACTACATCCTCTCTCGGGAAGCAGTAGCGTTTCCCGCATTTGCCAACCGTGACTGAGACATCTCCAGCACGGGTGGTCTGTATCCGGACGTCTGCATCTCGAGATGCGAGCAGAATCTTATGATCAAGAGCTTCACAAATCTCTGCAACATCTTTTTTGAGGTCTTCAAAGTCCATTACAAAATCGTGGATCTGCGCGCCGACGATCGTCGCACTCATTGCATACGTATGCCCGTGCAAGCGGCCGCATTTCGGGTGATCTGGAATGAAATGGCACGCTGAAAATCGGAGCTTTGCCTGCCACCCGTCAAGCTCTATCCACATAGATCGGTCCGTGCCGGCTGCGACGTTTCTTAAGTGCTTCATTTTAGTGTTGCTGCACTTGTCTATTAGTAGGGTAGTATATAAAAGCCGTCTGGCTGCCCATAATGCTTTTTATTCTGCGCGCGCCCTATCAACTAGAATGAAAAGCCTTGAGAAACGGCGAAAGGACTATTACTACCGGCGGGCGAAGTCAGAAGGATATCGATCACGCGCTTCTTTTAAACTGCTCGAAATTCAAGAGCGGTACCACATCATACGACGCGGAGATATGGTCGTTGATTTGGGCGCCGCCCCTGGCGGATGGCTCCAAGTGATCCGCCATTTGGAAGCGTCTGCCATAGCCGTTGATCGACAGCAGATCGCTCCGCTGCAGGGGGTGACGCCTATTCGAGGCGACCTAACTTCCCCAGAAATTGTGACTAAAATACAGGAGATTGTAGATGCTGTAGATGTCGTCATATCGGATGCTGCTCCGAATCTAAGTGGTGCATGGAGCCTAGACCACGCGCGATCAATCGACCTTTCAGCCTGCGCCTTAGAAATCGCCAAATGCGTGCTGAAACCCGGCGGCAATTTCGTGGTTAAAGTTTTCCAAGGGGACCTCTTTGACACGTTTACGCGCGAGGTAAGCGCGTATTTTCAATTTGTCAAAGCGTTCAACCCGCGAGCATCACGAAAGCAAAGCGCCGAAACATACGTAGTAGCTAAGCGTTACAGCCCTCAGAAGATCGCTTGATCAAGCTGAGGCGTTGAGCGTTGAGCAACGTGTGTGCTAAATTCACAGGGATGTCCGAGCCACGAGATGCTGACGTAAAACTATTTATTCACGTATCAGAAACTAGTCGTTGTATTGCAGCTACGGACCCAAAAAAAGATTCTTTTCTGAACGACGCACTGACGTCTGCGAGTAATGGCACAAAAAAGCACAACTGGCGTGATGACGAGGCTCTTGCTCATTTATTTGGTGATGACAGTAGCATATGCTTTTTTGCGAATTCCGGTTGGTCAAGCCATGAACTATGTCCTTGGGGGCTTGGTTACCACCCTCTACGTTCCCCTTTTCATCACGATCCTTCTGCTTTCGGTCATCACGGGCTCTTACTCGTCTTTGCTGCTAAACCGCTTCGTCGATCAAAAGCAGTTAAAACAGTCTCAAGCAAAGATGAGGGAATTTCAGAAGGTCTACCGTGAGGCCCAACTGGCCGGAGACAAAGGCAAACTGAAAAAGCTCGAGAAAGAACGTGCTGAAGTGATGGAGCTTAGCATGGACGTTCAAGCACAGACCATGAGGCCTATGCCATACATACTGATCATCTCGCTGCCGCTTTTTGGCTGGTTAAGTTACACAATGTCGAAAGCAAGTTCCTGGCCGATCCAGGTGTCAACTGAAATCAGTTTACCCTATTTTGGAACGCTGCCGTACACTCAAGGTGTCATCCTCGGTTTTCCGGTTTGGCTTATTTGGTACCTAGTTTGCTCACTCGTCTTTACTCAAGTCATTCGCAAGACTTTGGGAATGTGACTGCTGGCAACAGGCAGAGCTCAGCAAGTTTCTTGTCAGATCTCCCGAGCGTTGTCGCCGCTGTCTTCAAAAGGACCGTCCCGGTTCTATACTCAACCGTGATTAAGTCGGGCTTTCTCGCTCTCACAGCTCAAATCAAGCAGCACCTGCTTCAGCGTGTTTGCGTCAGCGTCCGTCTTAATCGACGTGCCCGAAAAGTGAGTTCTCGATGCACGACAACCGACGGCGCGCAGTCCGCTTACGAGCGTTTCAATAGGAACCGGTGGACACTTGAGTTCTCTCAGGAGCTTGTGGTAATCAAAAAAAGTTACCGTATCAAGCTCATTTAGGCACAGTGTTATGATTTTCGCGGACCGCATCTTGGTGCCAAAAACACCGGTCTCAATGTTTTCAAGAACTTGCTGGCAGAATTTTTGATCGTGTAGAGTCCCCAGCCAGAGAGGTCCGGCCACGGCAAGTTTTGCACCGCAAAACGCACAGTCGAAGCGCAGGATAGGAAACAGCCCGGAGAGCACATAGCGATTTCCGCAAGCAAAACAGTGCGCTATGAATCCCATCGACCTGACACACTCATTGGCAAGCTCGGCGCCGCGATCGAGAAGCAAATATGCCCGATAGTAGTGCTCGGTTGCGTGTGCGAGGACTGGCGTAGCAGATTTATCATATTTGACAAGCTCTCGAATGATTGTACCAATGAGTATGCGTATCCCTGTTTCAGCGTGATACTCTGTGTTCATAGGCAGCGCGGAATACCTCCTCACGCCGGCACTAAAATGAGCGCCACTTAGAGGGGCCGTGTCCGTCGCGGTCACACAAAGCATCTTGCTGGCTGATCGGCACGCTGCGTCAACAAAAGGGGCTGGGGATCCGAACGGATCTACGTCTATCACGTTGAACCTAGCTTCTGACATCAAAGCGTTCGCATCACGGTGCTCCACGTGGACGTTCTGCTGCAGTCTTTTCGCGTTCCTCTTGACCAGCTCATAAGCTGCGAGGTTATAATCGTTGACCGTGACCTCGGCCTGTGCCTCGTTCGCAACTCTGAGACCTCGTATGCCACAACCCGCGAGCGCATCTAGATATGTGAGCCTGCTATTGTCGCGTTGATTATCGTCAAACGCCTGCATGCAAGCAACGCTTATGTCTCGGCTTAACTCCATTCGTGGATTGTAGAAGACCGGTGCCGATGATGGGGGGTACGACGCATTTGGATCCAAGCGCGGCACTAAAACAGAAGTTTGGCCTTCAAGAGCAAGCCTCGTTCGCACAACTAGGACTAAGTTTTGTAAATCTTAAGGTTTTTCATCCGCCGCGCAATTCGCTCGCGTTCGTGCGCGCGTCGAGAAACACCGAGCGGAAACCGGACAAACGCGTGTTAACGAACCCTCTCAAACTTCCAGTGATCGACCAGTGGTGCAGTGGCATCGACGCCTATCTTCGTTGTCGTGCCGTCGCTTCCAGTACGCGGGTCAAGGGACGATCCGCGAACGTGTGGGATAACCATAACATCTAAATCGCCTTTGACGCGGGTGGCAATTGCAAATTCTATGTCATCAGTGTCATAGACATCAATGTCCTCATCGACCACTACAACGTGTTTCAAACTCGTGTGAGCCGCAAACGCTGCCATGATCACATTTTTTGCATCCCCCTCAGTCTGTTTCTCTATTTGTATAACAGCGTGCAGATAGTGCCGTCCTCCTGCCGTTAATACTACATTCTTCACTTTTGTCACGTTTTTGCACGCATTGTATATCTGCGGTTCATACGGAATGCCCATCAAAAGCGAGTGTTCGATGCCTGCTGGCAATATGGAGTGATAGATGGGGTCTCTAGCCGACACCATTCTCGTTACTTCGATAACCGGTTCAGGTCGAACGACGTCATAAGTACCCGTAAGATCCACAAAAGGACCTTCATTTGTAGTTCTTGTTGGGCTTATTTGTCCCTCCAAAACTATTTCGCTTGGCGGGACAGGGATCCCATTTTCACATTCAATGAGGGTCTGAGCCGTTCCCTTCAGTGCGGCCGCATAGTTGAATTCGAGGCCACACGGGACTCTCGTTGTGGTTGCAAATAGCGTGACAGGATCGACGCCTATGGCGATGGCGATGTTCAGAGGCTCGGCTTTTTTTACAGATGCTTTATGCATCAGATACGTGTGGCGCGGCGGCACAAGCCTCACGGCTAACGAAGTTTTGTCAATGACCATCATGCGATGAACTGACGCGTTTATTCTGTGACCATATTTTGCCACCAAAACGCCTGCGGTGATGTACGGTCCGCCATCGCGCTCGAAAAACTTCATTATAGGCAACTTGCTCAGATCCGGAGTGCGTTCCAAGTCCCACGCAAGGTCTTGCACTACCGTTTTTCCGGTTGCCGCCGCGCTCAAAAGCTTATGCATGAGCCCTCGTTCGTCGACGTTGAGCGCTTGGGCGAGTAGCGCGCGCGAGGCCAAGAGATTTACGATGGCTTGAGAGCCGTCAATGCGTTCGAACAGTACCGGTCCTCGTCCTCGGGCTAGGCGCGGCGCTTGCAATATCGGCGAAACGGGCTTAGTTATGACTTCGAGTTGTCCCGAGTCCTTTAAATGCTGAATGAAGCGTCTCACTTAGTCACCCCAGCGTCGTGACACCGAGTGGTCAAGCTGCAACAGGTCGAGCACCCGGGCAACCAGAGCGTCAATGAGCTCTTCGATCGTAGTCGGACGTGTGTAGAACCCCGGGCTGGCGGGGACTATTACAGCTCCACATTGCGACAATTTGAGCATGTTGCTCAAATGAATCCCGCTCAACGGCGTTTCACGCACAACCAATATGAGCCTCCTATGTTCCTTTAAACATACATCTGCCGCGCGCGCTACAAGGTTGGAAGAAACGCCGTGTGCGATACTTCCAAGCGTCTTCACGCTGCACGGAATTATCACCATGCCATTACTGATGTGGGAACCGCTTGCAATAGGCGCAGCGAGGTCCATTTCGTCGTACGTGCGGTTGACTAGCGACGTGACGTGGTTCAAGCTGTAGTTAGTCTCAATATCTATAAGCTGCTGGCCACTTTTGGTTACAACAAGCTGCGTGTCAACGCCGAGTTGATTCAAAACCTCCAGCAGCCGAACGCCGTACTGTACTCCACTCGCCCCGGTAATGGCAACTATTATCGTCATTTGAGAGCCTCGATAAGTTCATCAACAAGCGAAAATGATGCGTCAACAATCTCTGCCACTTGCCCCTTAGATGCGTCGTCGACGTGAATCCCGACAACCACGACGCAGCTCTGCCGCAATTCCTTCGAAATTCGCAAAGCGGCTTCTTTAGCGATGATGTCGTCGCGATGATTGGGAACAGCTAACACCGAAGCAAACGACCTCCTGTGAAATCCGCCCAGCGCAACGGCGCCCACGTGCGCTTTTCCCCCCACCAACGTGACGAGCAAGTCTTTTCCCACGCGGGTTGCGTGGGCCCTCAAATCTGCTGAGCCTGCGTTCCTCGTCAAAACAACGTGACCACGAGACAAATATCTACTCCCGCTTACAGTTTTTGGCAAATCAAGGGCTTAAGCAAGGCGACCGTTAGGTGGCTACGACCACACCACCTCTAATTCTATCGTGCTCTCAGTCTTAAGGCTTTTGTGTTTGTCGCCTGCACGGCGCAACTGTTGAGACTGCTATTAACGTCCTTGTCTAGACATCGAATAGTTTCGCCGCAGATCATGCCGCAGCACGGGCACTGGTCATCCGCGCCTTGCTCAACTCTCGAGTCTGCAAACAACGCAGTTCGCGAAGCGCATGAAAAACCCATTTATTCTAGAAAAGCTCACTGGAACGTCAGGGAAGAACATTGTTATTCTTATCGGGCGGAACCGGTAGCCCTAAGCTGCTCCGCGGGCTGCTTTTCTACTGTTCTGGCACTCAGCTGACCGTCATTGCTAATACTGGAGATGATATCTGGATCTCGGGCAATCTTGTTTGTCCGGACCTTGACACAGTTATCTACACTGCAGCGGGAATTGTGAGCGAA
This sequence comes from Halobacteriota archaeon, assembly GCA_050011655.1. Taxonomy (GTDB): domain Archaea; phylum Halobacteriota; class Bog-38; order Methanoflorentales; family Methanoflorentaceae; genus Methanoflorens. The sequence continues at coordinate 7,365 of JBEKIR010000005.1, read as the reverse complement.
CGGTGGTGGGGTATCAACGGGGATACTTTCCGTACCCACGAGAGACTAGCTAGCTTAGGACACAAAGAAGCGCTTATGATCGGCGAGCTTGACAGAGCTATTCATATTTTACGCAGCGACTTTCTGCGACGAGGCGCAACGCTAACTGATGCAACCCTTGCGATGTGCGCTTCGTTCGAGGTATCTGCTACGGTCCTCCCGATGACGGACGATTTCGTGCCTACAACGATCGTCACGGACAACGGCGAGATGCATATCCAAGATTTTCTAGTGAGATATCAGCAAACCCCGAGCGTTTCGCGGGTGAGGTGCCGGGCCGGCAAAATGACCACAGAAGTAAAAACTGCGCTAGACGAACATCGTTCCGTTGTGATTGGGCCTTCAAATCCGATCTCAAGCATAGGGCCTATTCTTGACGTAAACGGAATGCGGCAAGTCCTTAAAGACCGATTTGTCATTGCGGTTAGTCCAATCATACGGAGCGAGCCGATAAGCGGGCCTGCGGGAAAGTTCATGGAATCGCGTGGACTTCCGGTTAGCTCTTCAGGGGTTGCGGAGTTCTATAGCGACTTCTTGGACGTCTTGATCGTCGACCTTCGCGACGACATTTCTCAAAGCGATTTGCCGGGCGATATTGAACTGCTCCGCGCGGATACGATTATGTACGGCATAGAGCAAAGCAAAAACCTCGCGACAGAGATCGTGCAACTACTTGCACCCCAAAGGTAAGGCACCTGTTAAGAGCGGAGTCGGCGTCTGCAAAGTAAAATTAAATAGCAGCAAAATACAATATTCAACGTCCGTATCACTACTTGCCCATTTCAGCGCAGCGAGTGAGTCTTGGTACGCACAGAGGTTTCATCGTGTCTCAAGTAGCCTTTCAACTGACGATCGGCGACGTCCACATCCCGAATCCTTTGGTTCTCGCTTCGATGGCTGGACTAACTAACAGCTCGTTTGCTATCTCGCGGGGCGTTGGACTAGCAATTCTCGGTGGATACAACCTTGACGCGCCAACCATCGAAGCAGCTAAAGAGCTCGTCAAGAAGGGACGAAGCGAATTTGCTTACGACGAACCGACACCTGTGATCGAAAACGAGCTGGGAGTCATGAGCACAATCAACATGAAAGCTGGTATTAATGCTCGGTCAACTACGTTGGAGCCACTGATCGCGATCGCCGAGTTGATTCATCAAAAAGGGGCAATTCTCGAACTAAACGCCCACTGCAGGCAGCCTGAAATGGAAGCTGTTGGCGCCGGTCAATGTCTCACGCGCAACCTCAACAAGCTCAGCGAATGGATACGGGAGATCAAACAAACAGACGTGCCTCTGTCGGTGAAGGTACGCGCAGGCGTTGTTGCAGATATAGAGCTCGCAAAGGTTATAGACAAGGCCGGCGCCGACGCGATTCATGTCGACACGATGAATTCTGGACCTGCATTGGTAAAGAAAATTAGGGATGCTACAGCGCTCAAAATCATCGCAAACAATTCGATCGTGGACTATGCCAGCGCCCACAAGATGTTCTCGATGGGGGCGGATTACGTCTCAGTCGCCCGTGCCGCTGTGGCCGACAACACCGCTGTTGACGAAATCCTGACTGAAGTTCAGTCATATCAAGAAGCAGTTGGCTGGTACAATGCGCCAAAACACATTTGCGCTGGAGGGGACTTGCGGGGGTTAGCGTACTGTTGCATGCCCGTAAAGGAGTGCCCACTGCGCTATGTTCTGAAAAGAGCGGGGATCTCCAATGAAGAGTACGTCCAAATCAAGGCGAGCTTCAACGACACAAAGTTAGGGGCAGGACCAAGTACGTGCTTCGGCAGCATGGTATGGTGCTGCAAAATCACTAGGCCTTGCCCTTGGAGAGATAGCACTCTGCAAGACCTAGGTTTTTCTGACGTTGAGTACATGCAACTCAAAAAGCAACTTGCGGAGAGATTTCTCAGCTGTCGAGATCTCGGCTGAGCTTCTCAACATGTACGACCCAGACTTCATAGCCGGTTGTGCCGAGCTAGCAATGTTGCTCGAGGTGTCCGCGACACCAAAGCCGGGCAATGTAGACCGAACGCACGACTTTGAAGATGTAACTTACGAACATTTTCTTGCATCCGCAGTCGGCACTTTTCCTGTGTTTAAAAAAGCAGCGTCAGCTCGGCATCGGGTAGGCGGTCTGATTCTCGATGCGGTTCAAGCGAGTACCACCTGGCAGAATGCTGGGAATTGTCACTTTGGCGCGATCCTGCTGCTGATCCCCTTATGTGCCGCGGCACGGAAAAGCAGCACGATATCTCAACTCAAGACTAACCTCGTCCGCGTCGTCAAGCAGACTTCGAGCGCTGATGCGATCCAGTTCTATGAATCTTTTCGGAGCGTCCACGTCCGCGTCGGAGAGCATCACTATCTGGACGTGAATGACGCGTCCTCATTGCAAACGATTCAGCAACAAAATCTGACCCTGTGGGACGTTATGCAAATATCGAGCCCAAACGACACCATAGCAAAGGAGTGGGCTGAAGGATTTCCTCGCACCTTTTACGGCGCCGAATTGATGAGACACTACACTGAATCGGGGTTCAGTGTCAAGAATTCAATTGTGCAGTTGTTTCTTCAACTTCTCAGCGAGTTCCCCGATACACTCATAGCGAAAAAATTCAGCACTGATGTCGCCCTTGAGGTTTCGGCAAAAGCGGCTCAAGTGCTGAAACAGGACGCCGCCGACGAGTTCGACAAAGAGCTCCTCGCGCGGCACATCAACCCCGGGACGACAGCAGATCTCGTGATTGGATCATTATTTGTCGTGCTCTTAGGAGGTTTCCGGTACTGATGGACGTGCAATTTCACGAAGGCATCTCAGAAGTAATAGCAACGACGCGTAATGGCCAGCCCAACGCCGCTCCTATGGGCGTCATAAATCGCGGCTCCCTCTACATTTCCGTTTACAAAGACAGCCACACTTTTTTGAACGTTGAGAAAAACCATCAGTTGGTTGCCAACTTTGTTGCGGATCCGCTGATTTACGTGAAAACCGCGTTTGAGGATCTCGGCCCTGACTTTTTTTCCCCCGATGAGACGGCGCCTGTCCTAAAGGCAGCGTACGCATGGGTGGAATTTACATGCACGATTCCGGAAAAACCGACCCAAATAAGCGCCGTAGTAGAGCTCCAGCCTGTGAGATCTGTTGTCCTACAGCGACCAATCATACCTGTGAACAGGGCATTTTGCGCTGTGCTTGAAGCAACAATTCACGCAACACGTTATCAGACTCTTGGAGACCCAGCCTACCTCGAGCGAATGACTCACTGCGAGCGCATCGTTACTAAGTGCGGTGGACGGCGCGAATTTGAAGCGTTCAAGCTCCTAAAGAAATATCTTGGACAAGCGACCACATCTAGACAGCAGGATTACGATCAGAACGGTTGAAGTGCTATGGCAAGAATCGCGTGGGGTATTACAGGGGCTGGACATCATTTACGCGAAACGTTTGATTTATTCGTCGAGGCAAAGGAAGCCTACGGCGACCGCGTGGCTGTGACTTCATTTGTCTCGCGGGCTGCTGAAGAGGTTGCACGGGTCTACGGCCTTTTTCAATACTTGGATCGAGTTTCACCGGGAGGGTATATGGAGGAGGTCATACTCGAACGCGAACAGGGATGGAGCTACCCAAAGACGGGCCGCTTCTCGCGCGGCATCTATGACGCATTGTTTGTGTCCCCGGCTACGTCCAACACTGTAGCCAAAATAGCTCACGGCATTGCTGATTCACTCATTACTAATGCGGTCGCGCATGCCGTGAAAGGCGGGGTTCTGGTTTTCATCGTTCCCGTCGACATTGAAGGTAGCGTTAAAAGTCCTGTACCTTACTTCATAAACAGAGATCTTTGCACTGAGTGCCACGAATGCGCTCAAGCTTGCCCAAACGATGCGATTGACGAGCAAATCGACTACCTCAAATGCAACGGCTGCGGCGTGTGCAAAGACGTGTGCGATTATGACGCGATCCAAGAAGGGACGGTGAACCTTATAGTCCGCGACATTGACAAGAACAACGTCCGAACCCTAAGATATTCGGAAGGAATCACGATTCTCGACAGTCCTCATCAGCTTGAGGAGGCGCTTCGGGCAACTATGTGATCCGCACGTCCGTACCAAGCGCCCAGTTCGATGTTTTTGATGCGGGTAATTTAACGGCTATTCCTATTATTCAAGACCCGCGCCTTAAATGAATAACTCGCTAACCGGAGACGTGGCGATACACGGCCCCTCGCTGTAGATCTGCCAGCCTGTATAGCGCAAAGTAGGTTTTGGACACTGACGCCGCTCGCGGCATCTACTTCAGTATATCCAAAACCGACCGTCTCCACGTTGTGAGAATCACTTCCGCCAGTGACCCCAAGGTTCAGTTTCGCAGCTGAACGAGTCGCGAGATAATTAGAGACGCCAAGAAGGCGCCGTGAATTGAACGCTTCGACAGCGTCTATCCTCTTGTTGCGCAAACTACGGATGCCCTTTCTGAATAATTCGAATGGATGAGCCGCCACGACGATCCCATGGCCGTCGTGAGCGCGTTTACTGGTTTCAGAAGCAGATAGACCGGGGGGCACAAGAGTGTGATTTCCGAGCGTGATCAAATGACCCTCCGCTGTTGAGATCTCAGCGCCCGGTATTATGATAAGATTTAGTCCCAGATCCTCCGTAAGCCTCACTGCATCAAAGAAAGATTGCACAGAATTATGATCAGTAATCGCGAGTCCGTCGAGACCGGCTTCTTGTGCCTGCCTAAGTATCGCTTCGACTGAGCTGTTTGAGTCAGGAGAAAAATGTGAATGAATGTGCAGATCAAACCTCATACCATCAGTAATTGTGATATAGCATATTAAGAGTATGTTGCTACAGGTGGGAACCTATAGAACGAGTGCTTGTAGCGACCGGTCGCTGCGCCGAACAAGTCGTTAGAGAAGCCGTAGGCGCAGCCGCAGATGTGTTGGTCCTAGATGTAGACATTGCGGCGCTGATGACCCCTCGCCTCTTAAGGGAGGCGTACGTCGAGTTTTCAAGGCGGCATGGTCACAAGCACGATGTGATCTTGATTCCCGGCTCTGCTAATCCCGCTGACTTTAGGGGGCTTGGTGACGAGCTGAGCTTGAAAATTGCTCTAGGCCCAAAACAGGCCTATGATCTCAGCTTGGTGCTTGCGTCACTCGATCAATCCATGCTGTCGCTTAACGAGCCAGCTGACCGTATCATTCGCGAAAAGCGTAGAAGAGACGCCCTGAACCTATTGACGCAGCTAGAAACATCTGCGGCCTATGATTTCAAAATTCGAGACCTCAAAATTGGAGGAAACTCTCGAATGAAGGTGCTCGGAGAGATAATCGACGCCCCAGTCGCAGATGCTAAGCGCATTGCTTTGCAGCATATACGCAACGGGGCTGATATCATCGACGTCGGCATACCTCTCGGAACCGCGAAGCGCGAGGTGAGCCGCACCTTTGCTGAGGTCAGCGCGGTAACCGACGAGTACAACGTCCCCCTCAGCATAGATAGTCTCGATCCAGAGCTTATCGGCGCTGGAATAGAATCAGGCGCTGAACTCGTTCTCTCACTTACGGCAGAAAACGCCGCCGAGATAGGACCCACAGTCGCAAGAAAAGACCTTGGAGTTGTGGTGTTGCCCGAAAACGGCGATGTTTGCTCTACCGTAGCTCTCGCGCGGACTTTTGGCATCAGCAAAATCATCGCCGATCCTGTCCTATACCCGATAGGCAGTGGCGCCTCCAACTCGCTCGCTGAGTACCACCGCGTCAGATCGGTCAGCAACGTGCCGCTGTTTCTCGGCGTCGGCAACATCGTTGAGCTTATGGAAGCCGACTCGATAGGCGCTAACGCCCTGCTTGCCGGTCTGGCAATGGAGCTGGGGGTTGGCGTACTCTTTACTCCTGAGCACAGTGACAAAGCAAAGGGCAGCGTTAAGGAGCTGAAGACAGCGGCTCAGATGATGCAGCTCGCACAGTATCGAAAAAGCCCACCAAAGGATCTAGGCATTGATCTTCTCGTATTGAAAGAGCGTAGACGGCGACCGGAGTATCGAATCACCAGCACGAACGTCCTCGACGCTAAAGACTTTGACACAGCGAAGTGGGCGCCTGACCCAGCCGGCAACTTCGTGATCGGTTTCAGAGAGGGCCTGATCGTTGCGAGGCACGACACGGGAATTACCGTACGAGGCAATTCCGCAAAAGGTTTGCTTGATGCTATTTTTGAGCTTGAGCTCGTATCGACGGCATCCCACGCAGCGTATCTTGGACGTGAGTTGAAAAAGGCAGAAATCGCGCTGAAGCTGGGAAGGAGCTACGCACAGGATGATGCATTCTGAGGTCTAGCTCTGTCAAATGCAAAGACGAACTGACTTCATCCGCCTGTGAAAAGGATGGACAAATCTCGCGTTCATTCAGACAAATTTTGGTCGCTGCGAGAGCATTTCGGGTAATGTTAGTGGCCGATATGGCATTTGCTCGATTTCTTGGCGCACGTGAGCGATCAGCTCATTGACAGACATCGGCTCTTTTTGCCCCGAAAAGCGTGCGGTCACAGCGAGGCTTTTCCTCTGCTCCTCTTTTTCCCCGATAACAGCGACGTAGGGCACCCATTCTCTCCCGGCAGAGGCGACTTTCTTGCTTACTGACTCATCGCGGTCGTCGATGTCAACGCGTATTTTCGCATTTCTGACTTCGGTTGCGATCTCTCGCGCGTATTGAAGATGCTTTTCCGAGACAGGAATGATCCTCACCTGCGTTGGGGCGAGCCACACCGGAAGGGCCGGCACTTTCTCGAGCGCCTGCGCCTCGAGGATCGCACAGAGTACGCGTTCTATCCCGCCCGTCGGGGACGTGTGCAGGATAATGGGCCAGCGTTCTCCCGTTTCGGTATAGTACTTGATGTCAAACCGCTCCGCGCTCTCCACGTCAATTTGGACGGTCGGGCATTCGATTGGTTTCCGCGACGTATCCAAAGCCGCGAGATCGCACTTACAAACCCAGTAATGAACGCGCTCCGACAAGAGTTCTACCAAGAAGGGGCGCTTAAACTCGCGAGCGATCTGCTCTACCCATTTTTTGTTGTCCTGATAAAACGCCTTCGTGCTCCGAAATATAGCCTGATATTTCACGTCGAGATCCACACCCGAGTTGAACCCAAGTCTCAGCTGCTCCATGAAGAAACGCTTAGCTTCCCTCATGTCACGGCAAGCGGTGTGCATGTCAGGCATCGTAAAAGCCCGTTGGCGCTTGAGACCAGTCAATTCGCCCCGCTGCTCATACCTGAAAGAATAAGTCGAAAGCTCGTACAGTTTCAGCGGCAGGTC
>JBEKIR010000004.1:0-57839 GCA_050011655.1 Halobacteriota archaeon | reverse complement strand
GTTCGCGAGGTCGCTCAATGGATAGGAGCCACGGAAGGGCGAACCTTTGCCTTTGACGATTCTTACCGCCCAGTTCCACTCAAAGCCGACGTTTTTGGATACAATCCTGGCAAGAACAAGTTCGTAGACAAGTACATTAGACTTTACAAGGCCGTCTCACTAATCGAGCCGCACCTCGCCGGCGGCCAAGCGCTCATTTTCGTAGCAACGCGGTCTGACACGACTCAAGCAGCGTCAAAGCTCGTCGAAATCTTCGCCACAAAAAGGGCAAGACTTGCAACACAAGAGTCCGAAGATGTGGCAGCACGAATCAAGAACAAATCCCTCGGAGACGCCGTGCGCAACGGTATCGGTTTTCACCACGCGGGTCTTGTGAAGCAAGACAGGGACCTTGTTGAGGAGGCTTTCAAAGTCGGACACATCAAGATACTAGTCTCTACGTCGACGCTCGCCTGGGGCGTGAACCTGCCTGCACGTGTTGTCGTTATTCGCGACATCGCGAACGAAGCCATCGATGAGGAAACAAGCTCACTAGATCTGCTCCAAATGCTCGGTAGGGCTGGAAGGCCCCAGTATGACGAACGCGGATTCGGGTGGATTATCGCTCCACGCGACCGAGCGGAAGACTTCGTGCAGATGTTGCGGGAGGGGCCGCCCATTCGCTCGCAGTTGCACACGACACTCAGTGAGCATTTGAACGCCGAAATCAGCATGGGCACCATCAAGAGCCGCGAAGATGCACAACAATGGTTTAGCGGGACGTTCTACTACGTGCAACACCCGGAATCAAGTGTTTTGTTGGACGATCATGTGAAAGCCCTCATCGAGAAAGGCTTCGCGGTCGAGGCACATGATAATCTGCTTCCGACCGATCTTGGCACGCTTGCCTCGAAGTATTATCTTCGCCTCGACACTGCTCGCGGATTCAAACAATTGAGAGAAGGGCCTTCAGACGAGGAATTGCTCGACGCCGTTGCTTCGGCTGAAGAGTTCACAGGCGTGGTCGTTAGGCGCAATGAACTGTCAGCGATAAAGGGCGCGCAAGCGCACTATAAAGGGCCAAAGTCGAAAGTACATGCGATATTGAAGGTATACATTGAGCGCGGAGAAGTCCCAGAAGCGCTGCGCAGCGATGCGTGGCTCATCCGACAAAACGCGCTTCGGCTCCTATCGGCACTCGAAGCGTTCCTCCTCCGTTTCAACGCACCGGAAACCGTCTTGCGCGCGAAAATTCTCGCTCTAAGACTTGAATACGGAGCGCCAGAGCAGCTTTGCCCGTTGCTTCAGCTGGACGGAGTGGGCATAAAACAGGCGACTCAGCTCTATACGCAGGGGACCAGGTCGCCGTTTGACATCACCCCAGCTATGCTTTCAAAACTCGTTGCCGGCACGCGGATCGCACAGTCAATAAACAAGCTGCCCGAAATCGTGATTGACATGCAGTTGCCTGATTCCATAGCATTTGGACAAGGCCTAATGTGTCACGCAACTCTAGCAAACGCTCGCGGGGGCGCACGTGTGTCGGTAACCGTGTTTGCCAATGGACTCAAGATGCTTCGCGATACCTTCTATCTGGCGAATGGATATGCCAAATCAATTCCTATCGGCACCTATGGTTCTCAAAACGAACGAGTCACATATCAAGTGCGAGTCGACCATCTCGACTGCGTCGAAGCTCCGCAGATCAAAGAGAAACAAATAGTAATAGCGGGGCTCCCAAGCGAACTAAGAGTAGCTAGCAGTAACGCGAGCAGAAGACCAGTAACTCCCGGCAATGGGACAAGAGATGATGCGGAAGTCCCATGCTTTTCGATCCCTTCAAGATCGCTTGGAGAGACAAATCGAGCAAGAGCGTTGGAGACGCCGCTCATGACCCCCCACGACGCCTCGCGCACGAAGAACACAAAGCCGAACGAAGGTGTTTTAGACGTGCGTTCGAGATCCGTCGGGCGCTGCAAGCAATGCGGCGGCTCGTTGAACCGCGCTGAAAGCGCAATAACGTGCGATTGCGGAGCTCTTTACAAACTGCCCACAGGAGCAGAACTCGCCGAAAGTACTTGCAGCTGCGGGCTGCCAAAGTTCAGGCTCAAGCTTCTTGGCGTTGACGTGTGCATTGACCGTCGATGCGAGAGCATGGATGATGTGATTTCCAAGCACTTCGCAGAGAGCAACTTCATCTGCCCTCGCTGCCATGGTTCTCTAACCATCGTGCGCAGGAAGGGACTCATTGTGGGGTGTGCACAGTACTACGACGGATGTAAAACCGCATTCTTGTTGCCTGCTAACGCTACGATCGTTGGACGGTGCAAGTGCGGGCTCCCGAAGCTGCAGTTGAAAACCAAGACTCGATGTCTCGACACCGCGTGCCGCGCGTAAGCATCACCTCGCAGGACCAACGTGTTCTTGTTCCACGGTGATCCTACAGCGGCACCTCACGTTGCTTCTGAATTGTGGCGTTATCTGGGTCAAGGCCGCGCCATTCGACAACGTAGCCGAGAGCTTCCAACACTTTCTCTGGAGATGAAAAGCCTTCTTCTTCGATTACACCGAGCGCAGCAGGTAGTGCGCTACCTTCAAGCGCTTCCAGTCTCTCTGCGATTACGCCAAGCTTTTGTTCACTTATGAGAAGCGTGCCGATCAGACGGTAGTGCGTTGCTGGATTGGCCTGCAGCCACCGCACGACGGCCCCTACCGATACAGACTGTTTGTCGGCCAGTTGCGTTACGTCGATTACGTCGCCTGTGAGTCCAAGCCGTGTGCTGTCGATGGTTTCGGCCTGCTGCACGACGGTCTTTTCCTCCAACTGCTTTAGGTAGTCGACGACCGGCCTCAGCGGCACTTTCTTGTCGTAGAAGATCACGAGGCCTCTCACTTCCTTGAACTTAGCACAACTGAGGTTTCTATCAACAGCAATGAGTAAGTTCTCAACGTCGAGCTCCCGCAGCTTCCCAAGCTTCTTCTGAAGGTAGTCGTCAGTCCAAAAACCGACCACTTCCAGGTACGCCTTCACACCGTTCTTTTCAAAGCCGAAATCAGGGATAAACACGTACCGTCCGGCAGTCAATAGCTCTGGTTCTCTTTTCAGAATCCAGCCCAACTTCAGCGCGTTAAACGATCGGGCGAACGCCGCTTCAACGGAGCTGTCAAAGCGCTCTCTTGTTTCCTCGGCAGCCGGCGCCTTAAGGAGCTCTTTTACCTTGTCGCTGTCAAGTTCCAGTTCGACCAGCTTAGGTGCCTGTCGTTCCCCGCCAAGGATATGCGCCTTTAGGCGCCAGTCACGAGCCTCCACGATAGATGGCAGCAGCTTCGCAAGCGATGTGCCGTACCGCTCAGTCATCTTGAAGAGCGAGATAGGGCCATCCACGAAAACTCGATAAAGGCCGCCAACCTGCTCTACGGTGTACATGAGGCCCAGATACTTTAGCCGCCTGAAAATACGCTGGTAGTTGCCCCCCGCAGTAAACTCAAGAGAGACCGCCTTGAACAGCAACGTCTGCGTCAAGCTTAGGTTGTACTGTTGGATTAGCTCCCGCGGACGCGGAGGAGCGAAGCGTTCAAGCACTAACTCGTCCTCGGCATCGCTCCAGAGTGACTCTTCGAGCTGCAATGGTGAGATGCCGAGTCGTGAGGCTGCCTGCTTCATCACCTCTCTTTTCATTTCGTTCGTCGCGACAAGCGCATAACGATTAGCCTCTGTGAAGACTTCACGGCGCGCTTTTTTGGGAGCAATATGGCTTCGCGGTTCGAAGACTACGGATCGGTCGAGCAACGCGATTAACCCCCTGACCAGTCGGTAATCAAAGCCGTCGTCCTCGAACTGCTGACGGTGCTTTACTAGCTCGCCCTGGCGTTTGCCCACGTGTGCTTCATAGGTTTCGATCAAACGCGATGCCAACTCCAAGTAACGGTCATCGAGCGGCGCGTACACCGGTTTTATCTTTCCCGAGCGAGAACGAGCGATGAGAAGATTGCTAGGCAGCACGCTCTGCGTTCCTCCATTTTCGCTTCCGACGGTGACTTATTTTTGTTTCGGTCGTATCACGTGTCACGATTTCAGTGAGTCTCGCATGCTTTCCCTCTCGCTTTCGCAGCACGCGCCCGAGGCGCTGAATGAATTCTCGAGAGCTGCCGGTTCCGCTCAGTATGATTGCTTGCGCGGCGTCGGGAACGTCCACGCCCTCGTCAAGCACTTTGGACGTCACTATCACACGGTACACGCCATCGCGAAAGTTGTCAAGGATCTCCCTGCGCTCGTCTTTAGACGTCGTGTGCGTGATTGCGGGAATCAAGAACGTGCGCGCGATGCTGTCCACGAGTTTATTGTGTTGTGTGAAGATGATCGTCTGATCACTAGGATGCTCGAGAAGGAGCTCTTTGAGCGCCTCGATCTTCGCTCGTGAGTTCAAGGCAATATCTAACGCCCGATTTCGAGCCAGAAGCGCCTTTCGCGCCTCTGGATCCCACGCGCTCCTGATGATAAACCGCGAGAAATCATACTGCGTACGCATCCGAATATTGCGGCGCGCGAGGTAATCAGTGAATGCACCGTGCATACGCGCGTACTCCTCAGCTTCTTCGGGCGCCAAGTCGACAAATACATGCGCGACTTTGTAGCCAGAAAGGTGTTCCTCGGCAAGATCCTGCACGGTCAGCTCATAGACTTTGCCGCCAATGAGACGTGAGAGCTCGCTGTGCAGTCCGTCTTCGCGTTCGTACGTTGCCGTAAGTCCTAGCCGCGCTGTCGACAGAAACATTTCGGCGATGTGGCGATAGCCCGGCGCGGGCAGGTGATGGACCTCGTCGAAGATGATGAGTCCAAATCGATTGCCGAGCTCCGCAGCGCGCAAATATGCCGAGTCGTACGTCGATACCGTGAGCGGTTTGAGCACGTTTTCCCCACCCCCGTACGTCCCTATCTCGATCGCAAATTGGGCCGCGAGCACGCGGCGCCACTGCTCCACTAGATCGAGCGTGGGTACAATAACTATGGAAGGCGTTTGCAGCGTGCCAATTGCTCCGACGGCGACAATGGTTTTTCCAGCCCCAGTCGGCAAGACAACCGTGCCTCGCTTTCCGGCTAGCATCCACGAGTCCAACGCGTCTGCTTGGTAGTCCCGCAAAGAGGCGTGGAACTGCAGGCGCGGGACCGGGAGCAATTCAAGCGCTTCATCTACATAGTTGATGTGACTGCTCTCGAGATAATCGGTGATATCCGCATAGTGCAACGCCAGTGCTCGATACGCGCCAGAGCGCGCGTCCCAGTGGGAGTTCGGGACCTGTGCATCGCCGAGAATCAGCAGCGTTCCTTTGTCGTATTTAATGCGCACTTCCACCTACATCACCCGCAAGTCGCGACCGGCCCGGGTCTGATCCTTCCCACGCTTATTCAAGCGCGCGCAACTTGTCACATACAGAGGCCAAATACCGACCCCCTTACCCAATTGGGCGCGGACACGCTTTTCTCACCGTGTGCTCGGCTATACGCTAACGACACCCGATTTGAATGCACTGCGTGAGCATAAAACATCATATTTTCGCCGAGTCGACCGTGAGACGAATCTCACTCTAGTCGTGTCCCGTGTGTGACAGCAACGTGCAGCTTTTGATCCATTCCCCTCGGGCCGCCCGCGACGTGCCGACGATCAGGCGCGTAACTCCAGCCTCATTGCAGATTCCTCGCGCTTCGATCACTTCACCTTCATCAGCTTGGCCCGCGTACGTGTGGGTATATGAGAGCACCTTGTTGACGGTCTTGTGCTCTATTTCGTAAATAGCAGGACTGTCAAATGCATAGGTAGCGTTGGTCACCGTAGCGCGGACAGTCGCAAATCCATCGTCTGTTCCTCGAGGCTCAATGGCTATCTCATCAAAGTCCCTTACGAATAGCAGATCAAAGTACGTCGCCCCTAGTGATCCGCGGTTCCATTTTCTTTTCTCGTGCAGAACGAACTCTTCAAACGTCAGCTCTGGAGTGCGCTTTCGGAATATCCGCCGCCACATACCAGTATCAATCTCGGGCAACAATCCGGATTCTACCGCGTCGCGCAGAGCGTCTCGCCCGCGTTCAAAGCTTGGCCTCCCGTAAAGAACAAAATCGATGTCAGACGAGTCAGTTGCAAGCCCAACAAGTCGAGAACCTGTGACGCCCATATGGCGCCGACTGATGCCGTAGCTCTCAAAAAAATCGACGATAGACGACACATCAGCATCATCGCAGCGTTCCACGCACTGCCGAGGGTACTCTAGCTGCGCAATGTCCTGGCTGGGAATTGCACAGAGCCCGTCTCGATAGTGAACAGACCTATGCATCAGCTGCCGTGCTTCTTCGAAGCTGACTTTGCGAAACCGCGTACCGTCCCGGCTCACTCTGTCGCCATTTTTGTCCGGAATATAGCGTAAGAAGCCGCGGATATGTGGCTCATTGTCGTATGAAACGACCGCATAAATCCAGTTGTTTTTGGTTACCACAAAATCTCTTATTCTAACTGGTTCCTGCAACATAATCTCGCGATCGTGTTGTCATTGCATCATCATTAAGTTTCTCGCTTTTGGTACTTGACCGCCCCGGCTGTGCTGACCCCGTGAAATAAACACGATCTATGAGGGCTCATAAAGTCCGCGAGTCACGTCCGCTGCCGAAACTAGCCACGTGTCACCCATTCCTGGCATTTGACGTGTGTTCTGAGGACGAAACCTCGCACTTTCTCGCCTTGTTCACGAAGTATCACCCTCCAAAGAGGGGAAAAATAAAGCACCATTGAAGCTGTTGGCAAAAAGGAAGAATTTTATGACGCCCGATCACGTTTGCTTCATGCTCCAAGGTAGAATCCCAAGCTTTCATCCACGGTGTCGAAGCCCGCACCTCGGCGCACCACCACATAATTGACGAGATCGACAACGGTCGAAGGACCCAGTGTGGCTTTGCCCCCTTGAAGCACGCAATCGACGCCGATCATTACGTCTTCTGCGCACATTGCCGGAGGCGCGCCAGTCACGTTAGCGCTAGTCGACGTGATTGGAGCCCCTATAGAGTCAATCAGCGCTCGAGTAACAATGTGCGACGGAAACCGAATACCGACGAGGTTCGTACCTGCCGTGAGGATATCAGGAACGACGTCCTTCTTTCGCAACAGCACGGTTATCGGCCCTGGCAATAGCGTCTGGAGGAGCGGGGCGTTGTTGACATGCGCAACAGTTTCTATCATGTCGAAGCGAGAAACTGCAAGCGAGATAGGCTTTGAAGCCATCTGTTTCAGCGCGATAACTTTCCTCACGGTTGATTCTTGTAGGGCGAGCGCACCAACTCCGTAGACGGTTTCGGTCGGGTAGGCTACTACCTTACCGGCCTTGATAGCGTTAGCAGCGCGCTGCACATTTCTAGTCACCTTGATAATACCCACCGTGCGCCCCTCGGCAAATAGCTGTCTGCAAACAGGTAGCGCCTTCAGTGCCGCCGCTTGACGATGGCCACGTCTCCGAAGGTCAAGTTTTCGGACGGCTTGCCTTTCTGCGCTTTTTCCCTACCGATGTCGATGAAGAGACTTACATTCAGCGCCTTTTCGAGTTTCTTTCGCAGCTTATCGTCAGGAGTCAATTCCTTTCGCTCAATTTTCTTTATGATAAGCGCCCTTTCCATTATTTTGGCCGCCAGTTGCTCCTGGGTTAATCCACTTTTTTGACGGGCGTACTTCACGATATGATCGAAATCGGGATCAAGTTCACCCTCCATTTGGCGATAAATATCCCGGTACCGGATGCGAACGTTTGCGGCGCCTTTGTTCGTGGGTCCGCGCAACGTTTGGGGGCGGCGGATTTCTGTACCAAGACCTGCGCAAGCGGCGCACGTTTCGAGCTGTGCTCCCTCAATTACAACGCTTTTAGGCTTTCCTGGGATTTCTTTCCCGCATAATTCGCAGTGCATCGCTTTCCTCGAAAAAAGGATATATAGCATGCATTGTTAAATACCATGCGGAGGAGACAACAGTGGAAGACTCGCTTGGCGAAAGCGAAAAGAAGGGGAACGATTTTTCTGAATACCTCTTGGATCGCGTTCGTCAACTGGAAGAGCGCAATCTCAAGCTCCGCGATGCCAATCGCAAGGTCGAAAACGAGAAGAGATCCGCCGAGAATCAGAAAGTACGCTACGAACGCGAAGTCCGAAAACTCAGAAGTGAGCTTGAACGACTCAAAGGACCACCATTACTCGTAGGGACAGTCCTTGACGTGCTTGACGATAATCGAGTTGTGATCAAGAGTTCGACGGGCCCAAAGTTTGTGGTCAACGCCTCGCAGTTCATCGAACAGGAACTCATCGCGGGCGCCCGAGTCGCGCTGAACCAACAATCCCTCGCTATCGTCGGCGCTTTGCCGCCTTCGAAGGACCCCACGGTGTATGGGATGGAAATCATCGAGACCCCGACCGTGAGCTACGATGACATCGGAGGCCTTGACGGTCAGATTCAAGAGCTGCGCGAAACGGTAGAGCTTCCAATATTAAAGCCTGAGCTATTTCAGCGAGTAGGCATAGAACCGCCCAAAGGGGTGCTTCTCTACGGCCCTCCAGGGACAGGAAAAACCCTGCTTGCGAAGGCAGTAGCAAAACAAACCGAATCGGTTTTCATACGAATCGTAGGCAGTGAGCTCGTTCAAAAGTACATCGGCGAAGGCGCTCGACTCGTTCGAGAGCTATTTGAAATGGCCCGGGAAAAGGCCCCCAGCATCATATTTATTGACGAACTCGATGCGATAGGAGCGAAGCGCTTAGACAGCGCAACTTCGGGAGATCGTGAAGTTCAACGGACGCTTATGCAGCTCCTCGCCGAGATGGATGGATTTGAAAATCGCGGCGACGTAAAGATCATCGGTGCGACAAATAGGAGTGACATACTTGACCCTGCGTTGCTTCGGCCTGGCCGCTTTGATCGGCTTATCGACATACCACTCCCAACTTACGAAGCCCGCGTTGAAATTGTCAAGATCCATACGTCAGGCATGAATTTGGCTCACGAGATCGACGCTGGGAAGATTGCCAAGCTCACTGAGGGCGCAAGTGGTGCTGACATAAAAGCAATTGCGATGGAAGCCGGCATGTTTGCCATTCGCGCGGAGCGCGAGTCAGTGACCGTTGCCGATTTTGACGATGCCGTGCGTAAAGTTATGGGCATGCCTAACGTCGAGGCGCAGCAGCTGGGGTCAATGTTCGCATAAGCGAGCAGCATTCGCCGTTTCTCTGAATCGTTCGTCATTAGCGCGTGCTATGGTCTAGCGGGCAAGAGTTGACGCGTGGGCGTGCGATTCAGCATTTTCTAGTTATGCAACACAAAGCGCTTGCTCCGCGTTTTTCCTCTACAGCTGGTGATAAGCGAGATAGAATCGTTGCAGCGCTGTGAAATTGCTCGCGAAGGCCACAAAAACCATCATCCAGCCGAGCAACGGGAACCAAATGACGTTTTCCGGGAATATGAGGCTGAGCAAAGCGACAAAGAAAATGAGGACAAGCCTGTCTGCTCTCCCGAGCAAGCCCCGATAATTCCGGCCAACGCCAAGTGCTTGCGCCTGGGTTCCCAGGTAACTCGTCATAAGAACACCTACAATCGCGAGCAGCCCAATCTGCCAAGCGACGTACCCACCGAGCGTAATACCCGCGAATATGAAAATATCAGAATAGCGGTCAACGACGTGGTCGATTAGGTCACCTTGCATCGATTCGCTGCTAGAACTTCGCGCCAAGCACCCATCTAATGCGTCAAAAAGTGCGTTGCAGGCTATGGCTAATATCGCCAAAGCAAGCAGTTGCGCGTAGAACGCAACGCCAGCGACGACTGCAGAAACGAGGGAGAGGGCGCTCAGCTGGTTTGCACTTACGCCGTGCCTGTAAAGCGCCAGCGCGATCGGATTTAAGATCCGCCCCATTCTTCCGCGGTATGTGTCAAGCGTCATTCAAATAGGCAGTCCAGTCGCATTGGCCAGCGGCGAATCGCTCGAGCCCGTGTCCTTGTGTGATTTCCAAGACGAGTTGCGCTGATTCGCTCAGCGCACCTGTCGAATCTACTTCGTACACATTGTTACCGTGCTGCGCGAAGGCCTCAACCAGGATGACATCAAGGATTTCTGCTTCTACGTTTTCGTTTATCTTTTTGTCTGAAAAAGCCTTCTGCTGTAGGCGCCTTCGAAGCGCGACCGGGTTAGTCCGGAGAACGATAACACGGTCGACTAGAAGGTTATGGGAGAGGTGCCCCTCAAGGACGAGATCTTCTGAAAACGGGTGCGCTTTCAGTGCCTCGAGATCAACTATCAGACAGTCACGGTTTTTGTCCCGCCCTGCGTAGTATTGGTGAGCGCGAATCACCTCGTTAAGGTCCACCACCTTGAGGCCATAGCGGTCGCAGAGAATCTTGCCAATTGTGGTTTTGCCGGTGCCGGGAGTTCCCGTGAGAGCAATTTTCATAAGACACTAAGGAGGTCAGTTCCTGGACAGAAATTTGTTGATGGCACTGAGAAGCGTCGCATTTTGCCACGGCTGGCCGACGGTGATTCGAATGTGGGCATTGGAGCATCCACGAAACGTCTCGCAGTTTCGAACGATTATGCCCTTACTCAGCAGGTATTCTGATACTTCGCGCGAGGTGTGTGGCGCGGTGTCAACGAAGACAAAGTTCGCTTCCGTTGGGTACGTCCGGAAGGGGAGCTTGTCGCGTAGGTAATTACGTCCCTGCGCTACCATGGACACGGTCTTGTCCAGAAAGTCGCGGTCTGAAAGCGCTGCGATACCACCCCTGACAGCCAATTGATTCACGGGAAAGGCAAGCATGAGTCTCTCGTACGAACGCGCCAGCTCCTCTGCAACCACCGCATAGCCGAGGCGCAGCCCGGCCAATCCAAAAGCTTTTGAAAACGTTCTAGAGACCATCAGGTTATCAAAGTGACTTACGAGCTCAATGTGGCTTTGCGACGTAAATTCAGCGTAGGCTTCGTCCAGCACGACTAGCGCGTCTGTCGATCGTAGCAAGCGCCTCAGCGCTCCTTCCTTGATTGCGTTTCCCGTCGGATTATTGGGAGCGCAGATGAAGATTAGCTTGGTTTTGTCGGTAATTGCTTCGATCACACCGTCAACGTCGATTGAAAAATCGTCCGCTCGCTTGACGTAGACGCATGTGCCATGTCCCGCCTCAACGATTATTTCGTAGTATGAGTAAGTGGGGATGGGAATAATCGCCTGATCACCGGGCACGATGACGTATCGCAAGAGAGTGTTGAGGAGATCGTCCGATCCGTTACCGACAATCACGCGCTCTGCTGAAACTCCAGTGTAGCGCGCGATGGCGTCCTTGAGCTCGACGTACCCAGGAGAGGGATAAATGCTTATTTCATTGATGTGTTGCTTAATCGCTTCAACTGCTCGTGGGCTCGGTCCTAGGGCATTTTCGTTAGATCCGAGTTTGATCACATGGTCGAGACTAATGCCATAAGCTTCAGCTACTTCTTCGGCAGACCTACCTGGAATATACGTTGATGGCACGTTCAACCACTGCAATAGCCGTTGCAATTTGCTCTTTTGTGATCACCAGAGGGGGCACGAACCTTAAAACGTTTTCTGAGGTGTTATTCAGCAATACGCCGTTCGCTCGGGCATAGTCGACGATAGGGGGGACCGGAAGCGACGACTCATAGGCGACCATAAGTCCTTTGCCTCGTATCTCAACCGTATAGGTCGATTCGAGCTCCCGTAGCAGCTTTTTGAGCAACTCACCCTTATATCGCGACTGCTCGACGAGAGATTCGCTTTCGATCACGTCGATCGTAGCAAGAGCGGCAGCGCACGCAAGTGGATTGCCACTCTGCGTCCCTCCGTGATCGCCTGGCGCGAACTTATATGGTTCGCGCGACATCATTGCGCCTACGGGAAAGCCGCCGCCCATACCCTTAGCCATCGTCATCACGTCCGGAACGACGCCAGCGTGCTCGCACGCGAACCATTTTCCGGTCCTACCGAAGCCGGTTTGCACCTCGTCCGCGATCATCAGTATGCCCCGCTCTGTGCAGAGCTCGCGGACTCCTGCGAGGTATTCGTCCGGAGGCACAATAACCCCTCCTTCTCCTTGAATCGGTTCCACGATGACAGCAGCGGTATCCGCCGTGACTGCTCTGGCGATTGCGTTCACGTCACCATAATCGACAAAGGTGACGCCATCAATAAGGGGCTCAAACGGTTTTCGGAGTGCCTCTTTCCACGTCACGCTGAGTGAGCCCATAGTTCGTCCATGGAATGCATTTTTAGTCGAAACGAAGCCTTTCTTGCCGGTTACCTTCCTCACGAGCTTCATCGCGGCTTCGTTTGATTCAGCTCCGGAGTTCGTCAGGTAGAGGCGCTCCATGCCGGTCAGCTTTGCCATGCGCTCGGCTAATCGCGCCTGGAGTTCGGTGTAATATAAATTTGAGGTGTGGATGAGCTTCTCTGCTTGCGCCTTGATGGCGCTTACCAAGCGCGGATGACAGTGTCCGATGCTATTGACGGCAATTCCTGCGACGCAGTCTACGTAATCATTCCCGTCGCTATCTGTAACGATCGCCCCTCTGCCGTGTTCAATCACGAGCGGCTGACGCGTGAACACCGGCATATAGTGTTGCAATTCCTGGGCGACTACCTTTTCTTTTTCGGATACGCGCATTTCTTACCACGTCCTACGGCAGTGCCAGCTTACGTCGACGCCGGCAGTGCACTCTTGAGAGACCATTGTTCCGGACAAGACGTTGCGCCTCTATTCAAATTCGATGGTCGCAGGCGGTTTCGGCGTAATATCGTAGACCACACGCGCGACGTCCGGTATTTCGCTCGTAATGCGCGAAGCAATTCTGCGAAGTACGTCATAAGCTATTTCAAGCACGTCGGCAGTCATGCCGTCTCGCGATTGAACAGCGCGCACTGCGATTATCCAGCCGTGCAAACGCACGTCGCCCTTGACGCCGGTTCCTTTCTCTAAAAGCGCCGCGAAAGTCTGCCACGGTTTGTACCTCAAGATCTCTTGCTCTACAATTGCATTCGCCTCGCGGATAACGTCGAGCTTTTCCTCGGTTACCTCGCCGATAATGCGCACCGCGAGCCCGGGTCCGGGAAACGGCATGCGCTCGCTGAGCTCAGGCGGCAACTTCAGGGCCCGCGCGATTTCGCGGACTTCATCCTTGTACAGGTACTTGAGGGGCTCAACGACCCCGTTGAACGCGATTTCCGAAGGGAGGCCACCGACGTTATGGTGCGACTTGATCTGCCCCTCAGATTCGATAATGTCCGGATAGATCGTACCTTGTACCAAGTACTCTACTTGCTTCTGCCTCGCCACTTCCTCAAATATGCGTATAAACGTCTCGCCTGTTGCCTTTCGCTTCTCTTCGGGATCTACAACTCCGTCGAGCGCATTAAGAAATCGCGCCTTTGCATCGATTATCGTCAACGGCGTGTGACGAAAAGCCTGCTTGATGTTTTCAGTTTCCCCCTTGCGCATCAGTCCTGTGTCCACGTACACAGGGTACAGATGAGCTCCCAGCGCCTGGTACGCGAGCGCTGCGCAAACCGAGCTATCGACGCCGCCAGAGAGAGCGATGATCGCTCGATGATTTCCCACTTCTCTCTTGATTTCTGCGATTGCGCCCTCAATAAATTCCTGACTATTTACCATGAGTCCAATCGTCTCTTTTGTTCAACGTTGAGCCGCGCCGTCAAGTGAGATCACGTGCTCGTTTTCATGTGGAGGACGGATCGCACAAATTCAAGAAACGGCGGCGACGGCCTACCCGGTCGCGACTTAAACTCTGGGTGGAACTGCGTCCCCAAGAAGAATCTCTTCGTCTGAATCTCTGCAATCTCCATTCGGATGCCGTCTCGAGCCTTCCCTGAAAACACCATTCCGTTTTGCTCGATGCGTTCAATGTACGCAGGATTCACTTCGAACCGATGTCTGTGCCGTTCAGTCACGAGCGCACTCTGGTACATCGCATGCGCACGCGTCCCAGGCGAGAGGACGATTTCGTAGTTGCCCAATCGCATGGTGCCCCCCATGTGATCGACGTCAAGCTGTTCGGGCAGTACATCGATGACGTGGACGCCAGTGGGATCCAGCTCAGCGCTCGTTGCCTCGAGCCCGAGAACGTTACGGCAAAACTCGACGACGGCCAACTGGAAGCCAAAACAGATTCCTAAGAAAGGAACGTCATTTTCGCGCGCGAAACGAATAGCTTCTATCTTCCCTTCACTTCCCCGAGGGCCAAACCCGTGCGCGACCAAAATACCGTGCACCGCCTTCAGCGTCTCGAGGGCGTGCGGGTCTTCTGCATCGACGAGCTTGACGTCAATGCCCCCTCCAAGAGCGCTTGCGGCGTGCTTGATAGCCTCTTTGATGCTGAAGTACGCATCTTCAAACATATATTTGCCGACGATGGCAATTGATCGCGAAATAGGCGGGTTTTTCATCACATCCCACGGTCTGGCAGCTTTCCTTTCGAGGAAGAGTTTCTCCACGAGGTAGTCGCCTAAGCCCTCAAGCTCAAGCAGGGAGGGCACTTGGTAGATGTCAGGTACGTCGTACGCGCTGATGACCGCATTTAGTGGCACGTCGCAGAAGAGCGAGATCTTGGCACGAGCATCTTTTCCAAGCGGCGTTTTCCCTCGACCAACTATGACGTCAGGACTGAGTCCCAGCTCTCTCAGGCTCTTTACAGAGTGCTGGGTCGGCTTCGTTTTGTGATCGCCGGTCATGTCCTCTGGCACGAGCGTTACGTGGAGCAGGACGAAGTGGTCTTCTTCGCTGTGCATTTGTCGCACCGCTTCCAAGAATGGCATGCTCTCGATGTCGCCGACGGTACCGCCTACCTCTACGACGCATACATCAGCCTTTGCCTGGTCGGCCACGGTCCTGATGCTGGTCTTTATTTCGTCGGTTATGTGAGGAATAATCTGGACGGTCTTCCCCAAGTAGTCCCCTCGCCGCTCTTTTTCGATGACCGACTTATAGATCTTGCCTGTGGTAATGTTATGATCGCCGGTGAGTTCAACGTCGAGGAATCGTTCGTAGTTTCCCAGATCAAGGTCAACTTCGGCCCCGTCCTTGAGGACGAATACCTCACCGTGTTGGAAGGGATTCATGGTCCCGGCGTCGATGTTTATGTATGGGTCAATTTTGATCGCCGTTACGTTATGCCCGCGGTTGATCAGAAGTCTGCCAGCTGAGGCGGCTGTAATGCCCTTACCGAGGCCACTCATGACCCCGCCAGTGACGACGACGTATCGCATCTTCTAGCTCTCCACAATGCCAATGATGATGTTATCGTTCTAATATGCTGCCGAAAAGCTATTTATACTCAAGACTAAGGCGTAGCCTGATTTCAGAATGCTTTCCGCGACAACCGCCAATAACATAATAGCTGCACGCACAGCGCGGGTGCAGAGTAACGTGCCCTATGCTTACGCCCTTTCAGTCCAATAATCTCCACGTGTAGTACGCCAAAACGGCGACGACGATAAAGCCAAGGATCGCCACACCGTAGCTGATGCCGCCTGCGGCCAGCAGTATCAGCGCAATGATCACGCCGATCGCAAGGAGAATGTAAGGAAGATTCCTCATCCTTCTGATTCTCGCTGCGTCTACACGAGGATGCGGCCACCGAAACTGCATTGAAGGGTGCCAAACCCTAGTGGAGTGCGCCTTGCTTCGATAATCCATGCGCGAGAGGGCATCGTCGACCTCAATAGCATCAGGCGGCGGCTCGTTTTCGACTTGTCCGATTTGCAGAATGAAGCTCCCCTCCCGTGAACCGTACCCGGTTGATATACTTACCTCACCCTCATAAAGCTCCTGCTGACCTGGGGGATTTGCGACGGTAATGGTAAGTAGTTCTTCGCCATCGACGTACGGGTTATTGCGGTTGAAAGTTACTTTGTCTTTGATCGCGCCACGCGATGAGAGGTAAACATGTGTCGGAGCTTCGTAATTGACCACATCGATATCGAGAGTCGCCTTGCTGCCTGGCCTGAGCGGAAGTCGAATTAGGGGTTCCTCGATTTCGATAGATTGCAGTCCCTTCCGGTTTATATATACGCTCTGCACAATTCACCTCATTTCAGGCGGAAGCAAGTTAGGAATTCGCTCATCTATTGGATAGTACACCCTGCAAGCCTTACAATAGAGCGTGCCTTTAATAATCTCCCCTCCCTCTTCGCTCTCGACCTCTAGTGCGAGCGGCCCTTTGCAGACAGGACAGCACAATATTTTCAGTAACTCCCGTTTCATTTCAGCCGCCTATTAATGCGCACATAATCACGCGCGTTCGAGTTTCTCCTCTCGTAAATCAACTATCTCTGTTAGCTCTGGTCCAGTGGAAAGCAGTGTAAATGGAACGCCTACTGCTATTTCAGCTTCGCGCAGGAACGTCTTTACCTTTGCGGACAATTCATCGTACTGGTTCGCTCCCTTAACGGATGGATCAAGCTTGTCCAGCCCTGTTATCGCCACCTGTGTGGCGCCGTTTACCATTGCAGAGTATTTTGCCATGGTGGGGTCCCACCAACCGATGCGCCGTTGCCGCCCGGTAACGGTACCAAATTCCTCAATGTCTAGCTTTTTTGCCTCGTCTTCGCTCATTTGTGTGTCAAAGGGCCCGGCTCCGACGCGTGTCGGAAATGTCTTGAAGACCACGATCGTCTCACTTATACGCGTCGGTCCGACGCCGACATCTGCAGCAATTTGAGAGGCTGTCGTATCTTTTGAGGTTACATAGGGGAACGTCCCGTAGAATAGAGAGATGCCAAATCCCTGCGAACCCTCTAAAATCACGTTTTTCGCCGCCTCAAGCGTCTTGTTTACCTCAGCCGCTGCATCCGTCAAAAAAGGCGAGAGTTCTGCCACCTCACGTGCTTGTGCCGTTGTCCTTTTCGCTCGATCAGCTGCGGCCGGACCACAGCCAGTTCCGGTTGAGCCGATCGTTTGTGAAAGGTACGGATCCTGCTTATCGGTTTCGATATGTTTTGTTTCGATTATCGCGCAGCGATAATCCACACCAACTCGCTCTGTCACGTTGAGTACCTCCGCTTCGCTAAGGAGCACCCGTGGATCAACAAGCACGCCCGCGCCGATGAGCAGTCGCGCATCCGGATACACGAAGCCCGATGGTATCATGCGCACACCGAACTTTCGTCCACTTACCTCTATCGTGTGGCCTGCGTTGGGGCCAATTCCGCCGCGGGCTATAATCGCAGGTTTGTCTGCAAATGCGACGTGCGCGACGATCTTACCTTTTCCTTCGTCTCCAAAGAACCCGCCGACGATTATAGTGGCTCCCATGCCCAGCACCTTCAAATCGATAAAAATTCGCTTGCTATCGCGCTTTAAATATCTTAAACAGCAAGATATGCTGTCAACAGTATTGGCTCGCAATATAAAAAAACATGCTTTTACGCGCGACTTAGTCGCATTGATTCGCAAACGCGCAGCGAAGCACTAATAATGGAGCATTTCATGTTAATACAGCAGGTGACAACATGAAAGCTGATGCTGTTCAAATTGCTGACGGCGTGTACTGGGTAGGCGTGTTAGACTGGGAGTTACGGTCATACCACGGATATACGCTGCACGGCACGACGTACAATGCGTATCTCATCTTCGGTGAGGAGCGCACCGCTCTTATAGATAACACGTACCCAGGCACATCCGCACAGATGTGGGCACGGATTCAAGATGCGTGCGAAACGGAGGGGAGACCACTCTCACTCGACCTGATCATTCAGAACCATATCGAGCTCGATCATAGCGGGGCGTTGTCCGAGATTCGCCGCAAGTTTCCTGCTGCGCCAATTTACTGCACGGAAGCTGCCGTTAAGGGACTAAAAAGGCTCTATCCGGCACTCGACGAGGTCCAGTTTGCCATTGTCAAGACCGGCAATGAGATTGCACTTGGCGCCAAAACGTGTTCCTTCCTCGAGGCGCCGCTGCTGCATTGGCCGGACAGCATGTTCACCTTTCTGAACGAGGACGGCATACTGTTCTCGAACGATGCCTTTGGCCAACACCTCTGCTTGACGCAGCGATATGACTCCGACGTTTCGGAATACGTGCTAATGCAAGCCGCGCAAAAATTTTATGCCAACCTCATTACGCCGCTGTCCCAGTTAGTGCTCAAGAAATTGGACGAAGTCAAAACGCTCGGGTTGCTCGACAAGATACGCGTGATCGCGCCTTCTCACGGACAGATCTGGACCGATCCGGCCAAAATCATTAACGCCTACACGGGCTGGGCAACAGGAAAAGCGAAGAACAAGGCCACGATCGTGTACGACACCATGCATTACTCCACCCAAAAGATGGCACACGAACTGGCAGAGGGGCTCATCGCTGGGGGGGTTGACGTCGCGGTTTATTTCTTGCACACCGACGAACGAAGCGAGATTGCAAAGGATATCCTCGACAGCAAGCTCGTCCTGTTCGGCGTTCCGACAATGCACAACGAGCCGTTCCCAAGTATCGGGGATATTGTGTACTATCTTCGGGGGCTGCGATTTGACAAGACTGGCCAAAAGAAGCTAGCCGTTACGTTTGGCTCTATGGGGTGGCGAGGCGGCGCGACCAAGAAGCTCGCAGACGCCATTTCAGCGTGTGGCTTTGAGGTACTGCAAGATTTGGAAGCTAATTATCTGCCGTCAGAAAACGAGCTCGCCCAATATTATGAGATGGGCAAACAACTCGCTTCTCGAATCGCGACGCAAAGGCATTCCTAAGGCTGCGATGCAAACAGACGCCCAATCTCCTAGAATGAATGCACACAAGAGTATTTCGAGGAAGATAGCAACAGCCGCAGTGGTGACGAGCGCGTAATAGGTAATCGGCCGAATGTCGTACACATAAAGGAGAGCGAAAGGGGAAAAACCGCAAAATAAACAGCGACCAGACCGTTGAACGCCTCGTGCCTAGCGAACCAGCGAATTCTTGCCGTTCTGTCGGATTTAATTGGCGATAAGTCGTGCCCTAATGTCCCCTTCTAGATCAACGCGTGTCGTGCTTACAAGCTCTTGTGCGCTCAGTAGAGCGCCTCATTCGGGCGAGAGCGTCTATATCTCCCGTAAATAAGGATGGTGGCGGGAACTGCCACCATCAGAACAAAAAGAGTAGTCACAACTACCGATGGAAGCGCCAGGAAGTTCAACGGTGAGAAATCGGCTTCGTTACGTACGGCCGGAAGAACAAGACCTAAAACGCCAACAATCAGCAGCACATAGAGAATGACCTTCTTAGCCATCGAGACTGCATTCTTCGAGCTGTTTGTAAGTCTCTCAAGAATAGCGTCTTTCTCTTGGTAGATGAACCCCCAAATAGCCATATCGCCTACGAGCGTTTCGCTGTGGGAGCTCTGCTGTTGAAACAGCAGACCAGTGATGTTCGATCTGGTGAGGCGCTTGATAATCTCGCCCTCTGTTCCTTCAAAGATGATGCCGACGATCGACGCTCCGTTAAGAATCTTCATGTCGACTCTTGCGCCGGTAGTGAGCTCCTCCTCGCCCGTACCCTTGTCGCGACAGATAATCCCAACAATCTGCGACCCGCTGACGGGCCCGTGCTCAGGCAGAAGTGGAGCTTCGCGCGAGGCCTCGACCTTCCCGGATTCGCCGGCTGCGTCACCTTGAACACGGCCCTTATTCTGAAATATCACGCCTTTGATCCTCACACTTCTGAGGATTTGTTCATCGACGTCGGTCTCGTGTCGGTACACGATACCCGTAACCCGTGAACCGCTTACGAGCTTATTCTCGATAGAGTTCTCTTCACGGTAAGTGAAACCGGTAATTGGGACGCCGGCGAACAACTTGACGCTAATTGCAAGTCCGCCCAGAAGCTGCGTATCCGTCGAACCCTTATGCTGGTAGAGGATCCCAGTGACTATAGACGAATCCTCTTGGACTTTCATTGGCTCGGAACCTCATTTCGATAAAGAATGCCTACAGCCTGTGCACCGGCCGCGGCCGACAGATCACTCACGTCGTTTAAGAGCTTGATCTCGGCGCCACCTTGCTGCCGATAGAGGAGTCCCTTCACCGCTTGTCCGCTGACAAGACGCAGAGCGCCCATCGGGGTTTCTTGGTGAAGCACACCGATCAGTAGTGCGCCTGCCGCGGCCGACAGATCACTCACGTCGTTTAAGAGCTTGATCTCGGCGCCACCTTGCTGCCGATAGAGGAGTCCCCTCACCGCTTGTCCGCTGACGAGTTTCAGCGCCGTATGCGCTACGCGCAAGAGCTTGAGCTCAGGCGCTTTCGCCTCTTCATATAGCACACCGGCGATCTTTGACCCCGGCAATAGTTGCACGTCAGCGGCCGTTTGATCTCGATAGAGCACGCCCGTAGCTGTCGCGTCGCGCAAGAAATCCAAGTCGAATTTTGACGCACTTAAAAGCTTGACTTCGTCCGATTTTTTTTCAAGATAAGTGATCCCCGTAATCTGTGATCCGCCCAGCAACTCTAGTTCAGCGTCGTCGCGTTCCTTGTGAATCACGCCTATGATCTTCGTTCCGCTTCGCCATCTCATGCGACTGGACCCCTCTCAATGCTCAGCTGCAACTAGGACTCTCTTCTTATTTATCTCTAGCTAAAAGGTGCTTTTGCGAAATTAAGCCCTCTTTCCTTATCATACTCAAAATCAGCGCGCTCAGAAGGCCCCAGCTCAGCGCCATCGCGTATCCCACCCCCACGCTTCCAAACGACACGATAAACGCAATGCTGAACGTGATAAACGTAACCAGCCCAACAGCATTGACGAACTGGTTTGTTGCCAACGCGCACTATCATGCCTCAGGTTTAAGATGTACAGGTTCTATTCTACTCCTACGCAGAATCAGACGTATTCAATGAACGTGTCTGATATAAGCGAGGATGAAATCGATGAGGCGGTATCAGAAGCGTTGCACGGGATCATCAAGGCTATGGACCTCTTGAAAGAGAAGAAGTCCTTTCACCAAAAGGTCGCTGACGCACTATTTACCATATTAAAACGCAAAGATCTCACCATTTTCGATGTACTTATCAAAGGGACGAGAAGGTATGTGAGATCTTAGATGAGCCTACTAAAGACGTCCCCGAGGGAAAGGTGCTTGGAGGTTCGATCGACACCGAAACGATCAAGATCTGCAACCTGCTGTCCAAGGATCTCGACGGCAATTTTGAGCTGCTGTATGAGGACGAATTCCGAAAGGACATCCAGATGACGCTGTACACGGAACGAAAAAGAATCAAGATGTGATTTCGTCAAGAACTCATCAATCCCTGCAACGTGCATTGCCAACAGGGCCGGTTTGTTCTTACTTTGGGGGTTTCATTCATGTCTCTGTCTGAATACGATCGTAAGCGATACCATCGACAAATAATCATTCCTGGGTTTGGGGAAATAGGGCAGGAACGGCTGAAAAACTCGACCGCCCTTATCGCTGGCTTAGGCGGGCTCGGCTCACCTCTCGCGTTGTATCTTGCTGTCGCGGGCGTTGGACATCTTCAGCTGATCGATACAGACTCGGTCGAGCTGAGCAATTTGAACCGGCAGGTGCTCCACTGGGACGAAGATTTGGGAAAACAAAAAGTCGAATCAGCATCGCAGAAAGTGGCAAGGATTAATCCTACAATCAGTGTTGAAGCAATCGATCTGACTATCGAGGACAAGAATGTCCTCGAGCTCACCGAACGCTGCGACATCATTCTCGATGCTATGGACAACTTCGCGGTTCGGTACATGCTAAACTCGGCGGCTATTGCTCACCACGTCCCTCTGATCCATGGCGCGATATACGGCTATGAGGGGCGACTTACGACGGTGTTGCCGGGCAAGACGGCTTGCCTGGAGTGTATCTATCCGCACGCTCCGCCTCATGCAGTGTTTCCGGTGTTGGCTACGACACCAGGCGTGATAGCATTGCTCCAAGCAACAGAGGCCATTAAGTGCTTAGCTGGCGTAGGCGTTCCATTGATCGATGAGCTCCTTATCTATGATGGCGAAATGATGGCATTCGACAAGGTTAAGGTGGCCAGGAACCCGCACTGTAAGTCGTGCGCCGGCTCCTGGTCGGAATAGGCTTACCGTCAAAAAAGCGCATTTCGTCGTAGCGGTGCTTCACCGGAAATCCTTGTCAATACTCTACGACACAGTGGCAGCGACTGGGGGATTATATTGCTAGAACGGTGGTAATCAACGTCTGACGCGGTTTCTAAGCGGTGATTGCGGCCGCATCACTTGTGGGGTGGGCGGTTTTTTTTTGGGTACTGTAAATCCCGTAGATTTTGAATCCTCTTTTCAATCACCGCTTCTTCGTTGTACGTAGGCACAAGTACCGAAATGAAAGGCTGATATGAGTAATCCTTGCCAGCGTTCTTGCGGCGAAGAGCGAATCCCAGCATCAAAAGCGGGTAGCCCAAGAACACCCAGATGAGTAGAAATGCAAGCAAATAGAGAACAACGATGTCCAGCGTGACAAAAGGTTGAGGTATCATCGTTTCAGCCCATCAGGATAGTCGTCGCTTTCCGTCGGCGATCAAAACGTTGCTCACTAATGCCCGCCGATCTATCTCTCAGACGTCGTCGCATTTAATTGCTAGCTTTTGAAAGCGCTTGCTTTTAAATGAACTTGGCTACCGCGTACGCAAAAAAGGCGCAAAAAACCGCTATGAAGGGCACGCAAATGATCCGCAAGGTCGTCGCTCTATGTGCGTCCCAGGCGTCGCCTCTTGACATCACATCTGTCAAAGCGAGCAAGAAGACGAGAACGCCGATTGCTATGGCGCAACAGGTCATAATGACACCTAATGAGGTCGTCGACTGCACATAATCATAGTCGCACTGCACGAAGTTAACGTCGAGATACGTGCCATAAAGCTGGTCATCGAGCCAAGTCGTTTCGTAGTTCCGCGTCCGATCGGGTGTGTCGGATTCGTCACGTTAACCATCCTAAGTCGTCTACTCCATCTCATTGTTTCAAGCATAACACCGTTGTCGCCGCGTGCCGATGCTGTGGGTCAACCAGGTCATTTATGCACTCCGTCGGCGTTTTTCGCCCGAGATGCCGCAGTTCGGCCTCTTGTTTGGTGCAGGTATTTTTTAAACAAAAAGGCGCCTATTTTCAACCCGTCCCGCAGCGAAGCCAGTTTGGGACGATCGTGCCGTGCTCGGTAGGTGATCGGGATTTCTGCGATGCTACATCCTTTAAGCACGCTCTCGGCAAACAGGTCGGCTTCAAGTTCGAAGCCCCGCGCGGCAAGCTCAAGGCGCCTGATCGCGTCGCGTCGGAGGCCCCATAACCCAGTGCAGACGTCGCTGACCTTCACGTTAAAGAGCAGTCGGGCGAGCAGCGTGAGGAGAGTGTTTCCCGCGACGTTCACGCGCGTCATCGCTCCTGGCTCAATCCTGCCTTTGAGTCGTGATCCGACGACGACGTCGTGCGTCTGCAGGAGCCGAATCATCCGCGGGACCACATCAATGGGATACGTATCGTCGCCATCACTCATGATGACGTAGTCGGCGTCGATCCTGCGAAAAGCGGTTCGAATGGCGGCGCCTTTGCCTCGGCTCTCTTCAATGATAATACGTGCACCCTTTTGGCGAGCGATGCCGATCGTTTTGTCGGTCGAACACCCGTCGACGACGTACGCGGTGGTCTTTAGCCCGGCGTTCAGAAGTTCGTCTACGGGAATCTGGTCGATGACTTTTCCGATTGCACGCGCTTCGTTTAAGGTCGGTATCACGATCGCTACGGTCTCCATCATTCCCCCCCTTTAGTGCGGCGCTTCTTCCTTGTCATTGTCAACTCGCTCACGTTATTCAAGTGGAGGGATGCTCCGCAAAGCAGCGGTGGCCTTCAAATGGGCAAAGCTTGCGGGATAAGCTTCGATAAGCGAAACCATCAGCGCCGTTATATCGAGCTTTCTTTCTAGCAATCGGTCTCGTTTCTTTTGCCAGTCTTCCTTGGCGTGCGGGTCCCGAATGAGCTGCACCGCCTTCGTTGCGACTTCCGATGCTGTCTTTAGGTTGAAGAGCAATTGAAATTCGCGCTCAAGCTCGATGAAGGCGCCAACGTCACAGTCGCCGACAAAGGCGTTACTCCGAATCGTCGGAGTGCCGAGAAGCGCAGCTTCTATCGCCATAGTGTGCGTGTCGGTGATGAACAACGATGCATAGCTTAAGACGTCGTGTATCCGCCTCTTGGGCACGTCGAGCACGTAGTCTTGCATTGGCTCTGGAACATCGCATTCGGATGAAACAAAGACCTCCCCATAGCCGCTGAGCTCTTTCACGAGGGTGATTTTGTCAGCGTCAGTCAGCCCTCTGACCCCGAGGTCATTTAAGCCATCAAAC
The DNA here is from genome assembly GCA_050011655.1 of Halobacteriota archaeon. Classification (GTDB taxonomy): domain Archaea; phylum Halobacteriota; class Bog-38; order Methanoflorentales; family Methanoflorentaceae; genus Methanoflorens. The sequence continues at coordinate 33,471 of JBEKIR010000004.1, read as the reverse complement.
GCGGTAAACCTCAGTACACTGTAGTCGTGACTCCTGGAGATGCCCAAGAGATCAAAAACGGATGGGTCGGGCGCGTAGTAATCGGGATGGAGGTACGCGAGCTCTTTGTAACTCTCCACTTTGAGGTGTTTTGGACCCAGCTCTTGTTTGAATGATGACGGCGTCACAAAAACGTCGGTGAACTCATACGTGAGGTTAGACAACGCGTAACTCTCGGCATTGATCGTGCTCTTGCTGTCACTAAACGTGATGTCAGGAACCTTGAGCAAGTGGGCGGTAAAGGTGCAATAGGTACCGCAGCCCGTGGTCAAGTCGATGTTCTTCGCCTTGAGATATCGAAAGGCGTTCACGACATCGTGGGGAACCGACGTGATTTTCCCCGACTCGGAGTCCGACGAACCCGAGAAAAAGAAAAAAGGAATGTTGAGCTCATTTAGCAGCTCGATGGTCCCCCCATAGCCACGCGCGAGCACGAAGACCTGATTGCCATCGCGCTCAAGCGCGGCTACAATGTTCTTGTAGAAATGTACCTCGGCTTGCGTATTGACAAAAACGGCAATTTTCATGTGTTTGCCTCCCTCCTGTGAGTTTTTTCGTATGCCCAACGGCGTAATTACCATTGAACGTGTCACCTCTTCCGTCAACGCAATTGATGCGAGTCCGTCCAAGAATCGTGATTATCAAGCCTGTTCGCACAGAACGCCACATATCCTCACCCCGCTTACGAGATTTACGTCCTCACGACCCTCGTCTTGATACAAGAAGCCGCTAAGGCGTGGACTCTCAAAGATTCTCTTTTTGAGAGAGTTCTTTTGTCGACAGAGAACTCCGGTTACCTGCGGCCATGGCACGATATGCACGATGTCACTGAAGTCTGCAAAGAGCGTAGCGTCGTCCGATCCCTCCTCTTGATAAATTAAACCCTTGATCCGCATATCACACAGCGATCGGGTGCCGGGAGGGGTAGGGTCTCCGTACAGTATGGCTATGATTTTCGACGCGTCGAGGATTCGCTCATCATCCTCGCCAGTCGTCCAATAGGTGAGGCCGTCGAGCTCTAAGTCGCTCACAATGCTCTCATCGGCACCGTCGTCGTGATACAGGACGCCGACCACTTTCGAGTTGGCCAAGAGTTTGACCCGAACGTTCATCCCGCTGGACAGCTTCTTTTCGTCGGTCAATTCGTCCAGGTAGATGATGCCCGTAATTTTCACTTCACGCAATTCCTTCATGATAACACCTTCACGAAGTTTTGGCGGTCGGCCTGTCACTACTATGATACCTAAGGTAGAGCAGGTACGCCACAGGCACAACGATTAACGCAACGGCGATGTATGAGCTCAGTAGAGTAAGATTAGATTGTTGCAATGCCAGCGGCACGACGAGGCCAAGAACGCCAATGATCGGCAAGAGGTACAACAATAAGCGCTCGACCTTGCGAAATCCGTTTCCTACCGGCGCCTTCGCCGCCCGTGCGCGGCGGGCTGCGCGACTCGGGGGCGCTATATCTCGATAGATAATGCCAATGATCCTCAGACTGGTCAAGACGCCTTCCTCACTGGAGCCTTGCTCTCTATACAGTACTCCCGTTAACACTGCGTCGCGCAAGGACGTCGCGGTTACTCCTTTGTTCTCCTGATAGACAACGCCGGTAATTCTCGAGCCGTTGAGGATCCGTGCGTTCAGCTGCGGTCCGCCGAGCAGCTTCAGTTCGGTGCTCCCTGCCTCTTGGTACGTAATGCCTCGCAGTTTAGAACGGTTTAAGATTGTGCGGTCGGCAGACGTCCCCTCCTGGTAGATAATTCCCAGCACCTTGCGCGCGGTCAAAATACTCTCAATGGAGGAGTCTTCATCTTCGTAGATGACCCCTTTGATGTTTAATCCACTTAGACAGTTCTCTTCGCCGTTGTTCTTGTCTTTGAATAAGATGCCGGTGAGCTCCCCATTATCCAAAAGCTTGACTTTTATATCGGGCGCATTCAGCAAAACGGCATCTTTGTCCTTAGGGTCCTGATAGGTAATTCCAATAACTCTCGAACGGTCTTCTGACGCCATTTAAACCTCAATCTTCGGTGGCTGATTGGGTGATCCAGGCTCCAAGCTTGGCCGGGTAACCCTCATCAGGCGTTTCTTTTTTTACGGGTGTATCGCCGTTTCCGTGCCAATGAGCGCTCACGCTCTTTGTTTTTATTACCACGTCATGGAGTCCTGCTCTCAATTTCTATTATGGGGATGTGCTGCTTGGAGATACAAAACGGGCATAACACGTACAGGCGGCCGTCTGTTTCTCCTAGGAGCGGCTGCATATTTATAGGCAGTCCGCATGAGGGGCAACTTGCAGGAGTCATGGTATCTCCTGAAGGTTTGACAAAATACTCTCAATACTCATTTTCAGTCGTCTCCTTCACCTGTGCGTAAGCCTCAGGATCAAACGTGTCGAGGATTGCGCTTATCAGGTCAACTCTACCGATGAATAACTCCTTATCGGTCCAACGGAGCTGAATCCCCGTTTTCTCTTCGAACAGTCTCAAACCCTCTTTGAGCCCGTCCGCAAGGTACGGCGAGAGTGTCAGGAAGAAGTCTTCTGCGTACATTGTCAATTACCTGTTTTTAAGGCGCACCTCACACGAGAACAATTGATTTTTTAACGAAATGCCCAGACTTGCCCTCGTTTTCCGAGGGATACTGGTAGGGGATTTTTCGTTTAGAGTTGTTTGGTGTGTGCTCAGGATCTCTCCCGATGGTGCGCCAAGACCTAATACTTGTCAAAGTATTTAAAAGTTGCTAAATTTTATTAATAGTTTTAATTTACATTAAAAGATACAATTTATATTAAAAATTAAGTCTATTTGCCTAACAGCCAAAGATTTGCTTTTTTTTAAAGAAAAATGCAAAAAAAACACTAGAAATAAATAAAATAAGACGTAGATATAAATTGTAAGCAGATAACAACATATACATGTTTTATGCAAATTAAAAATTGCACATAAAAATAACAATATGCGCAAGTTTTGCACAGAGCCGGCCCCCAACGGAACCAAAAGGAGCGAAAAATGACCGAGCCTGACTCCAAAACAGAGAGCGAAGGAGTTGAACAAATCGTACGCCTCCTAGCGTGTTCTGATTTGCGAAACCATCTCGCCCAAACACTCCGCAATGGCAAGAAAATGACGCTTTCTGAATTGAGCGAGGAAGTTAGAGCTAGCTCGCCGGCTTGTGTTCACGCCCTGCGAGAGCTAACAAAGGAACAAATAACGCGTCAAGACGAGAAGCGCAACTACTTGCTCACTAACATTGGCGAGATAGTCTTGCGTAAGTTCGACGAGCTCAACGTAAACGTCACGGTGTTATCGCAACACAAAGAATTTTGGCTCGACCACATTTTGAGTGACATTCCGAACCACTTGCTTGATAAAATAGGGTGTCTCGCCGATTCTGCCGTTCTAGCAAGTACGCCTGCGGATATCTTAAAAGGTTTTTCTGCGCTCTACATGCTGCTTCAAAATTCTAAGGAGGTACGCGCCATCTCCCCGATTTTCGCCGAAGAAATGACGGCCCAGTTTATCCAACTAGTAGAAAAAAAAGTAGACATCGAACTTATTTTCACGCCCGCCGTACTGGACGCAACGCTAAAATCGGCGGATAGAGAAGAGCTAGCAGACGCCCTGAAAAAGAATCTCAAGATCTTCAAACTTGAAACCCAGCCGAACTTTGCCTTAACGGTTACAGACTACTTCCTCATGTTAGCCTTCTTCCGGCCTGACGGGAGTTTCGACTGGTCTAACGCCCTTCTGAGTTACAGCCTTGAAGCGCTAGAATGGGGCCAAGCGCTGTTCGCATACTATGTCGAAAAGACAGAACCCGTCAGTCTCTAGCGGCACTGCGTCAAACGGAGAATTCCTGGCTGCATTTCGTTTACCACAGCCACGCACGCGGCAGGGGTACATACGTTCCTTTATTTCTAGTCCGATTTACGCTATAACGTTCCTTAGCGCTGCTGATGTAGCGATACTCTACATTTCATTTTTGCTTCAAGGTACTTTGATCCTGAGTAGCGCCTTGCTGTTAGTCGCTGCTTTCTTATTGGCGTGTTCCATCTACAGCTTAAACAAAGTGACAGACCTCAAAGAAGACGCAATCAATCTGCCCGACAGAGGTCGATCCATAATGAAAAACCGAGACTACCTGCTTTTTGCGAGCGTCGAATCAATCAACATCGCAGTGGTTCTCGCTCTCTTCAGCTATCCGTCTGCAATCATCGTCATCCTCTTCGCGTTCTTTGTAGCGTTTTTTTACAGCTTGGGAACTCGCAGATTTAGGCTAAAGAACATCTTGTTTCTTAAGAATATCACGATCGCAGGGACGGTAACTGCAACAGCAGTGCTTCTAACACTTGCGGTTCAAGTCAATATCGCATTTATCGTGGTAATGGTTACCTACTTTATCTTTGTCAAGGTTCTGATTGGGAGCGTGCTTCTTGACGTCCGCGATATCGAAGGTGACCGGAAGGCCAGCGTGCGGACCATCCCCGTGTCCCTGGGCAGGACCAAGACGCGAAATCTGCTGCTACTCCTAAACTCTACGCTTGTGCTGTGGGTGGCATTCTCGATGTTACAAGCCATTTTCTACCCGTACATTATCGTTTTGATTCTCGGCGTGATTTACGGGTATTGGAGCATCTTGCGCTTTACGAGGGCAGGAGCTGAAACAAGCAGGTTCTATTATTCCCTTATAGGCGCCGAATGGATGTTCCTGGCCCTCTATGCCACGCCATTCGCCTTAGGGTGGCCACACATCCTTTAAGTTAGCGAGGCCAAGCTCACTTGCTCAGTAGCTGACAGGTACTATGTCGTTCAGAGCCTGAATGCAAAGACAGCCCAAAAAAGCTGCCTGCGCGCAACCAAACAAGAGAAGAGCCACGGAAGATACCGGGCCTGCTTTTTCGTTTTTTTTAGTCACTGACTGGGTGTGCTACATGGTATCACTATCTCGCCAAGGCGGCCACAACAACAGCGCAGAGCTCGGCATTGAAAACGGCACGCGCACAACAGTGTTGGGGTTCTTATTGCTTTGATCATGGGAAATTTCTTTTCAAAAAGCGTTATAATCGAACCAATCAGCGCTTGAAAAGAGCGAAATGCTGCAAGGGGGTGTTACTTAACATTCAGAAAGCGGCGGTTATTTTATTGCAAGCTCATACAGCGTTTGCAACAGCTGTACCGCAATTTTTGAATAGGTTGGCTGCAAAACCTAAGGGTTTACGGCGCGCAAGGGTGATTTCGAGCTCCGGAAGGACCGCAAACGCGTACCAAGAACCTTGTGCGTGCTAGGGGCCTTGCTTTACGTTTTTTTGCGCTTCTTTTTTGATAGATCTTCGACTTAAACCGTGCAGCGATTAAGTTGGATTGGGTTTTCTGGCTCTTCGCGTCGCACCTGCCGTTAATAGGTTACTATTGGCCACTTACCGAAAAGCCCCCGGTAGGTGTGACACAAACGCACTGGCATGCTTTCCCATACAATCGCAGCGCGCCCGCGAACTGGCCAGCGCAAGTGAACTCGCCGACGATATGATAGCCTCTCTCTGTTAGCTTCTCCTGATGAGTTGGTGATTGACCTCGCGAAAGTTGCCGGTCGTCGAAAAAACGAATACGTTCTTGTCCATCGCTGGCATGGCTTCGATCAGTTCGATCAGTAAGTTGTGATGCTTTAACCCGCAGATGCCGACCCAAAGCCGATGAGGTCGTATCCGGCTAGCGCTTCCGGCCGCACGTCCTCGACGGTAGTAAGCTGCGCATTCATGGCCTCCGCCATAGCCTTTGCGACCTTCTCGGTGTTCAGGCGGTGGTAAGATTTGTAAATGATAAGGGTGTTCACTAATAATAAGGGTGTTCACTATGCCTCCTGTTCTGACGCGCTTGTTATTCGACGATTGTCGCGTATATAAAGCTGATTATGACGACCCTTGTGCGTAATTTTCTGCGTCGTGATAGTCCTAAACTATGCGGCGTTGCCAAAGAGGAAGATAATGTCGTTTGTTTTGTGGGGCAGCACACCAATATAGAAATTAGTAAAGTCGCCGTCATAGCTTTTATCTTTCTCCGTGGCCGCAAGCGAGCCGGTTTCCGCGTTGACGCAGTTAATAGCCGATAAGTTCTAGAACGATAGATAATCAGCTAGAAAGACAACTTTAGCTTTCACCCAATCAGAAGATGGCCCTTTCCGCGTACGGAATCTTAGGAACGAGGTAGCTGCTGAACAAGAAACAGAACGCGGGGGCGAGCACCCGACGAGGACAAACTGAAGGAGCGGCGACGAGTATGTCAAGTTGCGCAAAGTAGACCCATCACATCAGTTCATCATTATTCATAATTGTGATAAACGAAATGATGGCTACAAAAATCATCGTGAAAACGGTTACCAATGCCATAGAGAGCGTGATGTCGTTGGTGTTTGAGATAGGAGCCACTATTATGCTCAACCCAATGAGACCGTATACAACAGCCGCTTCGATCCAGTAAGGCTTGCCGTTGAGCGTGTTCATTTTTTGCGGTTGAATCCGATCGTACTTGGAGAGGAAGAGGGCGAAGAGCAGATAGATGATGAATACTAAGTTAAACCATGCGCTGTAGTTCGGGATCGGCACCCCAAAGTAGTAGGGCCCTGGGGTTTGCCATACCCATTGCTTGAGCACTGTCGAAAAGATAGGATCCATACCGAGGTCCCACATGACCATGATAAATGCGCCAATAAACGGCACGACTAGAATCCATTTTCCCTTAAGTTTCGTGTTATACTGCCCTGTGAGCACGTGTGACAGCATCCACGAGAAGTATCCGGCGGCGAAGTAGGCGAAAATAACGGTCAGAGGGACCCCAAGGCCTGGGATAACTAGAGGCATAGCGTAGTGATATAAAATAGACGGCGCAAACGCTGCTCGAATGGTTATTGCCTCGAAAAAAAGGCTCACTGCGCACGCGGTGAAAAAGAAAACCGTCGTATTCCTCGCACCGTATCGTTCGACGCCATGAAGAATTGCGATAACGAAAAGTAGAGCAATAAACACGATGAACTGAATCCCGAATAAGGAGGGGACAGAGTACAAAAGCACGACGAATACACCAAAGATGGCTATTAATGACCATCGCAACTTACTAAACGGCCTCTCACCTCTTCTTGTGTCTTTATTATTCACTGGAGAGCCTGGTTGTTCGTGTGAATGCATAAGCTGGAACATAAGCGGATCGATGAAGCAATAAGCGTTTTGATTTGAGATCACTGAGCTTTGTTCTGCTTAAAAAAACAACGGCCACGAAAAATTACTCTGTTGAAGGGAGCCTCGATGCCTTCTGTATAGTCAATATCCACAATATAATGAGAGCCTGTAGACCTATGCTCGCTGAAACGTTGCATCCATACACGAACTGTATCGTAATGTTCTACTCAATAACTCCCTTCCTCATACATTGCTGTCTTAGAAATGAGAGGCCGGCTTGCAGTCTCTAGCAAGTTACGGGGCTTCTTGCCCTCTGCTCCACCACCAAGACGGTAGTATTCGGCACGTTTCGCTTCCGTTTTCGTGTGCGCCGTAGAACTTGATATCCCGAAGTGGATTGCAAGCGAGATTAACGCCGCCCGCGTGAACGCTCCCGACGGTCCGCCTGCCCCATACATTCGCGAAGCTTGCCGGACTGTCTACACGGGTCTCCCAGACCCTTCATAACGGTGCACTTGCCTTTCTCGTCGTCATCGCACATACTGATGAAGCGCTAGAAAACGCTGCAAAGACTCCAAAATCGTCCGCCTTCACGCAACGATAGCGTTTTCGAGAACAATTTCGGTATCTTTATATTATGGTTAGTACAATTGGTTGGTGAGGTAGGTGACTTTACAATATTGTCATGCGAGGACAATATGGACAACGCTCACAGCGACCAGCGTATCTACACGCACTCCTCGAGAAGCATATCGTGGATTTCACGCACCCATCGTCGCTCCTGGGTAAGGTTCCAAGTGCGAGCGTCGACTGGTCTAGTCCGTGGTACACCTAGCTCTTGAGGGTAAGAAAAGCGCTTCGTCGCCGAGATAGAGCAGAAGCGTGCTCAGTTACGGCGTTTCCGGCCGCCTTGACGCCTCTGGAGGGCTGTGCGGGGTTAGAAACTACTTGAGAAGGGAACAATCGGGTCAACGGGTTGCTAGACGATTTGTCGATACTTAGTAAAACTGTTGATATTTAAAGTCAATAATTATATATTTAGACAACTTTAGGATGCATTATGCACCTTAAACTACTATAGCAAGCTTTATATCAAATTCCATCGTTGATATAACTCGATATCGTTGATATAAATTAATAATTGATGCATGAAATAGCAGGAGGGATAAGAATTGAACGGAGCGGTGCTGGAGCCACAAACCGACGTTGCGAGGCTATTGATATGTTCAGACGTCAGAAAGAACCTCATTCTCTCGCTTAACAACGGCGCGACAACTCTCGCCGAGTTACGCGAAGCAACAGGAACAAGCTCAACGGCAGCTATACACGCGCTCAGAGAGCTGGAGAAAGAACGCCTCACCGTGCAAGACAGTAAGCGCAACTACCTGCTTACAAGCTCCGGCAAGATTGTCGCTTTACACTTGGAGAGCTTCGTAAAAACCGTCGACGTAATTACTCAGTTTGGCGAGTTCTGGCTTGGACACGATTTAAGCGGTATCCCTGACGATTTCCTTAAGAACATAGGAGTTCTGCAAGAGTCACACCTCTTGACAAGCACGCCGACTGACGTTTTCAAGGCCTTTTCGACCTTTGTCAAGCTACTCGAAAAAGCTAAAGTGATAAGAGGCGTTTTCTCCGCATTCACACCGGACTTGCTTGATACTTTCGCCGATCTAGCCGCTAAAGGGGTATCGATCGAGCTTGTCGTTACCGGCGAACTGCTCGACACCGTACTAGAGCTTATAGATCGCAGCGCGCTCAAGGATGTACTTAAGACAAATCTTACGCTGCGCGTGATTGATCAAAGCCCAAGAATAGCTTTCACCGTAACTGACTATTTCTTTATGCTCGGACTTTTCAGATTCGATGGGTCATATGACTATTCAGACGAGTTGCTAAGCTACAGCGAACCGGGCATGAAGTGGGGCCGCGGACTGTTTGACCACTACGTTAGAGCATCAAAAGAATTCGATTTGAGAGTTGCTAGCGTCGTTCATTGAGGCTGCGTACCTTTGAGCGAGCTTCTCAACGAGCTCAAAAGGAGCTTTGTTGTGTTGCCCAATGCAAAGGTGAACTAGCCGGCGTCGGTGTAAAGCATGGTGAGTTCAAAAATGGTTCTAAACGGTGACAGCGCTTTTTTTGACGAGCAGCTCTAGTCCAAGCAGTGCCCCACGCTAAGCGTCGCTAGGAAAGGCAGCAGCGTGCGACGAGGCTCGGCCTTATCGCGGCGCAATAAGCCAGGTGGCTATTCCTAAGCCTCAACCTCCTTTTGCGAGATCTTGCCGCTGCACGCAGCAGTACCGGTCACGCCCATGTTCGCGAAATGCCTGAAAAACTTATAATTAATCAAAGGTTTACATGCTTTCAGCTAGATTTGTTCGCGAGCGCGTGCGGCGCGAAAAACGGGGCGCTGATTGGAGACAATTTTTGGCAGATCATCGAACGTACGTCTATAGCCCATTTTCGCTGGCCATAACTGCATTTGTCATATTCACGCTAATCGTACTCTTTATTTTCATCTTCCTCGGACTAATCGGAGCTGCTTTTGGTCGAATCGGCTTCTCTGCGCAAGCAATCACACTGTTGCTCTTAGCGGTGCTTGTCGGGAGCTTTATCAACATACCGCTATTCACAGTTGAATCTCGCGAGCCTGTTATGCAGGATGCGTATGTCACCGTTTTCGGGATGACGTACCACGTACCGGCAGCCGCCGTGGGCTCACGAAGAACAGTCGTTGCCCTTAACGTCGGTGGCGCCCTCATTCCATCTATTGTCTCGCTTTATCTCCTCTGGCGATTTCCAAGCGTCGTAGGCTTTGCGATCGTCGGAGTTACTCTTGTCGCAATCATTTCCCATCTCACATCAAGACCGGTAAAAGGAGTTGGGATCGTCTCTCCCGCACTTGTGTCGCCGCTCGTCGCGGCTGTATACACCATTGTCGTTTTGGCGCAGTTTCCAAGCGTCGATAACGCCTTTGCCTTAGCCTACGTGTGTGGAGTACTCGGCACTCTCATCGGCGCCGATTTAACGAATTTGGGCGCAATCAAAAAAATCGGAGCGCCAGTTGCGTCAATTGGAGGCGCCGGGACCTTTGACGGGGTGTTTCTTTCTGGCATAATAGCCGTGCTGCTCGCTTAAAAGCACGTGCTAACGGGCCTCGACACGCGACAAAAACGTGCCGCAGAGCCAACGAACAAGCTTTATGTAGTTTCTGCCCAAACTCCGTTTGTTCTATTAACGCGGACGCTGCAAAATGGCCTACAGTCGCCTTTTAAAAACAAACCTTGTGCTGCTTATGCTCGTGGTGATCGGGATTGTTGCCAGCTCGATCGCTCTCTACGCCGGCAACAAGAAATTCATCGGGATACTAGGGATCGCACTACTCGCGTTGTTCCTCGTTTTTTGGCGCATCTTCAGTCTGACAAGGAGCGGCGTCTCCGAACAAGAACAGGTCGACATCGACTTCGACCCCAACCTCTTCCAACGCGTTCGCCCGCCGCAGAAGTGACACTGCGACGTCAATCAGCGTCTTGCGACGTTTCCATCAGATGTTGATTACCACCGTTCTTACTGCCTGGCCCCTAGCCGCTACTTTTTTCTGTTGTTCCGAGCGATGATTGTGCCGAGCAGATATGCACGACGAAAGGTAGCGCGCCTAGGCGCATGCTATTTCTGAGTGCCGAGCGCCGTAATCCCACTTCGGCGCAATCCTCTCGAACGACCGCTATCTCTGTGAGCCACCAGCCCAATGTCGTGCCCGCGACGCCTTCTAAGATCCTTTGGTTCGCGATCATGACCACGGCAAAGCCGACGATAAACGCGACGGCACGAAACAGGGCGTTGCTGTTTGGCGCGGCCGGGCTGACGAGCAAAGACAGAGGAAGAAAGACAAACCCAATGACTAGGATCGATGAACGCTGAAAAAACGAGATGAGCAGCAAACAGGTCTTCGATCGACCCTAAGCGCTGACTCTATCGCCAGGCGTCGAGGAAACGGCCGCTTCGGCTATCGGGCCTTTTGACTCCGCTATCATCGGCTTCAAATGTGCGCCTCACATTATTAATGATCCCAACAGTCGTAGGTGTGACCTCGTTCTCGCCTCATCGGCGTGCGAATGGGGCAAGTTAGCGACAGGCACGACCTTCTCCACGGATCAAGCTACATATCTAGACATTTAGACGGCACTACTTCGGCCCGAGAGTAGCGCACGACTTGCACTGCGGGTTGCGCGAACCCCTGACCTTGTCGAAGCTCATCGTTTCGCCGTCATAGATGAGCATTTGTTTTCCAACACCACCCCTGTGCCAGTCAGTGACTTTATCGCCTCAGTTGCCTGGAGCAAAGCTATCACGCGCGGCGTCGTGCCAACACGGGAAATACCTCGCGACGGCGGAGCGTGAGGATAGATACACTCAAGGCACGCCGTCTTGCCGGGTACCACAATTGCGAGCCGCCCTTCGTAACCGTATATGGCGCCATGGATTAAGGCCCGATGGACGACAGCCGCTGCATTTAACATGTACCTGACTGCAAAGTTGTCTATTGCGTCGAGAATGACGTCGCAGTTCTTGGTAAGCTCGAAGACATTTTTGTCGTCGACGGCCAGATCAAACCCTTCGACGCGCGTTGTTGGATTAATCTTCTTAACTTTCTGCGATGCTGAGGTGACCTTTGCTTTACCGACGTCCTCGTCCTAGTGCAGCACTTGACGGTTCAGATTGCTGAGCTCGACGTCGTCCATATCAACGAGCTTGAGGTGCCCGACCCCGGCGGCCGCGAGATACAGCGCGGGGGGCGAGCCAAGCCCCCCCAAACCAGCTATGAGTGCCGTCGCGCTTTTCAGACGCAGCTGCGCCTGTTCGCCGAAGCTCGGTATCATTATTTGCCGCTGATATCGTACACGATCGCATTCGGACAAAGACATTGATAAAGCCTCCCAAGTGAAACCCCGCAAACTAACGTCGAACGTGAGTGTCGCTGAGCTAGCTTAAGCACGACGAAACTACATCTTGATTCTCTTTCGTTCCGTATAGAGTGTCATCTGGATATCCTTTCGGAATTCGTCCTCATAAAGCAGCTCAAAATTGCCGTTCGGATCTTTGGAGCGCAGGTTATACACTTTCACCGTTTCCGTATCTATCGAGCCTTCAAGCATTTTTCCTTCAGGGATGTCTTTCGTATGCTCATCCAGAATCTCGCAGACCTTCTCATCTCGTTTGATAAGCACATCGAAGATGGTGAGGTCGTTCTGTCTCAAAATGTCAAACAGCGCTTCAGTGACCTTCTTGTGAAACGACTTCTTTTCTTGCCAAAGACTCATCGCCCTTACGATTCCGTGCAGCGCATCTGATACCGCTTCTTCGACTTCGTCCTCACTCATGTCAGAAACGTTCATCGAATACGTCTTGTTCTGCATAATAGCAGAATACGAACCCGCGCCTCTTAAACCTGAAGCATCCTCTCCAACACCTCTTACCTTTAACATTCACGCGTGCGTCTCCCGCAATCTGCTCGCTTTTCGTTATCGTGCCTCGAGATCGGCGCACGTGTTAGAGCGTGAGCGCAAGAAGAAGAAAGATGAGGCCGCAATCCATAATAGCGTCAAATCTGGCTCACATAACCCCGGGTCTAGTGGGCTTGAAGACAAGAATAAGGATTGCCTATGATCGCGACGACGACTTACAGTCTTAGATGAGAGAAGTCTGATAACGAAACCAAACGAACAACAGAGCCGGTATATCAAGGATACTACAATGGCACGAAGGTATTCAGAAGCGCGAACCAGCTGCGAAGCTTCTGGACAGCGTGCCAGCTGGGACGAAACCGACGGCGACATCGCATCAAATTTGAAAACAAGGGCGATGAAGGTCTGTTCCGCAAACACAAACACAAGAGCCACGCGCGGCCTCATTCGCAAAAAAATAGACTCGAAGGCACTAGCTGCCGCGAGGAACGACGGACGAACTCTACCGCATTTAAGACAATCCACGAGCAGCTCCAGGGTTTCAAAGCAAATAACACCACGCTGACCCATGTCTACATCCTCCAGCAGCAAAACGATACAACCCGGTTCATCGCCGCCCTGTATGTCAGGCCGGATTCTAAATTTATGCAGGTGCATACCACAACCCTGGATGCGCTGAAGGTCCCGGTCACCAAACCGATAGGCGTGGGTCCCTACACCCTCCAGTGGGGGTCTTCGTTTCAGGGTTTGCCCCGGCGTACACCGGTTCGAATGGAACAGCTATCGTCCTCTGCGTCGATTTCGGTGTAACACAGGCCATCACTTTCCCTCTTTTTGATTTGAACAACTCCTGAAGGTGGCAGCTATAGAAACTCTATCCTCGACAAACTAAAATCAGGACTGGGCGCATGCATCGAGGGGTGGGTTAACGTTGGCTGGTCTCACTATGAACACGTATTGTGAGCACGTTTTTGATGTGTATATGAAGTGCTGGGGAGATGTGGCTTTGCGCGTAGAACGCTGATGTTGCGTGCAAACCGGAAGAGCGTTCGTGATACTGCCTAGTATCGGTATTTTCAAATCTCTCGGGAAAAATTCAGGAAACAGGTCTCCCTGAGGGATTCCTCGACTATTGCGGCTTTCAGCCCGAACAGGTTGCTAAAATCAAAGCGTAAAATTCTTAAGCATCCAGTGACCGTTGGGTGAGTACCAATGCGCATCGAGAACCGGACTCTCCTCGGGGCGCTCTTTTTTGTAGGCGCGGCGCAGTTCATTCTCGTGATAGTCATCGCCGAAGCGCGATATCCCTGGGGGTATAGCGTGGCGACCAACGCCGTAAGCAACTTGGGCGTGGGACAAACAGCACTTTTGTACAGCGCGTGGATCGCGGTGTGCGGAGCGCTAGCATTCATCGTTTCACTGCTCGGACGGCGTACCCTCGGCACAGGCCTTGCCGCCACCCTTGCAGTAGCCGGTGCCTGTGCTGTGGGAGTGGGCTTATTCCCTGTAAGGACCAGCGCCCCCCACGAAATCTTCGCGATCGCTGCATATGTCTTTGTGGCGGTCTCTGTGATCATCTCTTATAGGGTGCTGCGCCCGCCGCTCTCGCACTTCTCCGCGGGCCTCGGGATCATCGCGCTCGTTGCCCTTGTTCTACTCGTCACGGGTCATTGGCTGGCAATAGGTAAAGGCGGGATGGAGCGCATGATCGCCTACCCGATCCTCTTGTGGGCGCTCGGGTTCGGAGGAGCTTTAATAGGCGCAAAGTGACTATTAATCGGCTTAAGCGGCGACCTATCATATTTGATGGATTTTATGATACGGCAGGTGCCATTTTGCACAGGACCGCTCGCAGGACAGCGGCGCTGGAGAGATCGAGATCGCTGAGCGTAGCTCAAGAAAGATTGATACGTTGTGCTTTATCTATCGCAGGCTGTTATTTCGTACCTAATAATTACGAGGCTGTGACCGCATGTTGTTGTATCCCACAATTCCGACTTTGTGAACGTTTTTCTAAGCGCGTGGGAGATAGATATCGCGGTACGCCTCGGAAGACGGAAAAACGATCGTGCTCACGATAGGGGGGTTACATTGAGCGAGCTAGTTTTACAACGGAGTCAGAAGTTTTACAACCACAATTGAGCGCTACCTCGCCTAGCTCGGCCATCTGCCCCGCGCCACTGCGTTGTAGGCTGAGAGAATCCCGATCAGCAGGCCCAATCGAGTCCGACTATTACTTGCGGCCTGAACAACGGGTATCTAATCGACAAAAGGTAACAACGGTCAAGTATAGAGGGGCTAAAAAATACGCGCAAGAAGCGGCCAGCGCTAGCAATCGCAGGGTTGTCCCACTAGAATGCAGTTTTAAAGTCGGTTTTATGCTTTCGGTTCCCGGCCGGGACATTTCTTCATTGCTCGCATAAACCCAATGCCCCAATGAAATACGCAGAGCTCCTCGCCGGTCGCAGACTTCGTTTTCTTGAAGTCAGTCAAGTTTTGATCCTCAAAGTAACGCTCGCACTCAGCGTGATACAGACAGCTTTTTTCGATGCATTTACGCGTCATAATCTCAGCAAAAAGTGTGCAACACATCTACCTAAACATTTCGCCGGCGTCAGCACGCAGCCGAAGGAGTTGTAATCTTGTGCGGGATAAAACCCTGACCAGCGCATTCAGATGCTGTGGCAGAATTATTTTTCATGAACTCAAGGCGGCTACCCATCCTCGCATCATTTACAGCCTGCGAGGAGCGTCTTCGAGTTTGGAGGGCGTCCTAGCGACTCACTTTGGAGCGGCGACAGCTGGTGCTTAGTCGCGCGTTTTGTACACCTTATCGGGATCGAACACCTTTTCGCCGATTACTCTCCCGTCGATAGTCCTGAAAAAGCACGACCAGAAGCCAGTGTGACACGCCGCTTTAACTTGATCCACCTTTATCACAAGCGCGTCCGCATCACAGTCAACTAAGATCTCCCTCACTCGTTGAACGTGGCCCGATGTCTCCCCCTTCTTCCAAACACGCTGGTTTGTTCGGCTCCAATAATGAACATAACCGGTTGTTTGAGTCATCTCAAACGCGTCCTCATTCATAAAGGCAATCATCAGCACCTCTCCCGTCTCGTAGTCCTGCGTAGCGACCGGAATGAGGCCATTTTTGAATTTAAGCTCCACCATTGTTGATCCCTCGATGACGCGTCCCGATTGATGCGCGTTGCGTGTACATTGACCGTGCTTCTTGAAGGGTTTCGCCATCAGAGATAATGGCGGCACTAGCGACGCTACCGACAACAAGGACGTGGTCTCCGGCCTCTCTGGTCCACATCACGGTACAGTCGACAAACGCCAAGCAGTCTTTAAGGATTGGCGAGCCTGTGCTTCCGAGATCGTACGCCGCCGACGCAAACTTTACAACTTTTCTGCCCGAGCTCTTGCCGAAGACATCAACCAATTCAGCTTGATCCGTTCTGAGAATATTGACTGCAAAAGCGTTGCTTTTGACGATGAGCTCGTAGGTGTAGTGCAACGGATTCACTGCTACCATAATCAGCGGTGGCACGAAGGACACCTGGGTGATCCAACTTGCGACAAAGCCGCTCGTGTTGTCCGCACAGCCGGCCGTTACAATCGCTATTGGGTTTATTAGTTTCCATAACACAGTCTGCACGACATTCATAAGAGCACTCTCCTGTAGTCCGTTTTCCCTTATGTGTGGCGTAAGACGCGATCAATAATCTCCTGAACGTGTAGTGATTCTTGTTCACCGGTCTTGAGATTGCGCAGCGTGAGTTTTGAGGTCTGCATTTCGCTCTTTCCGATAATGACGGCGAAGTCAAAACTTGCGCTGTTGGCATACGTCAACTGCGCACGAACCGTTCGCCCCATAACGTCAACATCCGCGCAGACGTGTGCCCTCAACTCATCGGCGATGCGGAGCGCGTAGATGCGCGCGTCCTTGGTGGGAACTACTAGAATCCGCGGCAGCTCTGCGCTATGAATATTGGCAGCGCGCATGATCCGGTCAAATCCAATTCCAAAGCCTGTCGCCGGCACGTCATCGCCTCCGAAGAGGTGCGCGAGCCGGTATGCGCCTCCGCCTAGAACCTGATTCTGAGCACCGAGGCCGTGGGCATAGGCTTCAAAGACGATCCCGGTGTAGTACTCGAGCCCTCTCGCAATGCCGAAATCAGCCTTATACGATATGGCGAGCGTGTCGAGAAGCTCAAGAACCTGCAAGAGGTGATCGACTGACGCAACGCTTTGCGCTTCGCTCAAAGGGTCTTCTGCTTCGATGATCCTTATGGCGGTGTCGCCGTGCGGGAGCTCCTGCAATTGATCGAAATCGCCTTTGTCGATTAAGCGCATGGCGAGGGCACAGGTTTCATCGTCAAGCTCGCAAAAAACGGCCCTGAGGACGTCGAGAGAGCCAACGTGGATCTGCGCCTCAAGCCCCAAGCTTCTAAGCATATGCTGCGCAAGCGCGATCACCTCCGCGTCCGCTTCTGGCCTCGCACTTCCAATGAGTTCGACGCCAAACTGCCAGAACTGCCGGTAGCGCCCGGACTGGGGCCGCTCATACCGAAAGCAGTCACCGAAATAGTAGAACTTGAGCGGCTTAGGCGCGGACTGCAGCTCGTTCACGTACACGCGCATGACGGGCGCGGTGAGCTCAGGCCGCAACGCTAGCGCGCGACCCCCGCGGTCTGTAAAGCTGTAAATCTCGTCTGTTATCGCATCTCCCGACTTGATCGTAAAAAGGTCGAGCGGCTCAAACGCGGGTGTTGCGATCTCGCCGTACCCCCAGCGCTCGGCTACGTTTCTGAACTGAAGCTCGGCAAAACGGCGTTTTGCCATCGCACCCGGCAAAAAATCGCGGGTGCCCCGTGGCCTTGCAAGCGGCCGTTTCGCGTCCCGATTGTCTTTAGAAGCTTTCAAGCGGCTTCTCTTCCTCTAGCTTTCGTATGGTACACGATAGAAGTGAACGGGCCGTATTTAACGTCTCCGGCCTACCCTGATTGCCGACGGTCCATTTCGCGCGCCGATGAGGTTACCCCGTTGTGCTTCTCAATGTGGTGTATTTATTACACTTGCTAAGAACATAACTGCGCATGCCTAGCTTGGAGATTATACTCAACAAGCTCGCCGACCGAGAGATTTCGAAGCAAGAAGCCGCACGACTTATTCGACGCGAGATCACTATTGATGGATATGAAAAGGTTGCTGAAATTGCGAAGCTAGATACCTCGCGGCTGCATCGAGTAGGAATTCCAGAAGTTATCCTAGCAGAAGGCAAAAATGCGCAAGATCTCGTCGCTATCGTCGAGGCGCAGCTTAAGGTGGAGGGGCGGGTCGTAATCACTCGGGTTTCAGAGCACCAGCTGCGGGCACTAAAACACTTTGACGTCGAATGGCACGATCGGGCGCGCATCGCAGCTATTGGAAAAAAGCCGCACTTTGAAACCCCCTACGGGCTTGTCGGCGTTGTGTGCGCCGGTACTGCAGATATCTCCGTTGCAGAGGAGGCACGCATTCTCGCTGAAGAACTAAACTGCAAAACAATCATATCGTACGATGTAGGCGTAGCGGGCATTCACCGACTATATCCAGAGCTTTCCAAACTGCTAGACACAGACGTGCTCATTGTCCTTGCTGGCAGAGAGGGGGCCCTTCCCACCATTATAGCAGGCTTGACTGACATCCCTGTGATAGGTGTTCCTGTCTCCACTGGGTACGGCCTAGGCGGTCGAGGAGAAGCTGCCCTGTTAGCAATGCTGCAGTCGTGCTCGGTATTGGCCGTCGTGAACGTGGATGCAGGCTTCGTCGCCGGCGCTTTCGCGGCAAAGATCGCGAATCGCGCTGCCCGTACTCGACAACAAACCGCTAGCCAATTGCCGGATATCCGAGACTGCGGCTGAGAGGCTGCACTGCCTTGCGCACGGCTACCGCAGAAGCAGCCCGATTTTTTGCTTAATCTCCTCGAGGCTTTCCGTCTCGAAACCAAAATAGTCCGCGAAAGCTTTGGTAGTTCGGAGCATCCTAGTTCTTCCGTAAGGCTCCGATTCAACGAGCTTGCGCGCCTGAAGTTCGTGCACGTGCCCGTACGCTTTGTTACCTCGAATTTCGGCTACCTTTGATTGTGTGACCGGTTGATGAAACGCAATAACAGCAAGCGTTCGCAGTACGGGCGTCTCGAGATCACGCTGAGCGATCGCGCGGACCGCATCAGCGTACTCGCCCTTCACCTGCATGACAATGTCTTCGTCGGTCTGAACGATCTCAAGCGCGCCATTCTCCCGATATTCTTCGATGAGCGATTCGACGATTTCTTCGACATCAGCATCAAAGCTAACCATAGACTCTAGTTCGAAAAGGGTCAATGGCCTGCCTGCGACGAAGAGCGCTGCCTCGATGAGGTCTCTATCGTTCATTACCGTTCATGAACGCGGCAAGGGCGTTAAAGGTTTTTGCATTGGATCAAGATGTCACCGAATAATTCCTTCTGCTCGAGCTGTATCTGTCGCCTCGTTGCCATGAAGAGTAATGGTATGTAGGTTTGAACGATATGCTCAGCAGTATTATCGACGACGAGCTCGCTAAAGAGCACCTGATCCTGCCCCCCGAAACGTCGCTTAAGCTCGCGCTGCACTCGTTTGACCTGCCGCTCGATGTCTTCCGTGTGCGCCACTGCGAGAGCGTCAAACTCCTGTGCTTGAAGCTGTATGAGCCGGCGCACGTCTGACTTTTCCCTTCGCTTTGTCGCTTTTTTAAGCTCGTGGATGAGCTCTGACAGAGTGACGCGACGCTTCGCGTGCCGCCGTACCTTAGGCTTGAGGGCGGGGAAGCACGCGTGAAGGTCTTCATCGGGCAATTCTTCTTCGTCTAGGTCTTGCGGTTCCGATTCCTCGAGCGCGTCCGCCTTCATCCTCAGCAGTATCGATGCAAAAAGGAGCGTTCGGCTTGACACCCGCAAGTCGAGTTTTTCGAGCTCCGCGACTTGGGCCAAGAACTTGTCGGTGACGTCGACGATGTCGATATCCCAAGGATCGATCTCGCCGTTTTTCGCGAGCGACACTAAAATATCAATTGATCGTTCATCAAAATCTTCGGGCGCTTCACCGTTGGCGATAGCGCCGGCGCGTCCGTCGCTGGTCAATTAAGCTTCACCCCAGTGACGCTCGAGATGTTACCTTCCTGCATAGAGACACCGATCGTGCGACTGGCCGCTTCGATCATGGGTTTTCGCAGCGAGACAACTATGAACTGAGCGTTCGAGGAGAGCTTCTTGATCATGCGTGCGACCCGTTCGGCGTTTGCACCGTCCAAGAACATGTCGATTTCGTCGAACATATAAAACGGCGCCGGCATGTACCGTTGAATGGCGAAGATCATCGCTAGCGCTGCAAGGCTCTTCTCTCCGCCCGACATCGCCTCGATTCGCTGCACGTGCTTGCCACGCTG
Organism: Halobacteriota archaeon; assembly: GCA_050011655.1. Classification (GTDB taxonomy): domain Archaea; phylum Halobacteriota; class Bog-38; order Methanoflorentales; family Methanoflorentaceae; genus Methanoflorens. The sequence goes on along the minus strand of JBEKIR010000004.1, from coordinate 13,338 downwards.
CCACGAGTGGATGAACAGGCCGCCGTCGAAGGGATCCTCGTAGTTCTCCAGAGCAAGCTCGCCCGTGGCTCCCGAGAGTTCCGCATAGATGACCTTGAAGTTCGCATTGATGCGTTCAAACGCCGTGAGCAGCGCCTCCTTTTTCATCAGGCCGTAGCGGTCAATGCGTTCGAGTATCTCAGCGCGTTCATTGAAAAGCGTGTCCTTGCGCGCGGCGAGGTCTTGTTGTCGTCGGGCGACGTTGCCATAATCCTCGATGGAACGCATGTTGACGTCATTCATCGACTCGAGCTGCGCTTCGAGGGTTCTCAGCGCTGCCACGATGGCCTCATGCGGCTCCTCAGGCGGCACGTCGTCGATCTCGCCCGCCTCTGCTTTGAGCTCGTCTCGACGGGCTTCGAGCTCCAACCGCTGATAATCGAGGGTTTCGAGCGCCTGATCAGTGCGATCAATCTTGTGCTGAAGATCCGCTTTCTCCGTCTCCTTCAGGCTGATCTGCTCCAGCAATGTATCCCGTCCTTCACGCAGTTCTGAAAGCTCGCGCGCGAGTTCGCGCTCGCGGCCGCAAACGTCGGCGAGCTCTTGTTCGAGATGCGCAGAAGCCTCGGAATATTCACGGATGCTGGCCCGGAGCTCCCTGATCCGCTTATCGGTCGTTTCCAAATGCTCTTTGGCGTCAGCAAGCTTCTTCTCGTTATAGTCTTCCTGAAGGCGAAAATCAGCGATAGTTGCGTCGCATTTGCTGATGCGACCCTGCAGCCGTCTGACCTCGTCCGCGATCTGAGCGAGGTTTTCAGTGAGCTTTGACGCGTCGGTACCCTTGAGCCGCTTTTCAAGTTCCGCAATGTCATGTTCAAGGGCGGCAACGGCTGAACCGTGTAGCGCCTCTTGTTCCTCAAGCTCATTGATGTTTACGCCCGCCTGCTCTTTCTCCGCCCGCATCGCAGCGAGGTGGATGATTTCAGCGTCCGCCTGTGCGTTAGCCTGCTCCTTTCGCGCCTTGAAAGCTTCCGTCTCCCGCGCCAAACGCTCCCGCTCGCCCTCAGCCGTGACGAGCTCGTGCCGGGCTTGTAGCAAAAGGTCGTCCACATCGTTGAGCTCCTGCTGCAAACGTTCACGTTCCTTTTCGTACTCGCGTATCTGGCGACTACGCTTGTGCAGCTCTTGCTCCTCGCCGGCGATAAACCTCAGCGCCCGTCGGTCGATGCCTCCCGTCATGGCACCGCTCATTTCGAGCAGCTCACCATCGAGCGTCACCATGCGGTACCGGCCAATAAGGGTGCGAGCCTGCTCGAGCTCATTGACGACAACAGTCTTGCCAAACACGTACGAAAACGCCGCTGCGTACTCTGGGTCATAATCAACGAGATTGATTGCGTAATCGACGATGTTGCTGTGTGCAGGGAGCGCCTCGCGGTGTACAGATTTCATCTTGTTCAGTGGTAGAAACGTCGCGCGGCCCACGTTCTGCTCTTTCAAATATGCGATAGCGTGCACCGCGTCTGCATCGGTGTCGATGACGATGTTTCGCAAGCGCGGGCCCGCCGCAATTTCGAGCGCCGTGGTATACCGCGGATCGACCTTGCCAAGCTCAGCCACGACGCCACGCACCCCCGGCAACTGGGCAGCTTGTATCGCTTCCACCGCTTTGCCGAAGCTCTCCTTGAGGCGCGCTTCCGCGCGGACGAACTCCTGATGCGCTTGATTCAGCCGCCTTTCGACCGTTTCCATGGCGAGCTTTAGGTCCTCGCGTCGCACCTCGAGGTCTTTGATGTTCTCGCGCGCGTTCTCCAGTTTTCGCGTCAGCGCGGCGCGGTCCTGATGGATCTTCTCCAAATCACGCTCGACAGAAGCCGCGTCTGACCGCACGCCGTCAATCTTCTCCTCGAGCGCGTGCACGTCCGTTGAGGCGCGACGTAAGACGTCGAGCACCCGGTCTCGGGCGCGTACGACGTCCCCCCGCTTGTCCTTTTCCTCGCCAAGCATTTTGCGCTTCTCAAAGAGTTCATCGCGCGCCTGAGTCACATTTTCGTCGAGCGTGGCAAGCTGTTCTTTAAGCGCGTTGAGATCCTGCTCCTGCTCTTCGAGCTCGCTTGAAAGGCTTGCCCGTCGCACCGCTTCAGCTCTCAGATCGCTCTGCAGTGCCTCGTGCTTCTGCTTGAGGGCGTTCACTTCGATGAATGCCTTGCGCTTCTGTGATTCGAGGCTCCCTACCTCCTTGGTCACAAAGTCGATCCTACTTTGATGTTGCCCAAGACCCCCTTTGATACTCTCAATGTGTTTTGTCAATTCGAATTGCTCGTTTTCGCCTTTTTCAGACACGGCGCTGTTGAGTCCGCTCAGCTGACTCTCAAGATCATAGATCGCGTCTCGCGTTGCGCTGAGCTCGTGAACCGCCTTGTCCTTGCTCCGCTGCTTGCGCGCCAAGTCACCTTCGGTCGCCTCGATCTCCCGCGCGAGCTTGTTGAGCTTTGACGCAAAGACCATTTTTTCGTAGTCCCGTTTCTTTGCTTTGAGCTCTTGATACCTGAGTGCGTGCTCCCTTTCGACCTTAAGCTGCTCGAGCCGGAGTGCCACCTCGTTGAGTATGATGTCGACGCGTTCGACGCGTTCCCGGACTACTTCGAGCTCATCCAGCGCTCGATCCCGCCTTCGGTCAAATTCAGCAATACCGGCGATCTCATCGATGATTTTACGGCGCTCGAGCGGGCTTACCTCGATGATGCGCGTTATGTCGCCTTGGAGCACAACATTGTAGCCCTCTGGGGTGATGCACGCTTTCGAGAGGAGCTCGTGAATGTCTGCCAGCGTGCACGGCTTGCCGTCCAGGTAGTAATAGCTATAGTACCCGCTTGCAGTACGGCGCACCTTTCGGGCAACCGTCACTTCCGCGTCGGTGGGTAGTTCGGCGTCGGCATTATCAAACCTCACCTTGACCATTGCTTCGTCAGCGCCATTCCCGTTAAAAATCAGGTCGGTGAGTTTCTCAGCGCGCATAGTCCGCGAACTCGAGAGCCCGAGACAAAAGAGTACGCTATCGACGATGTTCGACTTCCCTGAACCGTTAGGTCCAGAAACGGCCGTAAAATCGTCAAAAAAAGGAATTTTCACCTTTTTTCCAAATGACTTGAAGTTGTGAATCTCAAGTTCTTTAATGAACATCGTTTCATCGGGCCGCGTGCCCGCTCACAATTCGCGATCAGCGATGATTATATCGTTGCCTAGACGACGCTGGGGCTCGGGAGCACAGTCCGCATCCGCGATGATATAGGTGGTCTTCTTTTTTCTCTCAAGCTGGAGAAGCGAAGGCTCAGCCGGCTCTGTTTCGCTTGGAAGCTCGTTGCTGTCGTTTACACGCGGAAGCAGTGCCATATCGTGGACTGAAGAACTGACGTCGACGAGCTGTTGAGTGATACCGTTTAGGACGCTCGACAATTCAGCAACTTTGTGCTCTAGCTTCGTCACGCGCTGGTCGAGCGTCGAGCGCGGAACCCCTTGTTTGACCCTTAAGCGAAGCGGCACCTCATCTGGATCGTCTTGATAACGCATACCCCACCTCGTAATGTAGTGCGGGGTTCGCACCTTATACTTTATGGTATGTACTCGAACCGCAAACGCGTAATTCGGTTTTATGGCGTAATCCGCCGTCGATCACGAGGGAAAAGAACGCTTTCCCGAATGTTGGCGAGACCGAGCATGGTTACGAGAAGACGCTCGGCCCCCAAACCCCACCCCGCGTGAGGCGGCATGCCGAAACGAAATGCGTCCAGATAGAACCCGAAGTTTTCAGGCGCGAGCGATTTGCCGGCAAGCTGTTCGACGAGGAGGGCATAATCGTGGATCCGTCGCGCACCTGACGCGAGTTCCATCCTGGGGTGCATAAGGTCGAAGGCGTAGCAGAGATTGTTGCGTGGCTGCACGTAGAATGGTTTCAGCTCAACCGGCCAGTCTACGATGAAGTAGTGCTCTCCGATCTCCTCGCCGACCGCTTTCTCTGCAGCGGTGTCTAGATCGTCTCCCCACGGAATATCCGCGATTTCAATCGCCTCCGCATAAGCGATTCGTTTGAAGGGAATATGGGGGATCGAAAGGGTCACGCCCAACGATTGGAGCGGCGCGCTGCAGCGCTCGGCAACGGCGACATAGACGTGCTGAATGAGCTCTTCGAGGAGCTCCATGACCTCGTGATCGTCCAAAAATGAGGCCTCGATGTCGATGGAGGTGACCTCATTGAGGTGCTTGCGCGTGTCGTGCTCCTCGGCGCGAAATATGGGACCTACCTCAAAAACCCGTTCCAAACCGGCCGCCATCATGATCTGCTTGTAGAGCTGCGGGCTCTGGTTCAGGAACGCTTCGCGGTCAAAGTACGATATGGGGAAGAGCTGCGTGCCGCCCTCAGTCGCCGTGGCCACCATTTTGGGAGTCTGAATTTCGATAAAACCGTGGGCTGATAGAAACGCCCGCACCTCGTGGAGCACCGTCGCACGAATAAGGAAGATAGCGCGCGTGGCTGGAAGCCGCACATCCATGAACCGCGCATCCAGGCGCGTATCTAGATCGGCCCGCACCTTGCCGGTAACGTCAAGCGGAAGCGGTGATTCCGCAGCGTTGAGCAGCTCAACCTCGTAGGGAATAATCTCAAAGCCTTGCGGCGCTTTCAGTTCCTCCTTGACGAGTCCCGCGACGCGGACGACGGACTCCCGGCTGAGACTTCGCACGTGTTCGACGAGTTCAGGGGGGACCTTCTTCTTTGGCATGGTGATTTGCATAACGCCGTCGCGATCACGGAGCAGAAGGAAGGTAATGCCCCCAAGGTCACGAAGCTCATGCACCCACCCCGCAACGGTCACGTCAGTTTCTGGGACTATCGCGCTCGAGCGCGTGAGCTTCATTGAAGCCTCCGCAGCACTGACGCTGCGTGTCCAGGCAACCCCTCGATCTGTGCCAGCGAACGGACGAGGTCCGCAAGGCTGCCCAACCCGCCTTTCGTGAGCACTTGCACGCTCATCTTCTTAGTAAAGTGGTCAACGTTAAGCCCGCTGACGTACTTGGCGAATCCGCCGGTTGGCAACGTGGAGCTTATTCCGGTGGCGTAATCACCGACAGCTGCGGGCGTATAGTCCCCCACGCAGACGGTCCCGGCATTGCGGATCTTTTGCAACGCGGTAATCGGATCGCGCACCATGAGTTCGAGGTGCTCGGGAGCGAGGTCGTTGATGAACGAAATGCACGCGTCCACGCTGTCGCCCACAAGAACGGCAGTGTTGCTCAGATCAATGAGATCCTTCCGCGGGGCTGCTTCGCGTTGCGCAGTGAGCTGCTTTTTGACCTCGCGTGCGAGTTCCGGAGACGTGGTCAGCAGGAAACCGGATGACGTAGGGCCGTGCTCGAGTTGGGCGAGGATATCAGCCGCGATAAACTCGGGATTCCCTCCATCGGCGAGCACAGCAATTTCACTGGGGCCCGCGGGGAAGTCGATTTCCACCGCACTCTGCACGAGGAGCTTCGCGGCCGTTACGTACACGTTGCCAGGTCCGACGATCTTGTCCACCTTTGCGACGCTTTCTGTCCCATACGCCATTGCAGCGATCGCCTGCGCCCCCCCAATCTTATAGACAGCATTCGCACCTGCAATATCGGCAGCGAGAAGGGTTGCCACCGGCACGGTGCCGTCAGGCATCGGCGGAATACACACGACGACCTCGCGCACGCCGGCTACCTTGGCCGGCACGATATTCATGAGTGCTGTGGAGGGGTATAGCGCAAATCCTCCGGGCACGTAGGCGCCGATGCGATCGAGCGGCGTGGTCTTTTGCCCGAAGACAACTCCCGGAGCAACCTCGTGAAGCCATAAGTCGTTCTGTACCTGCCGCATGTGGAACGACGTGATGTTGTCGGAAAGATTATACAACGCGTCGATGACATCTTGCGAGGCATTTTCGTACGCCGAGAGGAGCTCCCCTTCTGTTACTCGAAGCCCGACAATGTCGGCTTTGTCATATTCTAAGGTGTATTGCATGACGGCGGTGTCGCCGTTTTCTTTCACATCGTTAATGATTTTCTGGACGTGGCCCATAACCTCACGTACGGCCGCGCCGCGGTCGAGAAGACGGTTGAATTCGGCGTCAGTCACCTCAGATAAGCGTTTACAGATCATGGCATCACAACCGATAGGACGCGATACGGTATTAACCTTTATGGGTAAGCCTGATGCGCCAATCTTTACGCACAAGACTCATTTCGAAGTACTTAAATAGAAAGAAACGAGCATTACACGCGCATGAGCAGAAAAGACCTGATGAGCGACATCGCGATGGCCCATAAAGAGCTCAGCATCGACCGAATGAAAAAGATACTGAAGGTGTGCCTCACCATCACCCGGAAGTCTTACTGATCGATAATGGGCGCTTCGCGCCCGCATCCGGGACACTGTTTACCTCGTTTTTTGATGGCATAGCCTGTTCGTTCAATAATGATGGCGCCGCATTCAGGGCAGAACGTATTCTCGTGCTGGCTCGGAACGTTGCCTAGGTAGACATAGCGCAGTCCGGCCCGTAATGCGGCGCTATGCGCCCTTTCGAGCGTTTCTATGGGTGTTGCAGGACGGTCAAGCATACGCCAATCAGGATGGAAACGCGAGAAGTGAACCGGCGTGTCGCAGTCAACGCCCGCCACCCACTCGCTAAAAGCGGTGAGCTGTGCTTCGTCATCGTTCAATCCGGGAATAATGAGATACGTCAATTCGAGGTGGATGCCGTGCTCGTGCATGCGCTCGCACGTTTTGAGCACGGGATCGAGGCGCGCCTTGCAGACGCCGCTGTAGAACTTCTTGTTGAAGCCCTTCACGTCGACGTTTGCCGCATCCAGGTAGGGTCCGATCTTTTCGAGAGCTTGCGACGTCATATAACCATTGGTGACGTACACCGTATACAAACCGGCTTCTTTAGCGAGGATCGCAGAATCGTACGTATACTCAAACCAGATCGTCGGCTCATTGTACGTCCACGCAATCCCGCGGCAGTTGCGCTCAAGAGCGAGCTGCACAGAACGCTCCGGAGGAATTTCCGTCGTGCCTAGCTTTCCGACTTCCGCGAAGGAGATGTCATAGTTTTGGCAGTGCTCACACTTGAAGTTACAGCTTACCGAACCGAGCGAAAACACCTTTGATCCAGGGTAAAAATGATACAGCGGCTTCTTTTCGATCGGATCGACGTTCATGGAGCTCACCTCCGCATAGATGAGGGTTTCGAGCTTGCCGTCGAGATTCTGCCGCACGTGACAGATCCCACGCTCCCACTTCTTAATCTTGCACTCGTGTGCGCACGCAAAACAGTGTACGGCCTCGCTTTCTATCGGTTCCCACAACATGGCATCTTTTATCACGTTATGACCTCCGTGGCGTTTCAAGTAGTCACGCGTCGCTTGATAATATTTCCCGGTCCTCGTCTGCAGCTCGTTGCGCCCGTACTACGATCGCGACCTTGTTCTTCTCGCCGTGATGTGGACCTTGAACGCAACGCGCGAACGAGGACGCACGACATGACTCTCCTAGAGTGTGATTCGACTCGCCTAGCCAAACGCCCGGAAGGTCACGATGTTCCGCGCGTAGGGGACGAGCTTGCGCAGTGACATGAGATGGGACGTTTCAGCGTGACAATAAATGAGACAGTGCCTGTCGCACTGCAGCATTTGCTCACGGTCAGCCTGTGCCCGTTTCGAGGTCATAAGGGTCGGAAGGTCGTCTTCAAGGAGGTTGCCCAACTTAGTGCCGATGGGCATGCACGGGTAAATGATGTCGCCGTTCGGCTCGATCATGACGCTAAGCGTTCGGCACGTGTACGGCTGATCAAAACTCTCGATGTACGAGCGACTCGTTGTGAGCGTGTTCCCGTACTCGCGCTTCAGGCGCGTAACGATCTCGCGAAGTGCTATCAGATCCGGCGTGAGGTCTTCGGTGCCATCGAAGTTGAACGCAGGCATAATGAGAATCTTGTGGCCGTGTGCATGCACTTTTTCCACCTTTTCCTCGATCTTATCAAGGTCGCGCTTCGTTACAACTGTTTGCACCGTCGTCTTGATGCCAAGATCAGAGAAGCAGTCGAGCCGGTCAAGCATGTGCACGTTGTCGTGACCCTCGTCAATGGATAACTGCAGAAAATCGAAGTACCGTGCGTATTCTGCAAATGGCCGTCGATCGATGAGCAGTCCGTTGGTGGTAAACAGAATATAGTTCGAACAGTCGTGTGTGTACCGGAGAATTTCACCGATATCCTTGCGCAATAGCGGCTCTCCCCCTTCAAAGCTGATGGTAAAGGTGCTTGCTTGAGATAGATTATCGATGACAGTGAGCACGTCGTTCGTGTTAAGGTCAGGGATCTTATCTGCCCAGACGTTGCAGAAGCCACACCGCAGATTGCATCGGTGGGTGATCTTGAATGAGGCGTAGAACGGATTGTCGAAATCGTTTCGGATGTAATTCGACAGGTACCCTCTAAGGGCCCGCACATTTCTATTCATTGTGCCTTGTGCAGTTGTGTGACGAACGAATCCGTGAGGCAGTGGCTGTTGTCGGTATCCAACGAGCCGTAGATTCACTCTTCAAAGGGTGCAACGTAGCAGGACGTCTGCTTGCTGCTAATGAGCTTCTGTTCGTGAAAAAGGCGCGCTGTGAGGAGATACGTGCCTTCTTCACTCGCGTAGAGCTCGCTTACGAATCGCTTCGTGCCGCCTTCTGCGATGATATCGATATCGATCACGTCCATAAGCGTGTGGGCTTTTGACGGCGGAGTTGCAGCGATTTCGAGCCGTAGATTCGACACGTCGCGGTGGGCGTGCACTACCGTTTCCGTCTCGATTGTTTCTTCATACGCCCAGTACGGCCGATTCGCGAAAAAGGTCTGGATCTCGGCGGGATCTTCAGTGAGCCGGACCTCCTGATCGGGAGAGTACCAGCTCACCAGAGCACCATCGCGGTACGCTGTGACGTGCAGATAGACCCGTCCAGTGTGGTTCGCAAAGACGTGAAAGTTGAGCGCTGCGGTGTCTTGCGGGGCCAACTCTTTCACAAAATGAAATGAGCCGCTTGGCAAGACGTCGAGATCGTACGAGTTGTAGGTATACAGCGTCGCGCTTACGTCGACGAGGCGCTCCGTTGATACGTTCCTCAGCTGGACGGTGATCCAGTGGCGCCCCCGGTCGAGCACCTCGGGCGTAACGGTTGCCTCGAAGGGGTACTTGCGTCGTTCTTCCATGGCGCACGACCTACTTAACGTTCACTCGCGTTTTCTTTTCCACCTCAGTGGGCTCTTTCTTCGGGATTTTCACCTCGAGCACACCGTTCTTGAACGTTGCTTCTGCCTTATCTGGAAGAACGTCGACAGGGAGGTCGAGCATCCGGCGGTACGATGCGTAGCCGCGCTCGCGGTAGGTATAATCCTCATCCTTGCGTTCCGTTTCGGTGCTCGATTCAGCGCTGATCTCGATCCGTTCGGGGGTAAGGTTGATCTCGATATCCTCCTTCTGCACTCCCGGCATGTCTGCGACCACCTGGAGGGCGTCGCCAAGGTCAAGGACGTCTACGCGGGGCTGTTTCAGAGCGGGCATCAGCGCTTGTGATGGGAGTACGCGCTCAAGCGTGTCCTCCATGTTGGCGCGGAACGTGTCGACCATGCGGCGCATCTCGGCGAAGGGCTCACTCATCCAGTAGTCCTTCGGCGTGATCCTCTTCTCTTCTTTCTTTTCGTCGGTCATAGTATCATCAAATTTAGTAGCGCACGGAAGGTAATAAAGCATACGCAAGGAAAATACAGATCATGAAGCAGCGCTTCACGGCACGAACACTTATCGCAGAAATAAGTCGAGGCCGTTTTGTGCGCACGCCTTCTGCCCCCGATCAGCGTACCCCTCTAAGCTGAGCGCGTGCAAGACCCTTGCGACCGACAAGCAATCCGATCGCTGCGCGCTCATGTCGCTGTTGACGACAAACTTTGCTTCAGGATACTCTCTTATCAATTCCACCGCATCTTGCACCGATGCTTTGCCTGGCTGGACGGTGATGCCGATATATGTCCCTGCTTCGAGTGCGATATCGATCATAGAAGGATCAATGTGATCGATAACCACATCCTTGGCCCCGACGTCGTCAACAATCGCAACGATTCGCTCGAGCGCCTCTCTCTTCCCGCGCCGCGGCGTATGGATGACTTTAGGATAGTAATCGATCTCGAGCTGCGCGCGAAAAACCCGCTCCTCGACTTCAGTGCATCGTTCAAGACCGATCTCCCCGATGGCGACCACATCTGGATGCGAGAGATATTCGGGCAGCGCCCGTAGCGTTTCGTCGACTTGGGCGTTTATAGAGCGCGGGTGGACACCGAGACCGACGTGCACGCTGATGCCATTTTCCGCGCCTCGGCGCACTTCGCCGTGCGCAAGCTTGTGAAAGTGGTCGAGCAGCACGTCTGCGGTTGACATTCGCATCGGGTCGTGCGCGAGCGTGAGTACGTCAGAGACGCCGGCGACCCCCATCAATTCAAAGTCCTCATACGGACGAGTGTCCATGTGGGCATGCGTATCAAACACGAGCGCATGAGCGCGGTCTTGAGTCTTATGTGTTATGCATGAGCGTTCCGTGCGAGTCAGAGGGACAATTTCGTAAGCGTTGCCGTCCAAGGGGTTCAAATGGGCTACCTGAGCCAGAAGACCGATAATTATAAACGTGAAGAGTAAGCAGCATGGTTAGCGTGACCATGTTAGTACCCAAAATAGATGTCGAGCTCTGCGTCGGATGTGGAGCGTGTGAAGACATATGCCCCGACGTCTTTGAGCTTCAGGATGATGGATTGTCGCACGTTATCGACGCGACTGCCTGCAGCGAATGTGAGTGTCAAGAGGCTGCAGACAGCTGCCCGACTGAGGCCATCTCCTTCATCGAAGAGTGACCTCACGTCCCCGCACGACGTCACCTATTTTTTTGTCCATCTTCAGAGCCGGACGCGGTGCCGCTCTGCCCCCCCTTGTCAAGCTCTCAGTGGCTGACGCGTTACAAGTGCACGCCAACCAGCTGAACGAAGAAGGAGAGGAAGTACACGACCGCTGTGCCTTTGATAGCCTTGGCCACGAACATGATGATGAGAAAGGTGGTCGGGTTAAACTCTTCGATTCCAGCGACAATAGGCACCACGTCGCCGGCAAAGGGAATCCATGGCGAGATTATCAACAGCGCTGCCCCATATTTACCAAACCAAGCCCGGACCATCTTTTCGCGTTCGGGGTTATGGAAGGGGATGATCCTGCGTATCCCGTATTTGCCCAAGAGGTACCCCACCGAGGCGCCAAGAACCGACGCAGGAATCAGCACGAGCAGGATGATGAGCGGACTCACGTTCTCGCTCAGCAGCAGCGCGATTGTCGGCTCTGTGGGGATAGGGAGCACTGATGAGGTGGCACTGACGAGAAACAGTTCAAGCAAGCCGTAGTTAGTGATGAAAGGCAGCGATAGGCACCCAGTCACTTTGATCGCTTACAACACTTCTACGCGTTTATAAAAAGGTAGTGACGACGGGCCCAGCTACACGGATTGCATTCGAATGCCGCTGACCGACAACAGCGCTTATATCCGCGCGGCGCCATGGGTGTGAAGATAGCATGGAAAACCAACGATATAAGCGCGGGATCGAAGCGCTGCGCAGGGTGAACGAGGAGGGTATCACAAACCTCATTCGGAGTATGGACGCTGTTGCGCCCGACCTTGCACGCTACGTTATTGAGTTTGCGTACGGAGATATCTACACCCGTCCAGGACTACATGCAAAGCAGCGGGAACTCTGCATCGTCGCCGCCCTCACTGCCCTCGGCAATCGAGAGGATCAACTTCGCGACCACATTCAGGCAGCTCTCAACATCGGGTGCACGCGACAGGAGCTTGTCGAGACCATCCTGATGATGGCAGTCTATGCAGGCTTTCCGGTCGCGATCAATGCAATGCAGATCGCACGCGAAATGTTGCTCCATGAGTGAACGCTGACCGAGCCATGACCGCCGCCCGGCCGCGCCTTTTTTTCTCCCAAGAAGAACGAAACGAAGCGGCCGTGCGCATGGCCACTTGACGGATCACTTGAAGAACTGGCGACAGACGCCGGCGAATCAAAAACATGCTCCGGTTGGGATTTGAACCCAAGTCGAGGGAGTGAGAGTCCCTCATGATTGGCCGGACTACACTACCGGAGCCAGACATCTACTATAGCACAGGTGCTCTTAAACTTTGCTCGCAGCGGAGCGGTCATTAAATCGTCCGGTCGACCTACAAATCGAACGCACCTGCGCGACGCGCAGCGCGCGTTGCCGCCGTCAAAGTAGGACCATGTCGTTGAGAAAAGCATACTCCTTTCTGACTTGGTTAACCACCGCAACGTCTATTACCGCGGTGATGATACCTTCAGCGTTGCCCGCCGCGGCAAGCGTCTCGCCCCACGGGTCGGTAATCATGCTGCCGCCGACAAAAGTCGTCGTCGGCACCGGCGTGCCCACTTGATTGCAGCCGATGAAGTAACACTGGTTTTCGATAGCCCGTGCTCTGTTTAGCGCGATCCAGTGTTTAAGGCGCGGGGAGGGCCATGCGGCAGGACAAATAATAATTTCAGTCCCCTGCTTGACCATGGCCCGATAGAGCTCAGGAAAACGCAGGTCATAACAGATCGAAAGGCCGATGACGCCAAGCTCGGTCGGCGTAACGACAACTTCCGTTCCTGCGATCAATGAGCGTTTCTCTTTCGAGCGATAGGAGAACAGATGAATTTTGCGGTACCGTGCGCAGATCGTGCCGCGTCTATCGATGAGCACGCTCGTGTTGAACATGCGCCGATGCTCGTCCACCTCCAGCATGCTTCCCATGACGACGTAGCTGCCCATTTCGCGAGCGAGCCGCGCAAAGACCTCGGTTGTGGGCCCTGGAATGGGCTCTCCGGCCTTGAAATCTCTGCAGTGGGTGAATAGCTCTGGAAGTACGATGAGGTCAGCATCCGTTTCGTCGATTAACTCGACCGCGTGATCAACGTTTTCCGATCGCGTGCCGAGCGCACCCATCTGAATACACGCCGCCTTGTACCCCATATGATCCACCACTCGCGTCCGACAGTTCGCCACGTGCCTCATAGTCTTCGAAGCATATAGCCTTAAGGGCGAGACGTTCCCTGAGCGTTCGCGACGACCGATCGGCCGCCTGAGGATGCGCGCGCAGGAAGATATTTCTATTCTCAGTCGGAACTAGAGGTAAATGAAGCGGGAGCAAATTCTCATCGAAGCGTTGCCCTACATTCGTGAGTTTTACGGATCGTTCGT
>JBEKIR010000003.1:0-59500 GCA_050011655.1 Halobacteriota archaeon | reverse complement strand
AGCTACGTACCTCGGAACGTTTGGATAGGCGGGGGTTGCCAAGCTTGGTCAAAGGCGCTAGGTTGAGGGCCTAGTCTCATAGGAGTTCGTGCGTTCAAATCGCACCCCCCGCATTCGAAATGCTTGACAGGAGATAGCATGGCAAAGCACAGTGTACGGAAGACCAATCCTCAGTTGATGTTACAGATAGACGCTTTCAAAGCGCACGCACGACAGCATCAAGCAAATATTTGGAGAGAGCTTGCTAAAAGGTTGGAGGCGCCATCAAATAACTACGCCAAAGTCAATTTGAGCCGGCTCAACCGACATACGAACTCGGGCGACGTAGTTATTGTCCCTGGTAAAGTGCTTGGCGCGGGATCAATCGACCATCCGATATCCATAGGTGCGCCGAGTTTTAGTGATAGCGCGCGGTCAAAAATCCTTACAGCGGGAGGGACCGTCTTGTCGCTCGATGAAATCGCCCAGGTATCTCCAAGGGGCAGTCACGTGAAGATCATACGTTGAAATATAGGAGAGACAGATTTGTGACAGTAATTGACGCTAACGGATTAATACTTGGGCGTCTTGCCAGCATCGTGGCTCAAAGACTGTTATCCGGTGAACAGATCGATGTCATTAACGCGGAAAGCGCGATAGTTTCAGGGTCGCCAGAAACAACGCTGTCAAAGTATCAAACCCTGCGAAAGAAAGGCTCCAAAGAAAAAGGACCATATTTTCCTAAGCGTTCAGACATGATTCTACGACGTACGGTTCGAGGGATGTTGCCGTATAAAAAATCAGTCGGCAGAGCGGCATTCGGACGGCTACGAGTTTACGTTGGAACGCCAGCTGAGCTTTCCAGTGTCAAGGCTGAAACGCTTGAACGCGCGCAAAAATCAAGATTGAGCACCATTAAGGTTGTGGAGGTAGGAAAGATCTCCCAACAACTCGGGGCTAAGAAATAGGATCCGATACATGGGCCAAAAAACAATCAACTCAAGCGGCAAACGCAAAACCTCAATCGCACGGGCTTCTTTCAAAGAAGGACAAGGCGTGGTGAGGATCAACAAAAAGCTTCTCAACGTCGTTGAGCCCTCGCTTGTGCGAGAGAAGATCCAAGAACCGTTGAACATTGCCGGCGATTTGGCAAAAGGACTTGATATCGGCGTAACCGTCCGAGGTGGAGGAGTCGTCGGACAGGCCGACGCAGCCCGAACAGCAATAGCTCGGGGATTAATTGACTGGACAAACGATCTGAGTATCAAAGATCTATTTCTGAAACAAGATCGGACGCTCCTTGTGAATGACTACCGGCAGAAGGAGCCAAAGAAATTTGGCGGCCGAGGTGCGCGAGCGCGGCGACAAAAATCCTACAGATAATCAGGCTAAGAGATGATACCCGTAAGATGCTTTACGTGTGGCGCAGTGATATCCAAACACTGGGATCAGTACAAGGAGCGTATAAGTGCTGGAGAAGATCCAAAGATAGTGTTGGATGATCTTGGCGTAAAGCGATACTGCTGTCGCAGAATGCTTTTGACACACAAAGAGCTTGTTGATATTTTTGCTCCGTATCAGTGACAAGGGGTTGTGGGGTAGCCTGGATATCCTACGGCGTTCGGGACGCCGTAACCTGAGTTCGAATCTCAGCAACCCCATGCAGGCCCTTTAGGATGGAGGGGAGTCATTGAAAGAAGTCATTGAAAAACTTACTCGTTATGAAAGGGCCAGAATCGTCGGGGCGCGAGCTTTGCAGATTTCTATGGGTGCCCCTACATTGATAGAATCGAACACCACAGATCCTATAGACATGGCACTAGAAGAACTTAAGAAAGGGGTGATTCCGATAACGATAAAACGTCGAGGAACCCCACGATGAACTCGATCGAGGCGGTATCTGTAAGCAAGGTATTCGACATAAACGCGACCGACGCGGCCGAAGTAGAGATAGTGACCACAAGCGGCTATGGCCGGTGCTCTTTTCCGGCGCCAAGCGAGGCAATAAGAAGGGCGCGAGAACACGTGCCTACACTCATCGGCAGGGAAGTGAGTCAGCAGACAGAAATCGACGAAGTGCTACAGAGTACCTTTTCATTGCCTAATCTGAGTATGGCTTTCTCAGTTGCAATTGCAAATGCGGCAGCGGCTTCTCTCGGGGTGCCATTGTATCGCTACCTCGGAGGCTTCTTTGCGAATGCTATGCCCTACCCTCTGCTAAAAATCTTTAGCGCCGACGCTGATTATTTTGGTATTCCAATAGGGGCGAGCTCATTTGCCAGCGCAATTGCTTCACTAGCAAGCATCCATCGAGAGCTCAACAATCTGGACATCCGTGGAGACTCTGCTCACACCGACATTTTGAATCGGTTGACTAGAATCACAGACGCTGTAAGTAGCAGATTTGGCTTCGAGGTCAAGCTAGGTGTGGATTTCAAAGCCTCGAAGCACGCGCGGGGCAAGATTAGTTTTGCGGACCACGCCTCCACGACGGGAACCAGCCGACTGCAGTATCTGCTAGATCTCGCCCGCCAGTACGATCTGTATTACATCGAAGATGCCTTCGACCGAACAGAGTCTGAGTTTCAGCGACAGCTAACCGATGAGCTAGGCGTGACGTGTCTGATAGCGTCAGAGGCGAATATCGACACGAGCATTGCAGATGCGCGTTCCGCGAAGCGTCGCAGGGAGACTAATTTTGCATTAATTGCGCCTACACGTACGGTTTCGAGCGTTTTCAAAACGTACTCCCAGGAGAAGGCCAATGGCCGCAGCTGCGCTTTGCTTACCGACAGTTCTGCGACGTGCGACGCATCACCGTCGCAGCTGGCCGTTGCTTTGTCCGCTCCCTTTGTCAAACTGAGCATCAAGGGCAGACAGAGCACCGCAAAAATCAATGAACTTATACGGATAGAACAAGAACTATTTGACGGATCAAGCTACAGGATGGCGAAAAAACCGATCTAAAAGAGGTGGATCAATGGAAGAGACCACAGAATACAAATCTCTCATCCCTGTTGACGAGTACTTAGCTGCAGGTGTGCACATAGGCACGCAGCAAAAAACAGAAGACATGAAGCGCTTTGTCTATCGCGTTCGAGCAGACGGTCTTTACGTGCTGGACGTGAAGGCTACAGACGAGCGCATAAGAATTGCAGCCAAATTTCTCAGTAAATTCGACCCGGCCCGCATACTTGTGGTTTCAGCACGGCAATACGGTCAATTTCCCGCAACAATGTTTGCTAAAGTAACCGGAGCAAAATCAGTTGTGGGACGCTTTATACCGGGCACATTGACAAATCCAGAGTACCGCGACTTCGTTGAACCAGATGTAGTTGTCGTCACGGACCCTATTGGAGATTCACAAGCCGTTAAGGAAGCTGTGGATGTTGGCGTTCCAGTAATTGCCATGTGCGATACAAATAATATGACAACACACATTGATATCGTCATCCCCACCAACAACAAAGGACGGAAAGCGTTAGCGCTTATCTACTGGCTCCTCGCAAAGGAGATCACCAAGCTTCGCGGGGTACAGACGGGCTACGCAGTCAAAGATTTCGAAATAGAGATCTAGAGAGAGTAGCTATGAGGAAACCTGCAAAAGCAGGGTCGTGGTACCCGAGTGACCCCATGGCGCTGGAAGAGCTTTTGCGTAGCTTCGTTGGGAGGCCAGATCCGCGTCCGCTCACGAGTGTGGTGGTTCCTCACGCGGGCTACGCCTGTTCAGGTGTGACGGCAGGAAAGGTTTTTTCGATACTTCCCAAGGTGGCCACCTACATAATCATCGGCCCAAATCACCATTATCCCGTTATTTCGGTCTCGAACGAACCGTGGCTGACTCCCCTCGGGAAAGTGAAGGTGAACACGGATATTGTGGATGCACTCGATATCGACGTGAATAATGACGCCAACAAAGAAGACAATTCGATAGAACTTCAGTTGCCCTTCCTACAGTTCCTATTCGACGACTTCGAAATCGTCCCTATTACCATGGGACTTCAAGGGCCTGAATCGATACAGCACGTTTTCGGGGCAATCCAAAGAGTTGCCGACGAAAACAGCGTACTTATTGCCTCTAGCGATTTTACGCATTACGCGCCAGAGCACGCCGCGAGAACAACCGATCAGTGGGTAATAGAGCCCATTCTAAAACTGGAGTCGCTAGAATTTCTTACGCGAGCTCGCTCGACCTCTGTGTGCGGCTTTGCCCCAATAGCGGTTGCCATCGAATTCGCGAAACGTCGAGGCGCCAAGCGAGGAGAGCTTATCGATTATTCTACGAGTGCAGACAGCTGTGGCGATTCAACTGCGGTGGTCGGCTATGCTGGGATAATTATGGCCTGATGCTGAAAACGAGCTTGAAAAGAGTTTGCAACGAGAACCAACATAGATGATAACCTGTTCGGCTCCAGGCAAGATCTATCTGTTCGGAGAGCATGCTGTTGTCTACGGAGAGCCGGCGATAGCATGCGCGATAAACTTGCGTGCGAGTGTGTCAGTAGAGATGACATCTTCGGGAAAAATCACCATAGATGCCATGGACAAGCGCGCGAACTGCTCCAGTGAAGAGTTTAAGTACGCCTGTTGTGCCGCTCAAATGATCAAACAACTGTTTGAAACAGACTTTGGCGCTGAGATAACGATACGGTCGGAATTGCCGCCGCGACAAGGGTTAGGCTCTTCCGCCGCAGTTACAGTGTCAACTATAAAAGCTCTAACTGCGAGTCTCGGCATTGAGCTCGATAATGAAACGGTAGCGAAGATAGGCCATAAGGTCGAAAACGAAGTTCAGGGTACGGCGAGCCCCGCAGATACCTTTGTTTCTTCAACCGGCGGTATGGTCTTAGTAGAAGAGACCAAAACATCTCATCTCGCGCAGCTTGACATGCCCATCATAATCGGCGCAACAGGCGTTGAGAGGGCAACCCGGGACGTCATCGCATTTGTATCTGATTTGAAAAAGAACTACCCTTCCGTGGTGAGTGACGTGATGTCTTCAATAGGGGGTATCACGCGCTTGGGAGAACAGAAGCTGGCTGATGGAGACCTCATCAGCGTAGGCGAGCTTATGAATATCAACCAAGGGCTCCTCGAGTCGCTCGGGGTAAGCGACGTTACACTCAGTAGATTAATCTACGCAGCGAGAACGGCAGGCGCGCTCGGTGCCAAAATCACTGGCGCTGGCCGTGGCGGATGTATATTGGCGATTGCAACAGACGGAAAGGTCGACCACGTTACACAAGCTATCGCAAAACAAGGCGCTCTGGTGTTCACCACTGCGATTTCTAGTTTAGGCCTGCAAGTAGAGGCATAACAGACGTGACCAACGTTATATTGCTTAAGATCGGCGGCTCAGTATTGACGGACAAAGGGCGAGAGAGCACCTTGCGAGAAGACAACTTGCGCATGGTCGCTCGACAAATCGCCGACACAAAGAGTTCACCTCTCATTCTTGTCCACGGAGCGGGCTCCTTTGGGCACCCGCAAGTTGTCAAGTACTTATCCAACGGTTTTAGCGCAAGCGGAATGTGGAAGACCCATTGCGCCGTGCGCTCGCTAAACACCGCGTTCATAGACGAACTCCAGTCTCAAAGCGCGGCAGCATTGCCGATCCACCCACTTAATAGCGTTACGCTAGATGCCGGTCGGATCACGCATTTTGATACGAACGCTTTAGAGCTTATGCTTAACAACAATATCATCCCAGTGCTTCACGGCGACGTCGTAATGGATCGCTTAGATGGCTTCAACATCCTGTCAGGTGATCAAATAATAGCGTTTCTCGCACGAAAGATGCTCCCAAAAAAAATAGGAGTCGGCACAGACGTCGATGGAATCATGTATCGAGACAAAAAACTGAACCATCTTAACCCCGGTGAGCTTGAAAAATACCGCGATGGAATTCTCGGTTCCAAGTCTACGGACGTAACCGGGGGGATGTTGCACAAAGTTGTGGAGCTTCTGGAGATTGCTAAGTCAGGCATTCAGTCGGAAATATTCAACGCAACTTACGACGGCAACATCACTAAGTTTTTAACGTCGCACCAAGATGTGGGTACGACCATCTCCGCAGAAAAAGAATGACAACGAACCGTAAGATTGAGCAACTAATGCTCTGTGCTGCTGAAGATGTCGAATCAGGAAGAACAGGCCTCGATGATATCAGATTCGTACACAACGCAGTTCCTGAATTGACAAAGTCACAGATCGAAACGACTGCTAAGTTCTTAAAAAGGCGGTTCACAGCTCCCGTCTTTATAGCAGGAATGACAGGCGGACACGAAGAGACAACTGCTATCAACGCTGCGTTATCAGAGGCCGCAGAGCGACTCGGCATCGGCATTGGTGTGGGAAGTCAGCGCGCAGCAATTGAACATCCTGACCAGGTCGAGTCGTTCAGCATAGTTCGAGAGCGAGCCCCCAGCGCTTTTGTAGTGGCTAACATTGGGGCCACACAAGTTAAGGAGTATGATATGGAGATCATTGACCGGTTGATCGATATGGTTGACGCAGATGCATTGGCAATTCATCTGAATTTCCTGCAAGAGGCGGTGCAACCAGAGGGTAATACGGACGCTGAAGGATGCCTCGACGCGATGAGATCACTTGCCGATTCGCTTCGGGTGCCAATGATCGCAAAAGAGACGGGTGCGGGGATTTCGAGAGAAGCAGCAGCTCAGTTAAAAAAGGCAGGCGCTTCTGCGATTGATGTGGGCGGCGCTGGGGGCACGAGCTGGGCAAGAGTTGAATCGTACCGCGCGCAGACAGACCCCCTGCTAGACAGGTTGGGGGCGCTGTATGCCGACTGGGGGATACCGACCGCAATCTCCATTTTGGAATCCCGCACCTTACCCGTAATCGGAACTGGAGGGATCAGGAACGGCCTCCACGTCGCCAAGTCTATTGCACTCGGTGCGTCGTTGTGCGGGATAGGCTTGCCACTGCTAAAACCCGCATTTAAAGGGCCCAAATATGTACTAAGCGAGATAATGGCGGTCGTTGAAGAATTGAAAGTCGCAATGTTCCTAACTGGATGTAAGACACTCCCTGATCTAAAGCAATGCCCGCTCGTCATCACTGGCGAAACTGGGCAGATACTACAACAACGAGGATTCAACCTAGCTGAGCTTCAGGTGAGGAGGTAGCGCTTTGGAGATAGAAGTTAACGCAATTGGCGGCTACGAAGAAGTCGGGCGCAACATGACTGCTATTCGGGTGAACGAAGACATAGTAATCATAGATATGGGCCTTAGGCTCGATCGAATTGCAATTCACGAGGATGCAGAAATCGAGAAGATGCATTCTATAGACCTTATCAAGATGGGCGCGATACCAAATGACGCGACACTAAGTAAAGCAAAGAGATCAGTCAAGGCGATAGTCTGCACGCACGGACATCTCGATCATATAGGCGCCGTCCCCAAGCTTGCCCACAGGTATGAAGCCCCGATAATATCAACGCCGTTTACGGCAGAGCTCATCGCCCAACAGATCCGCGTCGAGAAGAAGTTCGGCGTCGAGAATCCCCTTTACACGCTCGAAGCAGGGCAGGTTTATCAAATAACTCCCGACATAGCGGTTGAATTTGTGCGGGCGACGCACAGTATACCCGATCCAATATTCGCCGTTCTGCATACGCCGGCCGGTGCCCTAGTCTATGCGAACGATTTCAAGCTTGATCGGACGCCTGTTATTGGCAAGCCCCCCGACTTCAATCGCTTAAAGAGTTTAGGAAAAGACGGAGTGCTCGCGCTCATCGTCGAAAGTACTCGCGTAAAGGAGGCGGGAAAAACCCCTTCAGAAAAGATAGCGAAAGACTTGGTGCGTGACGTTCTTCTCGGTACTGAAGAAGAAGGCAACGGAGTGCTCGTAACTACGTTTTCGTCACATATAGCCCGCGTGAAGACGATCTTCGAAGCAGCTCGCGAGATGGACCGGCGCCCGCTGGTCCTAGGTCGCTCTATGGAACGATACCTAGGAACTGCAGAAAAAATGGGATACGTCGAGCTTCCCAATGACATCGGAGTCTACGGGAATAGAAGATCTGTAGAAAAGGTATTAAGGAGAGTAGCGCAGGAAGGGAAAGAAAGGTATCTTCCAATTATGACTGGACATCAAGGAGAACCAGAAGCGATGCTCACGCGGGTCGCAAACGGGCTAACGCCTTACGAAGTGGCGCCGGGTGACAAAATAGTGTTTTCTGCAGAGGTGATACCAACCCCAATAAACGCAGCTTATCGATATTCAGTAGAAACCAAGCTCAAAATGAGAGGGGCAAGGCTTTATACTGATGTTCACGTGTCGGGCCACGCAGCCCGCGAAGACCACTGGGAGCTGATCAAGATGCTCAAGCCAGACCATATATTTCCCACGCACGGAGATCTAACGATGACAAGCTCCTACGTAGAACTTGCAGAAGAAGCGGGTTACAGCCTGAGGGATAATATTCACCTACTAAGAAATGGCCAGAACATCGCGGTGAAACCTTGAAGGCCGAGAAAAACCCCGCCAGAGGTGTATTGCACGCAAAGGCAGCACCTTCAAGGAGGGGTCAAGAGTGAGCAACTTGGGCGACGACTTGCTCAAAAGAAAGACAATAATCGATGATGCGCTCAACGAGTATGTTCCTGTAGTTTTCCCCGAGGAGTTGTACAGAGCCGCTCGACATCTCATTGAAGCTGGTGGGAAGAGGCTGCGACCGGTGGTTCTGCTGTTGGGCGCTGAAGTGGTGCGGCCCAATATCGCTGTTGAGACAATACTTCCAGCAGCCGTTTCAGTGGAGCTCATCCACAATTTCACGCTGATTCACGACGATATTATGGACGAAGACGTAACAAGACGTTCCATAGAGACCGTGCACACAAAATGGGGTTTGTCAGAAGCCGTCTTAGCAGGCGATGCGCTCTATGCTAAAGCCTTCGAGGTGCTTTCTTACACAAAAACACAACCAGAAAATATAACAAAATGTCTTAAGCTTCTCTCGAAAGCGTGCCTACACATCTGCGAAGGACAGTGGCTGGACATAAAGTTCGAAAATAACAAAAACATATCGGAGGCCGACTATCTCGACATGGTCCAAAAAAAGACAGCTGTGCTCTACGCAGCTAGTTTGGCGATGGGGGGGATACTTGGAGGCGGCACCGACAGCGAAGTGGGCGCTCTGTGGGATTTTGGAATAGCCATGGGCATAGGCTTCCAGATCCGCGATGACGTGCTTGACTTGATTACGGCGCGTGATGTGCTTGGAAAAGATAAGGCCAGCGACCTAATAGAAGGCAAGATGACGCTAGTTATGATCCACGGACTCAAGCACGGCATAATGCTTGACCCATCGCAACTCACAAGCGAAAAAGCAACCGACAGGGCAATTAACGATTTACGGGATGCAGGATCAATCGATTACGCTATGGAAAAGTCAGCTGAGATTCTCCGAGTCGGAAAGTCGCGACTCGCTAAGCTAGCCGATTCAGAGGCGAAATCTAAGCTGCTCAAACTTGCCGACTACATGATTTCGAGAGCGTATTGAAGGCAGGTCATCGGGGCGGTGATGTGGAACCTCAAGTCTTAAGCACTGCAATTAAGAAGCGCGCTGTGCACAACGCTATTCTACACAAAGGTAAAGCAGAGCCTAACGCTGTTGTCTCAAAGCTCATAGGCGAGCATCCGGAACTTAAACTACAAGCAAGAGAGATATCGGCCTTGGCAGAGAGCATCGTCGCCGACGTCAACGCGATGACGCTTGACGAGCAGAGGCAGCTACTCCAACAGATAGCCCCGGACCTACAACGCAAAACACCAAAGGCGCAACACAAAAAGATGTACCTTCCTGAGTTGCCGCACCACGAACACGTGACCATGCGATTCGCACCTAATCCTAACGGCCCAGCGACGCTTGGCAGTGCTCGCGGAATTGTTGTGAATTCTGAATACGCCAAAAGGTACGGCGGTTCTTTCATTCTGCGTTTTGACGACACCGACCCGCAAACGAAGCGACCAATGCTTGAGGCCTACGATTGGTACGTGGAGGACTGCAACTGGCTTCAAGCAGCCCCAGACGTCATCGTCAACGCTTCGGACCGAATGAAAACGTACTATCATTACGCTGAACAACTGATTGCGCATGGCGCCGCTTACATCTGCACCTGTACCCAGGCGCAATTCAAAAAGCTCAAGGACGCAGGATTGGCGTGTCCTGACCGCGAGAACGCTGCAGAAAAGAATATGCGCCTTTGGGAACAGATGCTGGACGGACGACTGGGGGAAAAAGAAGCTGTCTTGCGAATCAAGACCGACGTGACGCATAAGAACCCAGCTTTGCGAGACTGGATTGGTTTTCGGATTGTCCACACGGCACACCCCCGGGGGCTAGCATTTCGAGTGTGGCCGATGCTTGATTTCGAATCAGCGATCGAAGACCACGAGCTCGGAGTTACACACATAATTCGTGGAAAGGATTTGCGCGACAGCGAGAGAAGGCAGGAGTTCCTTTACAGATATATGGGCTGGACATATCCGTTCACCCTACATTGGGGCAGGATCAGCATCCACGAATTCGGCAAGTTCTCAACAAGTAAGCTGAGAAGTGAGATTGATCGCGGGCTCTACAGTGGCTGGGATGACCCTAGACTCCCCACTTTAAGGGCTTTAAGACGGAGAGGTTTTTCTCCAGAAGCCGTCAGGCTGTTTATCCTGAAATTGGGCATTAACGAATCGGACGTAAGCGTTAGCTTGGAAAACCTTTACGCCGAGAACAGGAAACTTATCGATCCTGTGGCTCACAGATACTTCTTCGTGTCGGACCCGATCACAATGAGCATAATGAACGCCGAGCCCACAACCGCGCGCCCCCCACTTCATCCATCATCTTCCGCCTCTTTTAGAGAGATCCCAGTGGAAGGCTGTGTATGTGTCAGTGCACAAGATCTCATCTTATCCGGGGACAATCTGGTGCGACTAAAAGATCTTTACAACGTTCGAATTGTTAAAAAAGAGCCGCTAGAGGCAGAATACGCTGGCGACGAAATCATCAAAGACACAAGAATAATTCACTGGGCCCCACCGAACGGGCCTCACGTCGAGATCATCACGCCCAGCGGAGTCGACATCGGGATAGGCGAACCTGGCATAGCTGCTGAGCTTAATCGAGTAGTACAGTTTGAACGCTACGGTTTTGTCAGAGTGGATCAGGTACTCGAACAGCACGGCCAGACGAGAATCATTTGCTATTTCACGCACAAATAGCGGATCTTCAGCTGTTTTCGACTCAAAGGAAGCACGCTGTGGCCGCTTATCTATTGAAAATAACAAGCAGCAAAGAGATAGCAAAAGCTGCTATTATCACAGATATTCCCAGAGCGCCCCCCATAGCCATAATGGCATTTACTGTACTCGCAAGCTGTGCAGTCTTTTGCGAGCCAAAGACCGATACCCCGCTCGCTTGCTGGGTGTTCATCCCTGCACGCACCGGTTCAAGATTAGCCTGTGCCTCATCAACCAGTTCGATTATCGCCTTCAAGAGGATGCCGTTGTCAGCTTTGAAACCCAACAGATTAATGCCGCTGTACGAGTTCACGACGTGGTTATCAGTGGTCATGACTTCTGCCTCATCGACTTTCAGGGCGCTGACGATGATTTCGCGCAAGTTAGGCACCATATTGTTGGCATCCACGAGCACGTAAGCCGTGCGCTGCCCAGCAACTTCAACCAATGCCACCTGAATGCCGAGATCGCCCATACCTTCGTCTCGCCCAAAAATAGGACCCCGCCTTGCTGTTCCGAGCTTGATGTCGCTTTTTAGCAGTTCTGATTGCATCAGTCTCGAGGATGCTTCCCTGATCGCATCAATCAGGTCGAATGAGTTCTTCGTGCCCGCCCACATGGATGACGCGTAAGGAGCCGTGCAGTTATGCGCATCGATGAGGGCAGCATGCTGCACGCCTTGTGTTCTCGCTTCAGCGCTTGCGACCAGACCAAGCCCATACTCAATGTCCTCTGTTGACTCTGGCGACAAAGTCGAAACAAACAAAACTGAGTTGCCAAATCTCTGGGCAAGGAGCTTGATGGCCCCTCTCTGCACTCTAAGTGATTTTGACGCGTCCGCAGTATATTGGGTGTTTTCCACTGCGCGTGCCGCAGCTTCAACTATTTTCAGTGATTCTGTCGCCGAAACCAAGTTGAAATCGTGCGTTGCAGTCCCATGAGGCACAAAGATCTCTCCACCGTCGTCGAGGTTGTTTACAATTCTTACAGGAAGGTTTCCACCACCAATTTCGCCGACGGGACCAGGATGAACAGCCGGCACGACAAACGTCGCTTTCAAGCGCTCGTTCGTCCTGAACGACAGTGTGGTGACGGGGACTTCAACGGCTTCGCCTATCTTTTTGAAGAAGTCCTCCATGCCAGGGGCGCCTTCTACTGTCTGCGCAATGTAGCTACGAATGAAATCCATGCCGCTTACGTCAAAAGACTTTCTCAACGGCGCATCGACGTACCTGATGACTACCAACGCGCCAAGCGTGAACACTACGCTAATCGCCACTAAGTTCACGACGTAGCCTGTCACTCCGAACAGCAGCAAAAAAAGCGCTCCGAATACCGTTTGAAGCGAAGCGGGGACTAAATTTCGAACGAAGCTTTTCTGCGTGATAGCCATCAGCACCAGCATTCTGAAAGCGAAGACGACGCCCAAGGACATGACGTAGGCTGAGATTGTCAGCTGCCAGCCGATTGCAAATGAGATCAGTGCGCCGACAACGCAAAAGACACTGATTATCACGGCCCCTACGAATGCTAACAAAGCAGAGCGATTGACGGTCATAGTGCCTTGCAGAAGCCGAGCCAACGGGTGAGTAAAGGCAGCGGCAAACACAGCTGGGATGCCAATAAGAATCAGGCCCGCGAGGAGATTTTCCCTCCATCCAAAATTGAAGACACCGGCGCCAACCACGAGCGACAAAGCAAGTGTGACAGGAATGGTATTCTTCCACCGCGGAGCCGCAAACACGTACTTCATCAATCCGGCAGTGCTCTCCTCCATGCCCTTTACGACTTTCTCCTTGGGGCCGAATATCCTCAACTTCATCTAGTCCGCCACGTTCTCATTTGTCTTCGAGTTTGAATTCGTGAATCTCCAAGCTCCCTCTCCACTGCTCACTAAACCACTTCTTGTCATAATTCATTACTTTGATGCGCCTTTTAAAAATAGGAGCGTCCAGAACAAGTGTTTCGTACTCGCCGCCCTCGCCCATAATGTGCACCCCGTGTTTTCTATGCAGTGCGGATAAATCATCGACCGCCCCTTCATCGAGTTTCCTGCCGAGCCACGATTCATTCATTCCGTAAGCAGCGACCTGAACAACCATGATATCCATTGAGCCCGCCATTGCCCGTAACAAGCGTTCACTGCCTTTGTTCCACAAGGGCGCATACAGCTTCAATTCAAGCTGAGCACATAGCTTCTTGAGTCGGCTCATTTGATAGTTCGACGCTATCGTGCCAGCTACAACGCCGTCCGCTTCCGCGTCTTGCAGCAGGGTTTTTAACAACGTCAATTCATCCTCGTGCGAAAAAGATACACCCGACACGAGCGGAATGTCGACGGCCTCCGAAATTAGGCGAGTGAGACGTGCACACGGCACGTGATACAGGAACGAGTCTTCTACGGCTTGAACGTTGACTAACTGCACAACTTCATGTTCACACAACGCGCGATTCAACGCGCAGATAGAATCCTTGCCTCCAGAAATCAGAGCAATCAAACGCATTCAGACTCCAACTAGGGTAACAGAAACAGTCGCAGTTAACCTTCTTTGAGGGCGACGTCAATTGCTTTCAGCGGCACGTCGGCTAACGCTTTACCAATTACCGCCTTTGCGATCTTTGCCGCGTGCGACTCATTTTCGGCATTTACGACTTTTATCTCGAGTATCAGCCCGACAAGAGAGGTATTAGCCACCAAGTAGACGCTGTCGAATACTTCGCCACAGGCAGGACACGACATCGACCCAACCGCGACTTCAACCTTGCTCAGTTTTGGGTTTAAGCGTTTGCCCGCCTCCGATATCGCTATGCCTATAGCATCATCTACCGATTTGACGTCCTTCACCAACCACGCGGCCTCGAGCGTGACATAATAATTGGGCATACTTCAGGGTAAGTCAACAAAGTTAATTAATATTGGCACAAAAGCGGTCTGATCGAGATGCTAGCGCTAATTCAGCCGAAAAGCCACGGCTACTCTCTTTGTTGGGCCTTAAGCGCCCCTACACGCACACCCGCGTCAAACCACCCGTGGCCGTAACTAAAGCACACCAGTGCATTGACCAAATCGCCGCTTGTCCGAAAATAGACCCCGTCCTCATAGTACGACCGCGCCATAGTCAAAAAATCGGTCGAATATTTCTCGTTTACAAAAATCTCCGCACGTTCCAGCGCGATGCGGAGCATCGTTTCATACAGCGCTACTTTATCCGCAATCTGGGACATTTTGAGCACCAGCAAACGTTTGAAGCGCCTGCTTTTCCACGAAGTGAAGAGATGCGGGTATGACAAGGACATGTAAGGGGGGCCCAAAATCGTACTCCTTGAGCCTCGCCAACACGTCTGCTTTAACCGCCGGCGAACGCGACCCCGCTCGCGCAATGCCTACGGCTAGTAGAGATGCCAACTGATTGCGTCCTTTCTCATGTTCACTGTGAAGCAACAGTTCGATTCCTTGGCCAAGCGTCATAAGCTCTTCCTGTATATCCAAAAAGAGCAACGTGTGGAGATCGCTTCTTAAGTTTGCCGTAACCGTGTTGTAGGGCACGTCAGACACCTCTCTGAACGGAAACGCAATAGTTGCCGACTTGCCAAAACGGTAGTTTTGAAGCCCAGTCAATCCGCATACCGCTGTAGCAATCGACGCCCCGTGAATGATTTGAGTGCTTATCCCTCTGTCGTGCGCCCGTATCCTTAAATCGACGTGCGTTGTAGAGATCATCGCGTCGCCCGCCGTTAAGAAAGCGACATTCTTACGCTCGGCCTCTCGCAAAATTGTCTCGTCAGGGACTTGCTCAACATCATTTCTGTCGAGCACACGGATTTCGCGCTTATAGAATTCTTCCAATTTCTCAATTGTAGTTCCTATAAGCTTTGAGCTGTAGAACTCCGCGTATATCACATCAGCATTTTCGATCGCTTTTAGTCCTTTCACCGTTACGTCTTCTTCGTCGTACAAGCCTAACCCAACGAAGGTCAGCACCGCATCACCTCGTTTCACGAGCAGAATTCGGCAAATAGCTTAGCGTCAACTGAAATAGCTTTTTCTCTCGGCAAATTTGAATCTTTAATTCGCTTTAACGCCCGTGCTTGACGCTTTGGAGACCAGAAAGAAGATAAGCGTCGCGTGTTCTTATATCGTGCGGATGCCTGTGTCGGCGAAAAAGAAATTGTGCGTTAGTATACCAAAGCACGAAGGCGAGCGAGTCAGGAAAGAGCTCAAGGAACTTGGCCTCCTAGATGAGAGATACAGAATAGAAGAACGACGTGATCGACTTTATATCCCTTTCAAAGGAGAATCTAATGAGCTTCGCTATGATCTTAAACCATGCGCGTTGAAACCCCGGCTACAACCGCCTCGCAAGAGGCTTGGAATCCGGTACGACGTAATTGGGGACATTGCTGTAATTGATTGGTTCGACGGCATTTTAGTCGCCGCTACAGAGCTTCTGCAGACACGACGAGACATTAAAGTTGTACTGGCAGCAGTTAGTGGCGTAGGCGGTGAATATCGACTCAAAGACCTTGTCTTCGTCGCGGGCGAAAGACGGACGGAAACGGTGCACAAAGAATACGGCTCAAGATTACAAGTGGATGTTGCGAGCGTCTATTTCAGCCCACGGCTATCTACAGAACGGCATCGCATAGCCGAGTTAGTGCAATCAAGCGAGACTGTAGTGGACATGTTTGCCGGCGTTGGGCCTTTTACGATACTGTTGGCCAAGAAAGTCAAAAAAGGAATTGCTTTTGAGAAAAATCCTGATGCCTTTCGCTGCTTGAAGAACAACATCGAACTGAACAGGTTGCATAACGTCGAGGCGTGCTTCGGCAACGCTAAAGACCTAGCCCCTAAGTTTAGAGGCGTAGCAGACCGTGTAATTATGAATTTGCCGCATTCAGCCTTTAATTTCCTGTGCGACGCCGTAACGATGCTTAGCGGAAGTGGCGGCTTTGTCCATTATTATGACGTCAAACCCGAAAACGAGTTTCCTCGTACGATTGAAAGCGTCAAAGAAGCTGTCGGGAGATTTGATAGAACGGTCGAGAGAATTCGCCTTAAGAAAGTAAGATCCTACGCTCCGCGCCAGTACCATGTCGTACTCGACATAAAAATTTCCCCACGCTGACGCTGCTCGTTTGCTTCGCGGGCGGAGCAACTCGGAAAGAGCTACGTTATTATTGGAACGAGAGGGGTGTGTCTTTTGTGCTTGGTGCACAGCACTTGATCTGAGATTTCTTGAACCCGTTGTGGTTCCACGTCCAACAAGTTTGCGGTTTCCTTGACGGGTTTCTCCTTGTCAACTAGTTCTAGCAAGATTCGATCGAGGAGATCGTATGAGATACCTAGTTCTTCCTCGTCAGTTTGTCCTAACCAAAGTCCAGCAGAAGGAGCTTTCAAGATTATTCTATCAGGAATCCCTAGGTATCGTGCCAACTGAAACACTTGAGTTTTATAGAGGCTGCCAATGGGTAAAGCGTCAACGCCGCCGTCTCCGTACTTAGTGAAGTAGCCCGTTAACAGCTCTGTCTTATTACCTGTTCCTAAAACTAGCCGCAACTCTGCGTTCGACGCGACGTAGTTCAACGTCATTCTGATCCGGGGCTTCAAATTTGCTTCGGCGTTCGAAACTTGACCATTTATGCGCGCAGGCAGTATAGGGCGCGCCGCTTCTCTAAAGCAGTCGATCAGGTCGTTGATTTCGATTACTGTGAACGATAGCCCAAACGTTTCTGCGATAGAGGTTGCGTCGAGAACGTCTTGCGCCGAGGTGACGGCTGTTTCAGGGAGTATCAACGCCTTAGTGTTCACAACGTCGTGCGCCAACGCAGCTACAACAGAAGAGTCCACACCCCCACTCAATGCAACGACCGCTCCCTTAGCCTTGGCAGATAATATGCTGCCTTTTATAAAGTTTTTAAGTTGCCGGGTTATTTGAACAAGGGCCCGTTCATTTAGTGAGAGGGGATACATGCTAAACGATGCCTTGAGGAGGTTTCAATCGCTAGCGCTGAAGACATCCTTAACGGTGCTAAAAACCTTAGCCTTGCGACTAGCTCGCCCTATGGTTTCTCCCTTTAAAGATGCCAGCTCTCGAAAGAGCGCCTTTTCTC
Source organism: Halobacteriota archaeon (assembly GCA_050011655.1). GTDB lineage: Archaea > Halobacteriota > Bog-38 > Methanoflorentales > Methanoflorentaceae > Methanoflorens. The sequence goes on along the minus strand of JBEKIR010000003.1, from coordinate 42,148 downwards.
TTTCGGTCAGATTCTTCGGAATTTCAACGATCAGTGTCGTGTATTGGTCGCCGCGGCCACGTCTGTGAACGCTAGGGGCTCCCTTGTCTCTCAGGCGGATAGTTGTGCCGCCTTGCGTCCCTCCGGGAATGTCTACTTTTATCGCTCCGTATACTGAAGGCACTTCAATTTGCCCGCCCAGTGCCGCAGCTGACACGCTGATAGATAGATCGCTATAGATGTCGTCGCCCTCACGTTTGAAGATCGGATGTGGTAGCACGCGCACAACGACAAGGAAATCGCCTGAAGGCCCGCCACGAGCGCCTGCCGAACCCTCGCCAGGTTTTCGGATATGCAAGCCCGTATATGCTCCTGGAGGAACCTTGATCGGCACTGTCTTAGTTGTTCGTAGCCTTCCGGCGCCCCTACAGCTTTTGCACGCGGTCTCAAAAATCTTTCCCTCGCCTTGGCACTGAGAACACGTTTCTATCCTGATGAGCTGCGCCCCGAAGATATTCTGAGCCCGCTGTATCTCGCCCCTACCACCGCAGGACGGGCACGTTTTTATGTCAGTGCCTGGTTCAGCACCGGTTCCCTCGCAATGTTCACAGCGTTCATAACGCGGGACTTCAACACTAACTTCCGTTCCAAAAATTGAATCCTCAAACGACACTTGAACGTCAACTGCGATATCGGGACCTCTTTGTGGACCTGACGGGTGCGCCCTCGTTTGAGTTCGGAATGGACTCTCACCGAACCCGCCTCCGAAAAACGTTTCGAAAATATCAGAAAAGTTGCCAAACCCGCCGAAATCGTTGAAGCCGGCACCAGACGCACCTTGCCCGAAACCTGCGTGGCCAACCCTGTCATAGGTTGAGCGTTTGCTTGGGTTGCTGAGTATCTCATAAGCCTCTGTAATCTCCTTAAACTTGTCTTCTGCCTCGCTTTTGTCGGGGCAAACATCAGGATGATATTTTAAAGCAAGTTTTCTATAAGCTTTCTTTATCTCTGCCTCTGTGGCAGTTTTGTCAACTCCTAGCACTTCGTAATAATCACGATTCATGAGGTCTATTTACGCACTATTTCTCATCGACTACCTCGTAGTCCGATTCTTCGGTCGGGGGTTCTTGTTTTGCATCTTCTGCAGTCTTAGCGTAGAGCTCGGTCGTAATTTGATAAATCGTGTTCGTTAGTTGTTCTGTTGCCTGTTTAATGGCCTGGATGTCTGTACCGTTGAGGGCCTCGCGCACTTTTTCGATTTCGGTCGAAACCTTGCTCTTATTAGAAGCGTCGACCTTATCTCCAGACTCTCTCAACGTTTTTTCGGCCGTATATACCATAGAATCCGCGCCATTTCTGATCTCCGCTTCTTCTTTCTTCTTTCGATCCTCATCAGCGTGGGCCTCAGCATCTTTCATCAAGCGGTCAATCTCTTCTTTACTGAGACCGCTCGTCGACGTGATAGTAATCTTCTGCTCATTGCCTGTTCCCAAATCCTTTGCCGAAACGTGCACAATACCGTTAGCGTCTATATCGAAAGTGACGTCGATTTGGGGAACGCCTCGCGGCGCAGGGGGGATTCCGACTAACTGAAATCGCCCGAGGGTTTTGTTGCCGACAGCCATTTCACGTTCACCCTGAAGCACGTGAATCTCAACAGAGGTCTGGCTATCAGCTGCAGTCGAAAATATTTGAGATTTCTTGGTAGGGATAGTGGTATTCTTTTCAATGAGTTTAGTGAACACACCGCCGAGGGTTTCAATTCCCAAGGACAAGGGAGTGACGTCGAGCAGCAACACGTCTTTCACCTCGCCGACAAGAATACCGGCTTGGATTGCAGCGCCGATTGCCACGCATTCGTCCGGGTTAATGCCACGATCGGGCTCTTTGCCAAGGTATTGCTTTATAGCGTTTTGCACCGAAGGAGTGCGAGTAGAGCCCCCGACTAGTAGGATGCGGTTGATATCTTTTGGCTCAAGCTTTGCGTCTTTCATGGCCTGTCTCATCGGCCCCATCGTCTTTTCGACCAAATCCTCTGTAAGCTTGTCAAACTGCGCCCGCGTCAACGACATATCCAAGTGCTTTGGGCCGTTTTGATCTGCCGTAATAAACGGGAGGTTCACCGCCGCAGTGGTCAACGTTGACAACTCGATCTTAGCCTTCTCTGCCGCCTCCTTGAGCCTCTGCAAGGCCATCTTGTCGTTTCTGAGATCGATGCCATGGTCCTTCTTGAACTGATCGGCAAGATAATCGATAATCCTTTGATCAAAGTCATCGCCACCGAGCAGGTTGTTGCCGTTAGTAGCTTTTACGTGAAATACCCCGTCACCGATATCCAATATCGACACGTCAAATGTTCCGCCGCCAAGATCAAAAACCAAAATCTTCTGATCTTCAGCTTTATCCAAGCCGTACGCGAGGGCAGATGCTGTTGGTTCATTAATAATCCGCAAGACTTCAAGACCTGCTATAGTACCCGCGTCTTTAGTGGCTTGACGCTGACTATCGTTGAAATACGCAGGGACAGTGACAACGGCTTGGCTCACCTTCTCACCAAGATAATTCTCAGCATCTTGCCGCAATTTCTGTATGATCATTGCTGAGATTTCTTGTGGTGTGTAGGTCTTGCCTTCAATGGCGACCGTGAAGTCGGAGCCCATCTTCCTTTTTATAGACGAAATTGTGTGATCTGGATTAGTAATCGCCTGCCTTTTTGCAATCTCGCCTACAACTCGTTCATTCTTCACGAAAGCTACTACGGAGGGCGTCGTTCGATTTCCTTCTGCGTTTGGGATTACTACTGGTTCTCCTCCTTCCATGACTGCGACGACAGAGTTAGTCGTTCCTAAATCTATGCCTATTACCTTGCTCATCTGTCCACCTTATTTGTGCTTTTGTTAACCTTCACTTTGGAAGGCCGAATCACCTTTTCATGAAGCTTATAGCCCTTTTGAATCTCCTCAGTTATCACGTTATCTGGCAGGTTAGTATCCACTTCAGTCATAATTGCTTCGTGCACGTGTGGATCAAACAGCTCTCCAATCGATTCTATCCTCGTGACTCCGTTCCTACTCAAGATATCGCACAGCTGCTTGTGTATGAGTTCGATTCCTTCGTAGACACCTTGGACTCCCTCAGCCCTTGGTGCCAGAGCAGCTCGCTCGAGATTATCAGAGATATCGAGTAACTCCCTAATCAGATCGACGGACGCATACTTAGCGAGATCCTTGCTTTGGATTTTAGTTCGCCGCTTGAAGTTTTCAAAATCAGCTTGAAGCCTTTGCAGGCGCGAAAGGTATTCCTCATTCTGTTCTTTGACGTTGTCAAGCTCCTCCAAAATAGCTGCTTCCTCAGGGGGAATTTCGACCTCGACAAGCTCCTGGTCGTCATCTTGTTGAATCAGCGATACCTCCTCAAAGAAAAGACTACTTTTTTATATGTTTGCACTTCTATATAAAAGCTTCCGTGGCAATTAAATCAAAAAACATCGGGTCTACGAGCTTCTTTAAAATCGATCGCAACGTCACGCATTCGCACTTTCTTGGCTTGGAGTTTCAACGTATTACGACACGTCGTGAGGGACAAGCGCCTTTTGCTGTTGGCGCGCGCATTCAAGAAAGTAATCTGTGCCTGTGCCCGCAGCGTGCCTCAAACGATGTTGCTATAGTTATCGACGTTCTTTCTTATCGTCGTGGCGGATTCCACGGTGCAATGCACACCAATGATTTTTCCGGCTTCAACAAGTATCCCGTGCCCGAAACGACAATTCTCACCGATTATCGCACCTAGATTCATTACGTGGTGCAGCTCTCCGTCAAGAAATGGCATAGCAAGCTTTGTTTGCTCTGCGATGAAATGAGAACCGATCATTGTATTCTTTCCAATGATAGAATTTGCGACGAGAGAGTGAGAGCCTAGTCGCACGTCGTTCATAACCAAAGAATTTCGCACCTCGGTAAACGAGTCGATGGTAACGCCATTTCCGATGCTCGTCGACGGGAGTATAGTCACGTTAGGTCCTATCTCAGCGTCTCTGCCTATGACGACCGGACCGAGCACATAAGACCCAGACCGTATTACCGAGTTTTCCCCGACGATGACATCCCCCCTTACTTTCGCGTCGTCCTCGATTTGGCCGTTTTGGTGGGCAGGCGCCTCTTTTATAGAAGCAAGCACTGCCGCGTTTGCGTTAAGCAAATCCCAGGGGTAACTGGCATCGATCCACATTGAGGTAGTGTGGACGCCTTTGACATCGTACTGCTTCTCGATCATCCTCTGAATAGTATCCGTTATCTCGTATTCACCCCTAGGAGATATCTTTGTATACGGTATCTCATTGAAGGCAGCAGGAGCAAAAACGTAGATGCCCGTATTGATGTAGTGGCTAATATCCGTCCCGGGCTTTTCGACTATTTGAGTGACGCGGTTGCCTTCAGTCGTGACGACTCCATAGCCCTTAACGTTTTCTTTCACGGTGAGAAGGAGCGTCACGTCGCCGGATGCGTTGCTCAAGACTTCTTCTATGGCTTGGGGGCTTGTGAGATTGTCGCCATTTAGAACTAGGAAGTTTTCCTCGATTGAATCTTCGGCCAGCTTTATAGCGTGAGCAGTTCCGAGCTGCTGTGGCTGCTCGACGTAATCTATTTTAACGCCGAATTTCTTGCCGCCCTCAAAATAGTTCATTACTTTTTCTTTTTTGTAGCCGACTACCAAACTGATGTCAGTGACACCGCACCCTGCCAGAGAATCGATCACATATTCAAGAATAGGCCGGTTAGCCACCGGTACCATTGCTTTCGGTTGAGTCAGTGTAAATGGCCTTAATCGCGTTCCTTCGCCTGCAGCTAGGACAATGGCTTTCACTGTATCACTTCGCACATCTATACGGAAAATAACTATATAGGCGTTGCTTATCATGCTGATTGAAACGTCAGTGTTGGATTTCCGTTCCAACGCTTGTTGCGGTCATGTTTTTAGGTGATTCATGAAGGGGGATCAAAGCAAGAATCTCCAGGAACTGACGCGAGTTGTTGCAGGTAACGCTATTTACCCCGACCACGCGATGCGAGGCAAGCGCAAAGCGTTTACTGAACACGTCAGAGCGTTTCATAGCGAAGCTCGGATCCCGCTTCAAGCAGATTATGAAGGAATTGTTTTGATGTCTGCCCATCAGCCAAACTTCCTGCCGTACAGTGGGGTTGTGCGCAAGGCCGTGCTCGTCCACGCGGTGGCCGAGCAGTTGCGCGAGAGACTTGACTGCCCCATCGTTGAGCTCTTTTGTTTTGCCGATCAGGACTTCGCTAATGAGCGGTGGTTCCGAGAAGCGCAGCTCCCCAGCGTTAGAAACAGAAACGGCACGCTCACCCTCCACTTATCAGTCGGTTCGACGTACCACAACAAGCTCATGTGCGCCGTTCCTAAACCTGACGGCGTCGAAGTGGCAAAGCTAAAAAGCGACATCGAACGCTGGGCGAGCGAGTCGTTCGATTCGGTGATGAAGCACGCGAAGCGTTTGAAGCTGCCGGTTCCGGACGTCGACCTCCACACGCGCGCCGTATCTGACGTTATCGATCGGGCATATGAAAGAAGCACGAACGCGGCTGATTTTAACGCATTCTTTTTCGCGTACCTCATTGAGGAGTGTGGGTATACAACCGCTTTCGCGCGGTTTTCCCAATGCCAACAGGTGTTCAGTGATGAGATCGCTTTTCTGTTGGAAAACTACGCCCAGTACGCTAGATTAATGGCCGAGGGGCAGAAGAACCCAAGTGCGAAGCCACCCATCCCTGTTTGGTATCATTGCCCGTGCGGTGGAAAAGCTGACGTAGAGATGAGGGGGGCGCCCGATCATGCGCTCGTGGCGAAGTGTCGCGCGTGCACCACAACTATAGAGTTTCCAGGGGATCTGCGCTCAGCCCTGGGACAGATGTTGCCCAACGTGTCGCTCCGAGCAGAGGCGATGCTTATCGCTTTTAGCGGCATAGGCGTTTCGTTCTACGTCGGCGGCCATGGAGGCGCCGAATATCTGGGCAGAGCTGAAAAGATCGCTGGAGCGCTTGGGATGCGATTCCCTGTCGTCTCGATATGGAGGCCGAAAGATATGTACGGGGGGGTTGGACAGCTTGACGCAATTCTCGAGCTACTGAGGGTGCGATCTCAATACAATCTGGCGAAGGACGAGAAGTGCGACGTGGAGATCGTGCAGGGCGAGCTGGACGATATTCTCGGAGACATCGACGGCGTCATCTGCGCACTTGACAACTTGAAAAGTGCGGTCGCAAATAGGAAACTTGAAGGCTTTAAAGAGAAAATAGCTACGATTATAAGCATGCAAAATGAGTTGAGAACACGATTTGAACGAAACCAGATCGCAAGAGATCGCTCGATCGCGGGCAATACGGCGAAGACGCTCAACGTCATTCCCTCCGTCATTGATCATGCAACTAACATAGGGATTCGATCGACCTGTGCCCAATGGTCGTACGCACTGGAAGCAAATATAAGTTTCAACGCAGACGTGCCGTTGCGCACGAATACGTCGATGGACGCATTGTTCAACTCGACAAAACAACTATGCACTGGTGATTTATTTGGGTAAAGTAATTCTAGCGATCGGCGCTCATCCAGATGATTGCGAGCTAGGCTGCTACGCGACGTTAGCCTATCACAAACACAAAGGCGACGACGTACACCTTCTTGTGCTCTCCAAGGGCGAAGCAGGGGGGCCAAGTGACAAAAGAATCAGTGAGTGTAAGAAAGCCGCACAGGTCCTCGGCGCGGACAGTATCACTATTGAAGATCTCAAGGATCGGATGATCACAACTGACTACCAAACAATCGAGCTTATTCAAGCAAAGGTAGATGCATTACAGCCCGATAGAATATATACGCACAGTTCGCACGACAATCACCAAGATCATCGAAATGCCGCCCTTGCGACTATGACGTTGTATAGGCACGTGGATGATATTTTCCTCTATGAGTCTCCCAGCGTGTCACTCGAGTTTACTCCACGAGTTTTTGTCAACATTACGAATTTCTTCAACATCAAGCTCGAAGCGTTAAAGCTTCACGAAACGCAGAATGACAAGTACTACGTGCGAACAGAAGCGATAGCTGGTCTCGCACAGTATCGTGCTTTTCAGGCCGGAATGCTAGCGACTCATAATCACAGTAAAGCTGAAGCGTTCGATCTGGCAAAGCTGACCTTATGACCGATTGTTTAAACGAAGAAAGAGTTTGTGGCTAGCTCCGCCTTTTGACTTGACTGTCTTTCGTTTGTCTTGACTCCTACGCGCTGCTAAAAGCCGCATATTATCGCAAGAAGATTGTGACGAAGACGAGCGCAGCAAATAACGAATAAGCCGTGGTTCCGCCGATGTCATTTATCAGGATGGAAGGATGACCTTAAAAAAGCCCGATTGCAACCACCATGGCAATACACAAGCCGATCGACCTCGTTAATCGCTCGGGTTACCGCCACCTGATCTAATCTGGCAAATACGCGAGCGAAATACCGAAGCCAGGACGACGATCACGGCACCGAACGCGAGAACAATTTGCACTAAGTTCGAAATCGTTCTTTATTATCTTCTCTTTGCGATCCGAATATGATTCGAAACGGGAACCTGGGGCTCTTTGCCTACGCTGATCAAGGTGAGATAGAATTATCAGCGCGTATCGCCAAAGAACTGGCTGAGCTTTGCGAGGCCCCCACTTATACGGATTTTTGGCTCGTAGTTGATGATTCGCTTTGCGTTTCTAATATCCGCCAGTGATCTCCTGCCGTCGCTGATACGCGGCGCGCCATGCACGATGCTCGAATCAGAAAGAGCCATTTTCTTGATCATCACTGCTAGTTCATTTATGGACGTCTCGCGCCCGCTTCCTATGTTCACCACTGAATTTGCTGCATCGCTACTTGCCGCCAGCAAATTCGCATGCGCCACGTCTGTTACGTACACGAAGTCCCGGGTCTGGTTCCCGTCGCCGTATATTTGCAAAGGCGCGTTTCTTGTTGCATTATAGAAGAATGCACTAATCACGCCAGAGTACGAGTTTTCCGGACGTTGATAAGGGCCATAAACGTTGAAGTATCGCAAAGACAGCGTGCTGAGGCCATACAAATTATGATAGGAAGCCATGTAGAGTTCGCCGCAATACTTGCTCACGGCATAGGGAGACATGGGACGTATCGGCTGCGCCTCATCTATGGGAAAAAAATCAGCATTTCCATAGACGGCAGCGCTCGATGAATAAACAAGCTTAGACACATCATTTCTTCGAGCAGCCTCACAGACTGATAAAGTACCCTTCACGTTGTTATCCATATCGACGAATGGCTCTCTGGTGCTTGCGACTACGTCGACCTGAGCGGCGGTGTGGAAAACTACGTCAACATCATCAAATGCCTCGTTCGTCGCGCCGTTATCTCTAACATCCGTCTTGATTAGGCGCACGTTTGGCAATCGAACTACCCGCGCTGCGTTGCTTAGATTGTCAAGTATGCGCACTTCCTCGTATTCGGCAGAGATTAGCTCGGCAATCTGGTTTCCTATAAACCCGTAGCCACCTGTAACTAACGCAATCATATCATAAACGAAAAAGGTTCAGGTTTTATTCCGTACGACTAATACTTAAAAGCATCGTTGGTCAGCCAGCGCATAAAACGGCGCGGCAAAGACGTCTAAAGAACGGCCCTACATTAGCGTCCGCCATTTGAATGGATATTCCGAACGGAGCTTCTCATTCTTACACGGCGGATATTCTGCGTTTGGACACGCGTTCACGCAGTCAGAACCGCAAACTGGAACGAAACGCCCCGACCGATCTCGCATAGCCAACTCTCCGAGAGTGCGGCACCGTGTCACGTCACCAGGTATGAGATCCAGCGGTTCTTGGCAAAGGGAGAGAGACATGTCATAATGATCACAAAGCGACGCGAGATATTTGTAGAGCGTGAGTCGGTCTTTCGGGCTTAGCGTGTGCTTTTTTCCATTAAAGACATAGCGAGTCCGGACTAGTGCAGCTGACTCCGCGTAGCCCCCCTCCTCGATCCCAACGAGTAATTTCCGAAACGCCCGCGAATTGAAACTGCCCGTTGACGTGGTAATATGGCAAACGTCCATCGAGCTCAATGTCTGAAACAGTTCATCCAACTCACCGTAATCGTCAGTCAGCCCAGAGATTATCGGATCAACTCTCACTGAGACGTTGACGCCCGCGCTCACAAGCTTTTCGATGGCCCTCAGCCTGCGAAAGACGTCTGGCGCATTGCTGATCGCGCTGAGCTTGTTACGGTTGAGACTCTCACACGTGAAGGATACGCGAAATCTTTCATAATCTGCCCAGCGAGTTTCAAGGATTTTCAAAACGAGGTCCGATTTAGTGACGATAGTAAAAAAGACGCCATGGTCCGCGGCGATACCCATCGCGTCGAGCGAAGTTTTCCACACAAGATTAAGCGGTTGAAATGGATCTGTCACAGCGCAAAAATAAAGAGGCGGACACGTGCGAATCGTTCTTAACTCGCTATCAAGCAGCTCAGGCGTATTTTCGTACACCTCGATGAGACGTCCGTTCGCGGACCACGGGTAGCTCTTCGCATAGCAATATGCGCAATCAAAAACGCAGTGCCCGCTCTTCGTGATATTTACGATACCTGCGTGTGGACATCGCCTCCGCTCGACACCGTAAGGAAAATCGTGGATAACTCTGCTTCGCCTTTCGACAGAAATTGCTTTGAACATGACACAAGGTTGTGGTGCAATATATTAACCTAATAATAATAACTGTCGTCTGTCACCTCGCTTTTGCTCGGCTGAGTTTGAGCGAAGATCGCAAGCTTAAAGAGCTGGATAAAATATAAATTGCGTAACGAGCGACTATCGGTTCGGCAAGCAGAAACGTATCAAATCAACAAGCAATCGTAATGAACTGGCTGGAAAAAATCGCTTACAGACTGAACATCGTTTTATTCAGGATAAGCACAGGGAACGCCCGCGTCCGCCTAGCCCGAAGATTAGGAGTACGCATAGGTAGCAACTGTCAACTCTACTACTGCAATTTAAGCACCGAACCGTACTTGATTTCGATCGGAAATAACTGCAAGATTACGTACGGCGTTACCTTTATGACTCACGACGGAGCCAAATGGGTGCTTGAGCAGAACGCGGACTTCGAAGGCAGCAAGTTCGGCCCCATAATTATTCGGGATAACTCTTTCATCGGCGTTAACGCGATTATAATGCCCGGCGTAGTCATCGGTTCGAGTAGCGTGGTAGGGGCGGGATCGGTCGTCACAAAAGACGTGCCGCCGAACACTGTCTATGCGGGCAATCCGGCACGATTCATCTGCACTTACGAGGAGTACTTGGAGAAGTGCAGTTTAAAAAACACCGGAAACATTCCTCGAAAGCACCTGAAAGCCGTTTTGACCAAGATGTTTGAGCGCGAACTAGATCAGCGCATCGAACTTCCAGACGAGCTGGTCCTCGAAACCCAAGAGCCGGCGCATTGATGAATATCCGCTCACAGCGGACGATCCCAGGTGCTTACGACAAGAGATCCCATCACGGCACCGAGAGGGCGTCGTCTGAATGCTGAGGTCAATCTGGACGGCTTGAGCATATTCCGCGAAAGAGATTGAAGTGCGGCCCGCCAAAAAAAAGCCGCAGAACAGAAGCGGACGCGTCTACCGCAGCACAGGCGGGCCAAGATGAATTTTGTTCTGGGCGTTTTTTAAGCGACGGGCATCGTAGCGCTCGCCTTGCTGCAGCTGCCCATATATCGCGTCAGGCGTTTTTTTTTTTGCTACCCTGTAACTACAGATAGCCCAAGCAGTTTAATATTCCCTTTATCTCTGCGCTTGTGACAAAAACCGGATTTCGATGCTTGTACGTTTTTATCTCTTTTCGGAGTAATAAGTCGCTGTAATATTCTTGGACGTGCGACAGTTCTTTCATCTCTGGCGCCACGACTAACGTGTCTTCGGTTTCGTTAGCTCTCCTCTGTTCACTCTCGGTCATCAGCTTCTCTCGTATTTTTTCGCCTGGCCTAACAACGATCAGCTGAATCTCAATTTCTTCCGGTTTGTACCCACATGCTGGCGCTAGCTCTCGAATCATGACCTCAGCAACTTCCGCGATTCTCATCACTTTCATCTTGAGGGTAAACGTTTCTCCGCCTCGTGCAAGCTCTCCCACGTTCATAATTAACCTAAGCGCATTCGGCATGATGATGTTAGGCCGCACCATTTCCTCGTCGGTGAGGGTGACCGGGCCGCCGTTTGCGAAACAAAGGAAAAACGGAGCCGCGAGAGCCCACTACGTTGCCAAATCTTACACTTGCGATATCGTTCCCGGGCTCCCGTGCTCGCTGTTAGCGAGAGTGAGCAAGCGCTCCGCGAGGAGCTTGGTGGCACCATATACAGTCGTCGGCTTGACGGCTTTGCCTGTGCTCGTAAATATCACTTTTCCGACGTTCTGGCGCAAACATCGATCGACCAAGTTGTGAGTCCCAGCGATATTCGTTTTAATAGCTTCACAGGGGGTTATATTCGCACATTGAAACGTTCTTGAGCCCTGCGAGGTGGAAAACAAAATCAACGCCGTCAAAAAGCGGTTCCATGCTGTCTTTGTCCTTCACGTCAGCGACAAATGTATACACTTTGCTAGACCTGAGATCTTGCTCGAGATCATGTAGCGCGCCCTCGTTGTTGTCGGTCAGGGTCACGGCGCAGGGATTGGAATCCAACAGCGTGCGAACGAGTTGTGATCCGATTGATCCGGCGCCGCTGGTCATCAATACGGTCTTATGATGGTAAAACGCGTTCGTTCCCATGGTCTGCTACAAATCAGTGTGAGGAACAGCTTTCATTCATTCTACATTCTTGTTAACCTTTTCTTTCATTCGGACCCCAGCCTGTCATATCTAGGCCATTCGCAGCGAAACGCTCGCTCCGCACCTAGTCTCCTAACCGCACCTTTTCTCAGCTAAGATCAAATCCTAGCCTAATCAAGATTTAGTTGAGGTTATAAGGTAAATTACCGCATCCTGGCAGTGAATTCGGCTTTGTGAGTGCGCTGACTCAGAGAAACGATCAAGAACAGTGCGAGAACTGGCCCAGCAAGGGAGGCAGAGTAGGTTAAAAGTTAGTTGCTGTCGAGAGCCAAAAGCTCTTTGCATAGCGCCTTTTCTTTCAATCCACAGGCGTCGTTCGAGTATTTCTCAAGTGCGACTGACCTGCACATTTGTGGAAACGTATCGTTTGCCAAAGCTTCTGAGATTTTTCTTGCGATGTCATCAGGATCGTCAGAGGCGAGATACCCAGTGACCCCGTCATCTACAGTATCTCTAATTCCGAATACGTTCGTTCCAACTGCCGGCGTCCCGCAAGACATTGCCTCTATCAGAACCCTCGGCTGCCCTTCCGTTGAACTCGTCATCACGATCAAGTCTGCCATATTCATGAATTTCGGCACATCGGAATATTGCACTGCGCCTGTGAAAATCACTTTGTCCACAATACCAAGGGACTTTGTCGTGTCCTTGAGCTCATTTTCCAGAGCTCCCGAACCGACTATAAACAGCTTGAAGTTCTCAGTAAGCTGTGCGGCTGCCTTTAGAAGGAGGTCAAGCCGTTTGACTGCATGCAATCTTCCAATATACATGAGTATCTTTTCATCTCGGACGCTGTAAGTCTTTTTGAGCTCAGTGACATCAATTCCGGGTTTAAAAATGTCTTCATCGAACGTCAAGGGTATGATCTCCACCCTCTTAGCGCCTCTGTCGCGAAGCTCCGTCTCAAGAGATTGGTTTCGCGTGACCAAAACATCGGCGTTTCTTATGACATAGTTCTCGATAAGTCTTGCAACTGTTCCAAGAATTCTGCCTTTGTTCACGTGCGTGACTTGATCCGCCCAATTGTATTCATAAAAAACGAGTGAAGGCTTCTTTTTTGCTTTTGCTGCGACTATTGCTCCCGGACACGCAGCAGAAATGCCCCGGACCAGCGCATTTCCTTTCAATCGCCTGGCGATTCTGAATGTGCTTACGGCGGCATATGAAAAGTGCCAAAGACCGAATTTCTTGAACAAGGCACACGGAATGTGCTCAATGGCGGGGGCCAAATCAAATTTGCTTGTGTCCCCTGTAAACAAGAATAGATCGCACAGATCCTCGTATCTCAGCAAGAAATCTTTGAGCAGACGAATTGTGCTTCCGTCTGTTTTCACGCTATCAATCAGTCGAACATCGAACGAAGTTACAAACAGGATTCTACACCTTTCTTGAGGCATCCGATTGATCATAGCAGAGTAAACGTTAATAATCTTTTAGATGGGCCAACAAAAGTATATTTAACAAGAGCGGCCTGAATTGTTTGACCCACAATGGCCAACACTATCGCGTGACTTGCGTCGGTTACGCCGTCGGGGTATTTGGCGCACACTATCGGTCAAGTATTTTCCTGATTGTGCCGCTCGTAACCGGCCTTTCTATGGCATTTTACCCTCGCTTTTGCTCTCTTGACTGAGGTTTGCGACCCCGGGTTGGGAGATATCTAGCTTACTTCGGCGTTCCAATATGTTTGGCCTGGTTTTTGCTATCTTACGTAAGTGGCGTTGTCTTCTTGTGCATTTGTAGGGTTGAAGAGATTCGGCTATTGTTGCTTGCGCTCGAGGCCTGTTGAGGGCTGTTTGTTTATAACAAATCGGGGGGCAAATTGGTCACTGCGTGTGAGGGCGCAAAAAATTGTTAGCTGGGAGTGGTTTTCGCCACAGTTGCATTGCTTCGACAATGGTAACGCTTGCACCTATCCTAAGCTGAATGCTCGCAATGTCTACCGGAATGGTCTCCGCTGAGATCTCCTGCGGTGCCGTCTTCTAAGCTCGTTCAAGCTTTGCGTGATAGGAAACGGAGACCAAAAACTATAAGTGATGGGGGCATAGCGATTCTATAAACAGGGTTTATTATTATACGGTTTGAGGTAGTCCACGTCTAATGCGAGAGCGATACGAGCAAAAGCAAGGGTATTCTAGATTAGGATCACCTCAGCCGCCATCGGCGCAGCACAGTCACAAGGTTGAGAGCACGCGTTCGAGAGAGCTGGGCAAGAAAGTGTCAGTGGGCATCTTGCTCACGACCCTCGCACTGCTGCTTATCACCATAGGGTCCGTTGGATACTGGAACTACGGCTCCGGTTTGATTGATCACGACACCTCGACGAACATCGCTTTAGCAAAAAACGTTCAACAAACCGGCGTGTTAAACCCAAATGATCCGAACGCCGCCCCTGGTGACGTCTGGTATAACATTAACCCGCCTGGCCTCCCAATCATATTTAGCGCAGTCGCTTTACTCGGTGGAGTGAATATTAGCATGAACAATGATCTGCTCACTCTGCTGCAGGGGTTTTCCGCGTTCATACTGGTAGCCTTCATTCTCACCACTTTTGTCGTAGTAAAGAAGATCACAGGCGACACGCGAATAGCCGCCATGGCATCGTTTTTTTCGGCAACGTTTAGCTCAAACCCGGCAATTTTGGGGCCGCAATACATCGTTGCGTCAAGCTTCGGGCTGATACTGATGATGCTTGCGACCTACTACCTCTACACGGCAATCAAGGACGATGCAGGTAAATCTATCCTGACATCAAAATATACATTTCTAGGCGCTCTTACCGTGACAACGCTTATTTTTACGCACAGGCTTTCTACCACGACGTTTTATTACATTTTCATCATCTTCATCGCACTCTACGTGCTGATTAATCTTGGCACTCGGATGCATTTGAAGCAGATAAGTGCAATGATCCTGCTACCAGTCATAATTAGCGCTCCTTGGTGGCTGTCCATGTATCTCCACTACCAAACTCTACCGTGGAGCATTCCACAGATCTTGACAGTGTCGGCAGGCATGCTGGGGCTCGCAGCCGTCGGCGTGCTTTTTAGCGGGAGCACCGATCAAAGGTCACCGTACAGACGCCGTGACAGACTGTTCGCCGTAATTGGCCACGCGACAAAAAATGCCCTTAATTTGATCATAATTTTGGTTTTAGTCGCGATGGCCGGAGTAATTGCGGTTTCCCTTGTGTTTTCGGCTCAAACGGCGTTCTCGATAGCTTTCATGGTTTCAAGTCTTGGCCTCATCCCGATTCTGAGTATTCTGGTTTACAAAACAACCCTCTGGGACCGAGCGGAGACAAACCTGCGAAACATGCTTGTTTCAAGCTGGCTCCTCGTGGCATTGGTACCCGCGCTAATCGGTGTTTTGGGAGTAGCGGTCCCGCACATGCCCTATCTTGTTCAACGCGTCGTACCGCACGTTCTACTAAATCAAGGAGGGGTGCAGTCGATACTCTATCTCGTGCTCCCGCTTTCAATACTCGCTGCAATTCTTGTTTTTCGGCTCGCATATGAACCGCACCCGCGCGTTCAAGGCTTGCGACGGAGGCGAGACAATCGGGCAATGCGCTCGTTGCTTATCATCGCTTTTGTGGTTATTTCCGTGTTATCACCTGTATTTCATATTGCCGCAGCCAGCGCCCTTGCCGTAAACGCAGAGCAACCAAAACTCACCGATGGCGAAACGAGCGCACTGAAATGGCTTAACCAGCGCACAACATCCAATGACACAGTATTGTCAGATCCGACTTTCATGCAATACATAAGCACTTTCACCAATGCCCGAGCTGCGATATCAACCGACTCCGAAAACTCCTACGTTGTCACCCATCAGTTGTCGCAGCTTACAGACCTCTCCAATTTCATGAACGGTTCCACAGATTCCGCCACAAAGCTACTCATCGCAAAAAAGATGGGTATAGACTACTTCGTTTATGATCCGGTCAAAGCAAATTACTCGAACAGCGTCTGGGGATTTCCATTAGCGAACTTCGTTCCAGATCCCACGGTTATGACAGCAGTACAGCAGTTTAACGGTGTAGTGATTTACCAAATGAACCAAAACGCGCTCGCCCAGACGCCGACACAATACGCGTCGATCAGCAACGTCGAAGTGAACGGCGACTCAGTAGTTGTTTATGTAACGAATTACGCCAGCGATCCGATGAGCTTGCACATCGCTTGGCAAGACCAGTACAAGCCGGTGACGTTAAATGTCGGAGAGACTAAGGCAGTGCCGATCGATTTTACAACAAGCGGCAGCTCTAGCCCGTTACACTTTCTACCCACTCTGGGGTCAACAAGCACCCTGTATGTAAGTCTGTGGATGGATCCCCCATCCAACGGAACTCTTGATGCGAAATACATATCTCCGATAGACGCAGTTAGCATCAATTCACAACAGCTGGTGTAAAGCCGGCAGCTTAGATTAGACAAACTAGCTGCTTCCACAGCCAATTCCGTGAGTCTCGTGATCAGGCGGCCACAGACGACCGCATCCTTGCGGCCAGACAAGGTTGTTGGCCTTTGCGCACCGTCGCCGGCAGCTCTAGCCGTTTTTCGGGTCTGTCGCCACGAACGATACGCCTCAACGAGCCGACAAGACCGCTAACAAAATGCTTACTGCGCCGGATATTATGCACAAAGTCCAAAGCGTTTTCACTAGTCCCTGTTCTTTCATTGATGTCCTGCTCAAGATGTAATCGGACAAGTTCTTTCGAACGGAATATGACTTTGAGGGGATTAAGTACCCTTCATTCGTTACCTGCGTGGCCGTAAACAAGTGGCTCTCGGTTACCTTTCCAACAGAGAGCAATACCATGCCATAGTTGACGATATAAGGCAAAGCCGCGATGACCGCAAATAATTCGATTTTTAGCGCTATAGCGCCAACGGCGATAGCGCTACCGATGCAGAGCGTTCCTATATCGCCCGTAAATATGCGGGCAGGATACCTATTATACGGAAAAAACCCAAGGAGTGCCCCCAATAGCGCCGCCAATATCAAAAGTCCCGCGACGCCTCCCGTCGGCGATATCAGCACCATTCCAACGATTATTAATGCAAACGTCACTATGGCACCGCAACCTATCTCCATCCCATTGAATCCAGCAAAGGTGTTAACTGCATTGGCCCCAGCTGTGACGGCAAAAGGCACAATAGGGATCCACGCGAGTCCAAGCCAAAACGTACCTAACAAAGGCACGAGAAGATAGGGGTCGCTCCCCGCAGTCAATATGAGCGCAATGCCAGCGAAATAGCCGAGGAGCGGCTTTTCTTTGGCGCCAAGGTGCATCACGTCATCTAAGGCCCCTACCATAGCTGATATGGTTACCACAAGCAGTGAACACAATATTACCATTAAATTGAGCCCCAAAAAAGCTGCGAAGATCACGGACGTGGCGAACCCTGCGTAGATAGCAAAGCCACCCATCTCAGAGATCTCAGGCTTTTCCACTTTGTGAACGTCAACGCCAAACACCCCGGCAGATTTCATTCTCTTGATAAGCGGCGGCGTCACAACAAACGTGACTACAAATGAAAGCAGAACCGAGACTACAAGCAAAAAGAAGGTATAGCTGTCAATCATCCATAGCCTTACTCTTCAGGTTTCTTTTGTGTTTCGTACTGGCCCGAAAGTACGGACAATCTGAGCTTGCGCCGGATCGAACGTTATTTCCCCTGTTTGGTCAAACATCGCTTGAATCGTCCCGCCAGCGTGAGAGGTGGCGCGTGTTCGCATGCCCATGAACCCTTCCGAAAAAACTGTTAGGTGAGCATAGAAGCTCGTTTTTGACACTTGCGGAGAGATCGTGAGACGCCCTTCTTCGAACAGCTGAACGACTTTGGAGATTATTCGCTGCGATGATTTGCCGTCGTTAAGGGGGTCGCTTATTTTCTTTCCCTGCGCCGTAGCCCTTACGGCTTCAGTCAAGACATCCGGGTGCGGGCTGTTGCCTAGTAACCTATTCCACCCATTTTCAACGGTCTCAATGTAATAGGTGCTATCGGACAGCGTGATGCACGGCGTTTCCAAAATGGCGCTTTCTTTCTGAGGGCCCCCGGAATCGGTGACTAACACATGAGAGTCCATCATCAGTTTTATGAAACCAGTGTAGGCTAATGGATCGATAAGGTGGACATTCTCGCACGATTGCAATTTTTCCATTAGGCCGAATTTGACGAGATGTCTCCTAGTATTTGGGTGCAAGAGCATGACAACGTTGTATTCATCGAGACTAGTCGCCGCTTTCGTGATTCTGCCGAGCGCCTCAGGGCTTCCTATGTTCCACGGCAGCCTAACCGCTACTGCCACAATCGGTCGGTCGTCTTCACAAAGCGCATCGATAGAATCCGCTTTTTGCGCCGTCGGCTTGTAGTCCAAAAGCGCGTCGACGAGAGGATCACCTAAGTAGTGGACGCAATCAGGATCGTAGCACTCTTCAAGCAGGTTTAGGTGGGCCGTACTGCACACAGGAAAAAACAGCGTCGAGCACATTTCGATGACTTTCCTTCTTACATCGCTGTGCAAGTCCCGCAACGACCGATAGCCCGATTCGATGTGGCCGACCGGAATAAAATTCATCGACGATGCAATGGCTGCGCTAAAAGATGAGATTACGTTGCCTTGAACAAACACAAAGTCAGGCCGCGCTGTCTCCAATATATCATCGATCTGATTGATCATGCCGGAGATCTGCTTATTATAGCTCATGTTGCCAAGCGACAGGCCATAATCAGGGTCTCGAAGACCCAAATCTCTAAGCAAGTTCTCATACATTTCGCGGTCAAAATGTTGCCCAGTATGGGTGAAAACGAGTTCCGTATCGGGGTTCTTGTCGACCTCCTTGAGGAAAGAGGCCATTCCTATTAGCTCCGCTCGCGTCCCAATAAAAACCGCAATACGCATGTCTCGTCTCCTCTGAGCTTACGAGCACCATCGCCTAAATAGCTTATCATCTAAAATCAAGCGATCCGCTTCATTGCAGCGTCGCAGATTTCGATTCGATTCTCGAGCCTGGAGGATAAACTCCGGCAGCTACTGCACCCACGCCGAGCGTCGATCCGGGACCAATCGACGTGCCGACGTTTATCATGCTGTTGATGCCTGTGCGCACGTCGTCACCCATGATGACACCAAGTTTCCGCCTACCGGTGTCCGCGCCACCGAGTTTAATACGCTTCTCATCAAAGCGCAGATTGGCGACTGTAGTACCGGCACCGAAATTACAACGCATGCCGATGATGCTGTCCCCGACGTACGACAAGTGTCCGATTTTGCTTTCATCCATTATGATTGAGTTTTTCACTTCGACGGCGTTGCCGATCTTGACTCGATTCCCTATGCAGGCACCTGCGCGTAAGAGGCAGTTGGGCCCGATTTCACATCCTTTGCCGATTATGACCGGCCCGGTAATGTACGCGCCATTTTTTACAACCGAGCCACGCCCGATTCGCACAACACCTTTTAAGGTCGTAAGAGGCTCGACGACCCCTTCGTTCGCGCTCTCGAGCGTCTGCATCAGAAGCTCATTTGCGCTCAACAAGTCCCAGGGCCTTCCTATGTCGATCCACGGCTCCTCAACCTTCGTGAACCCAACGCGGTAGCCCTGATCGATCAGCAATTGTATAGCGTCAGTGATCTCGTACTCGCCCCTTGCCGACTTCCGCGTCTCAGCTATATATTCGAAGATTTCCGGCTCAAAGGCGTAAATACCGAGGTTTGCCAAATCCGAGCGGGGCTCATCGGGTTTTTCCGTTATTCGAACCACAGCGTCGTCAATGACTTCAAGTATGCCGTAGTTGCTCGGTTCTTTCACTCTCTTCGCCGCGATGTGGACTACTCGGTCTGGCGCTGTCTGTGCGAGGAGCTTCAACGTGAGTGAGCTTACCAAGCTATCGCCATTGAGCGCGAGAAAGCGCTCATCCACGAGATCCCTAACTTGGTTAATTGCATCGGCCGTCCCGCATTGCTGTTCTTGTCTGACGTACTCAATCTGGGCTCCGAGGTCCGCTTTATCGAAGTGTGAGCGAATAGCTTCCTCGAGGTAACCGGTTACGATTATTACGCGCAAAATGCCTGCTTCGACACATGAGCTAACTATGCGTTCGAGTATGGGCGTGCCCAGCACCGGGAGCATGACTTTGGGCTGGTTATAGGTCAGTGGGCGCATCCGTGTGCCTTCGCCGGCACCAAGTACGACCGCTAACATTAGATGTACCTCTTCACTATTGCCGACGCTTTTTCATAAAGCCTTTTTGTCATCGCTGCGTCTCTTGCCTCCGCAGTAATTCTTATCTTTGGTTCTGTTCCTGATCTTCTCACTAGTATCCAACCGTCTTCAAAATCAAGCCTTACGCCGTCAACGGTCGTCATCTCAACATAGTCGAGAGAACGCAATTCTTGAGTAATCGCAGCTATTGGATCGTTTTCACTGCTGTAAGCAACTGACCCTCGCAAAATGTGATACTTGGGAAACTGTGCAATCACGTCGGAGATCGATTGCTGACT
Organism: Halobacteriota archaeon; assembly: GCA_050011655.1. Lineage (GTDB taxonomy): Archaea > Halobacteriota > Bog-38 > Methanoflorentales > Methanoflorentaceae > Methanoflorens. Next base: position 21,754 of record JBEKIR010000003.1, on the reverse strand, counting down.
AGCAATTGATACGATCAGTGCCGCTGCATAGATGCCGTCCGGAGTATAGGAAATGTGGGGAAAAATCCAGCTACCACTACTTTCGCCACCGAAGTCCGCCCCTGCACGTTTGACTTCTTCCGCGACGTACACGTCGCCTACGCGTGTTCGATGAATCGCGCAGGTTAGGACGTCATCAACCATCTGCGAAACGTCGACAGGATACACTGCAATCTTTTTTGCCTCGTTCACACCGAACAACGCGAGCATTTCATCACCAGCTATATACCTGCCACCTCGGTCTACTGCCATCATACGATCAGCGTCACCGTCGTGGGCTATACCGATATCGGCGCGGAAGCTTCGCACAGCTTCAATCAGGAGGTTCAAGTTGCTTTCTATAGGCTCTGGATCTCTTGCTGGGAAAAATCCATCGGGCTGCGCATTCAGTGTAATGACATCGCATCCCATCTCTCTAAGCACATATGGTGTGATGGTCGCCCCTGCGCCTGAGCCGCAATCGACAACCACGCGACAGCTTACATCGGTGAAATGATTAAGGATATCCTTCTTATGGTCATTGATGGCATTGCTGTAGGACGCAATTTTCCCAATAGCGTCCCAGCCGGCCCGCTTACCTCTGTACGCCGGGAGCGATTTTTCTTCGGTGATCAATGACTCGATATCTTCCTGCTGCTCGCTATTGAATGAGGTGCCATCTGGGTTCCACAATTTGATGCCAACGTATTCAGCAGGGTTATGTGAAGCGGTAACCATAACACCGCACTCATAGTTGCGGGCTGCGTGAGAAAGAGTCGGCGTTGAGACGAGGCCGATTCGGGTGACGTCACACCCACAGGCGGTGAGCCCTGAGATAAGCGCATATTCAATCATCTCGCTTGCGATCCGAGGATCTCTACCTATAACGGCAGATTTACATCGAGATCCGACGGCGAGCCCAACACTGAGCGCCAATTCTGAGGTCAGCCTCCTGTTGGCCACTCCACGAATTCCGGAAGATCCAAACATGATAGGCCTCCGTTTTCCAATTTAGTTTACTGGTTAAATGGCACCAAAATTACACTCAGAATCCTCTCCGCATTGAAATTAAATGTTTTGGTAAAACTATAAATCGAGAGGTACGCGTTGAATACTACGTGCGTCGATTAACAGAGTATGCGGCTCACGAACGTAACTCAATGTGGGAATGGTCCAAAGTCAAAAACCCACTCCGAGTGGCTTTAAACTACCTCGTTGTACGTATATGCGGTTTGTTGCCTTCACTGAAAACAAAAAACGCGCTATATCGTTCAATTGGGATCAAAGTCGGCCAGAACGTTTCTGTCGGTTTGGAAGTCACTTTTGACATCTTTTTTCCTGAACTTATAGAAATTGGCGACAACTCCGTCATCGGATATGGGTCGACCCTGCTTTGTCACGAATTCCTGATAAGCAAATGGAAAAAAGGCCCGATCGAAATCGGTAAAAATGTTCTGATAGGAGCAAACTCGACGGTCTTAGCAGGCGTCGTCATCGGAAGCGGAGCTACGATTTCTGCCTGCTCTCTTGTTAATCGAGATATCACCAGCGACGCTCTTGTCGGCGGGGTGCCCGCTCGAGAGATCAGGAGTGAATACACGACGTGAAACTCCGCGATATCTTGGAAAACACGCCACTGTTGGTTGCGATCATACTTATCAACGTCGCGGGAACGTTAGTCGGTTTCTACTACTATTGGGATCAGCTGGTTTCTTCGAGCCCCGTCTACTGGATATTCATCCCCGATTGCCCTCTGTACACGATGCTCGCCGCGGCCGTCCTAGCCGTTTACGTGAGCACGAGGCGCAGTTCCGATATTGTCAATTTCATCACTGCAATCGGATTGGCAAAATACGGCACGTGGACCGTATTCGTCGTCTTAGCGTTCACTGCGTTTTATTTTTCAGTCGACAGCAGTTTTTACTCAGTGCTGGTTCTATTGCATGTCGCGATGGCTGCCGAGTTTATTCTGCCGCTGATGTTAATTCGTCAGTTGCAGCAGAGGTTCATCGCCGTTGCGCTCATATGGTTTTTTGCAAACGATTTCGCGGATTATTTTTTGGGCACTCATCCACCCATACCGGCAAGCGACATCACGCAGATCGCCATTTTCACTTTCCTGCTTACACCAGTCTTCATAATCGTAGCATACGCTGCAGCCAGATTTTTAAATAATAGCAACACATGAGAGTGCTTAGCGGGGGTTGCCAAGCTAGGTCAAAGGCGCAGGGCTTAGGGCTGCGATGTAGAAGTAAGATACCCTGTCTCATAGGAGTTCGTGCGTTCAAATCGCACCCCCCGCATAAACTTTGTTATCCGTGTATTTAGCTTTCTTCTTAACGCCTCGCACGAGATGCTTTTTCAGCGCGCGGATTGAATAGGTAGCTAAGCCCGAATGAAAGATAAATCGGCGATCGTGAAGAAAAAACGATGGGCGGGCAAATGCTGAGACGACGACGAGCATCACCTCCTGATTCGGTGCTAACACGATCTGCGGCTGGATGATCGCATTATGGTAAGAGTAAGAACAGGTCAGCGCTCGGCTCGATTCTGGTTTCGATGCCGTCTTTGAAAAGGCGGACTGTTCCTCCGCTTTCTGAAACGGTTATTGCTATTGCGTGTGTCTCGCGCGTGATCGCAAGCGCCGATATGTGTCGCCCCCCTAACCCCTCTAACTGGATCAATTTTGTGTTTACGTCTAAGTATCTGCCGGCTGATGTGATGATTCCTTTCTCGTCTACAATAAAAACGCCGTCTAGCTGAGCAAATTCTTTGATGGTTTCCCAATGCGAAGGATTCTTTATGTCCCGCATATCTGCGTCGTGTCCCTTGTACGGATTGAGAATAAGCTGATGTGATCTTCTCAGCACTTCATTCGTGTCCCCAACTATGAATGCCGTTCCCACTTTCTTGCCTTCTCTGCCCTCTCTTCCCAATTCAAGAGCCAATCGCAACACCGCTTTTAGCGCCGTTGGATCCACGCGTTCCGCTGTCCTGTCTATTGCCTGCACCGTTACGAGCTGTTTGACGTCACACACAACGATAGACGATAGATCTGCCAGGCATAACACACCAACGATGTATCCCCCCTTTACTACGTCCTGAACATAGGCCGCAGTGGCAATGTCCTGCACAAGCGCGAAATCATTGAACGCTGGGGCGACGATTTTGGTTTTGAGGTCCTGGGTTGCGCTTTCGCTCAGGAGGTCCTGCAACTCTTTAGTGACGCCTTTCGATAGCGAAGAGGTTTCAATAAAAGTCGAAGGGACGTCGCAGGGTACCTCGCTACACGATGCATCTGAGATCACAAAAATATGTGCGGCATCAATCTTTTTTGCCAGCTCATTGGCAGCCTCAGTGATCGCTGTGTAAATTTTATCCATAGAGTCCAATCGCTTCAGGCGTCACTCATGTGTTTCTTTTCTTGACTTAAAAAACTACTTCCGTGTTCGTCTTCACAAAAGCGATTGTGAGCTATTTAGCTATTTATATCTGTTTTACGAAATACCAAGAGATGAAGCACTTTGACGCGGATCTGCACCTACACTCACGTTTCAGCATCGGGACGAGCCCCAAGATGGACCTGCCGCGAATGTGCGAAACTGCTCATCTGAAAGGCGTTCAAGTGCTAGGAACTGGCGATTGCCTTCAGGGCGTATGGCTAGAAGAGCTAGAATCGAGCTTAGAAAAGCGTGGAGACTGTTATGAGATTGATGGAATTGCGTATGTAATTCAAACTGAAGTCGAAACAACGGTCAAAGGGCGTGTTCACCATCTGATATTGTTTCCGAGTTTCTCTTCCGCGCACGAACTCCGCGAAGTGGTGTTGAACAACGGATATTCGAAATTAACTGGTGGCAGACCTCAGCTTAAAATATCGCCTGAGGAACTTATCAGTTTGGTTCATGAAGTCGACGCACTCGCGGGGCCGTCACACGCCTTCACTCCTTGGACATCAATGTACGCCGCTTACGACAGCATCCGTGAGTGTTACGGGGAGAATAGAGATCTTGTCACCTTTCTAGAGCTTGGACTAAGTGCCGACACCAAAATGGCCAGCAAGCTAGCAGAGTTGGATTCGTGCACCTTCGTGTCTTTCAGTGACGCTCATTCCGCAGCGCCAGACAAGTTAGGCAGAGAGTTTACGCGATTCTGCTTGCGACGCCCAAGTTTTCGTGAGATCCGTCGAGCATTTCAAGGCGTCAACGGCCGGAGGGTAGTCCTCAACGTAGGTCTCGATCCACGAGAGGGCAAGTACCATCTGACAGGATGCCGTCGCTGCAAAAAAGCTTACGACCTGGAAGATATCACCGCCGATGGAAACGTGCTAAAAACCTGTCCCGAGTGCGGCGGACCACTCAAAATAGGTGTGAAAGATAGGATACAGCTCCTTGCGCTCAAGAGTTGCGAGGTTCCCTTAGCACAAAGGCCGCCATATATACACGCCGTGCCGCTCTTAGAGATACTGAAGGCTATGAAGCGGTCCAATCCAATGAACGTCAAGAAGATTTATGGCGAACTGATACGGGAATTTGATAACGAAATAAATATTCTAATCGATGCGCCTCTAGGTGATGTGAGGCAACAGCACCCAGAACTCTCTGGAGTGCTTGAACGGTTCAGAAAAGACGCCATCGACTTCGAGTTTGTGGGCAGAGGCGGTTGGTACGGAAAGATCAAAATCTAGTAGCTCTCAGCTTGCCTCTTTCTATTGATGAGGTTCTTTTTTTCATACGCTTCGATGACCGTTTGTGGCGTTAGGCCTGCACTGATCATCGCAGACACTAGGAAGTGCAAGCAATCAATTAGTTCTTCGTGAACGCTGCACCACTTTTCCGCAGACAGCGTGTGTTTTTTCCACCACTTCCTCTCACCGGTGATGACAACGCCCAGCGTGTTGCGCGTCTCATAAGACTCCTGTATCAGATGCCCAAGCAAGGCGACGACGCGGTCTTCTTTGCTCCACTCGTTAAAAGGGGCTCGATTTTGAACGGATTCGTCAAAGCTCGCCTGTAATTCAAAGATCTTGTCTAGTCGGTCCATACAGTGAGTTACATGAGTACGGAGATAATAACGCTGTCGATGCGCCCCCCATAGAAAGCTTGATCTCGCATGAGTAGTGAGTTGAGGAAGGGGCCGCACCGAATCTATGGACAAAAAGCTACGCGAAAGGTTGGTGCTCCTAGTTCTTGTAGCGAGTCTTGCCACAGTTCTCGTTTTTATCTCGTGGCCATTCAAAGACGTCATTGCCATAACGCTGTTGCTCGCGTTCATTCTACAATACCCCACTGCGTGGCTCGAAAAACGCATACACCGACGACGAAGCGCCATTCTGATCGTTATCGTTTCTATCTTCGCAGCCCTCGCGTTCGTATTGCTTGACATCGTTTACATATTATACAGTGAGATCGCTAGTTTATCTGTCTCTTCTGAGAACCTTGACAAGTTGCTCAGCCAGGGTTCCCAAAGTCTAATCACGAGCCTTAGCGCGCGAATAAGCGAGAGTCTCCAAGTAGCAAGCTTACAGGGTAGAATCTCTGACATATTGTCGACCATTCTGAAGGATGTGCTAGCGAGCTCAACAAGCGTCATAGAACGGGTCATTCCAAACATACCGCTCTACGTCGTCGAACTGGTGATCGTGACTTTGCTTCTTTATTATCTCTTGCTGCGCGGAAAGGATTTCTTCGGCGAGATGATCACGCTAGTGCCGGCGGAGTATCAAACCGTCGTAAATCGCTTTCTGGGACACCTGCAACTCATATATTACTCACTCTACGTCGTCAATCTAGGATCCAGTATTGTGAGTGGCATCTTAGCGGCGGTGGGGTATGCAATCCTCGGTGTGCCCTATTTCATTACGTTCGCAATACTCATTGCGATTTTTGGGCTCATCCCCGTCATTGGGAGGGCAATCGTGTACGTACCGCTCACATTGTATTACCTGCTTATCGGAGATCCGATAAAGGCCGTGGTTCTATTGGTTTTTAGTTGGGCAGTGCTTGATCAGCTTACGGGCTTGTACATACTTCCGATGTGGGCCCATCGCACCGGCAGGGTGCCTCAAGCACTGACGATTCTTGCGTTCACGGCTCCCATCTTAGCACTCGGGCCGATTGGCTTCATCATAGGGCCGGCAGCATACGGCCTAGCCCTCGCTTTGTTCAGGACGTACCAAGAGACGCAACAAGAAAAAATGCTGCCGGCGGGTGCTTAGCATGCTATCGGCAAACTTAAGCGGTTACCCAACGCGACCAGATCTCAAAGCTATACGAGAATACGTCCGAGCAGGTGGCGAGAACCCTTTCACAGCAGCGGTCAAAAAGGCGGTTCAGGACCAGCTAAGAGCCGGCGTTGACATCGTTACAGACGGTCAAGTGAGGCAAGTCACTCACCTACTCGCATCCAACGTTCCCGGAATGCTGATGGATGACCACCCGCGAATTGAAACCACAGTGGGGACCCCGCGCAATACAACAACGGAATTGGATTTTATTACTGCTGCGAGAGAATGTGGTGACGCAACGCATGTCAAGGCAGTATTGCCAGGCCCGTTCTCATTTGCCGCCAGCTGCGTATTAGACGCGAAAGCACCGTACCGATCGAAACACGACGTGAACTTGCTATTTGATATTGCATCTGTGCTTCGCTACGAAATCGATGCGCTCAGAGAGAACCACGCAAGCTTGATCCAAATCACAGAACCCATCGAGATCGTGCGTGACATTGACGTATTTTTAGACCTGCTGTCGGTACTGTTTAAAAGGGTGAAAACGCCCGTTTGTCACTTCGAAGGAAACGTGAGCAATGTGTTTCCAAAGCTGTTAGAAGCGAAAATTGCGGTCATTTCCTTTGACGTTGTTGATTTCGCCCAGAATAACGCGACGGTTAAATTTAAAGAACTTCTTGAGGTGCACGAAAAAGTAGCATGTGTGGGATGTGTAAATTCATCAAAGGCTCAAGTAGAGTCAATTGAAGCTCTCGAGAAGCGGGTTGGCCCGTTTATTGATGCATTTGGGCAAGAGCGCGTTTGGATTGCTCCGAGTAAAACGCTCGCCAATTTGCCTCGGTTGGCTGCCTTTGATAAACTGAGGCAACTTGCAGTAGTACAACTACGCATGGCAGCCAGAGCTGAATAATTACCCTCTGCCGAAGGTTACAGGTCTGATCGCAAGAGAAATATAGCCTCCATCCCATCTAAGTCTTGGAGTTGATAATGTGCTTAGCGTTAATGAAATCTCTATGGGAATTGTTGAAGAAATGTTGGATTACACGGAAGAACTGAAGATAGAGGCGCTTGAGCTTGACAACGGTTCCACGGTTATTGACTGCGGCGTTAATGTTGAAGGCGGCTACGAAGCTGGCGAGATGTTTACCGAAATATGCCTCGGCGGGCTCGGATCTGTCAGGCTCACCGTGCAGACATTGAAGAATACGCCCTTAGTGTTTATTCAAGTTTTTACAGACCATCCCGCTCTTGCCACGCTTGGATCTCAGAAAGCGGGCTGGTCGATACGGGGCGATAACTACAGCGCAATGGGTTCAGGACCGGCGCGAGCTTTGTCGTGCCAGCCGAAGAAGACGTACGAACTCATAGACTACGAAGATGATTATGATTTTGGGGTAATCGCACTAGAATGCGACCATTTGCCCGATGAAAAGGTTGCTGACGAGATCGCCGAGCAATGCAACCTTGAGCCTTCAAAATTGACACTTCTTAACGCGCCGACGTCATCAATTGTCGGTACCGTGCAAGTGGCTGGTAGAGTGGTCGAAGTCGCCGTTTACAAAGCCGCAGAACTCGGATATGACACACTACAAATAATGAGCGCAGCCGGTTCGTGCCCGATCGCGCCCCTCACCAAGGATTCACTTCGAGCGATGGGCATGACGAACGACGGCATAATCTACTATGGAAATGTCTTCATGACGGTCAAGAAGTACGACGACGTATTCGAAAAACTGCCCTCGGAAACGTCCCCGTCCTATGGCAAGCCGTTTTACCAAACCTTTAAAGACGCAAACTATGACTTTTATAAGATAGACAAGTTCATGTTCGCGCCTGCCCAAGTCACGATCACGGATGCGCAATCAAATAACACGCTCAAGTTTGGCCGATTGAACGAATCGGTGCTCGCGGAATCATTTGGGATATAGACTAGCGCGTCTTGTCTGCGTGGAAGTAATTTCAAACGCTTAGAATAGTTCCAACACCCTTGCTCTTGCCTTCTCTAAAAATGAATCTCTGACCTGTGTATACGTGATACGGCCGATATTTGAACCGGATCCTTACTGTCCCAGACTCGCCGGCCATCATGAACTCACGCTCAGGATCAAAGGTCACGCTCTCTGATATAGTTTCGACGTGAATCACAGGTTCATAACCGCGTCCGATCCTCGTTGGGTGGTGCAAAATATATACTTCACTGACAAATTCCCTCACCGCAGCGGGCTTTTTTCGCGCTAGAACCATGCCTCGCTCAATGTCGTGAGGCTTAACGCCCTTAATGGCAAGCCCGACGATATCGCCGGCCGAGGCTTTTTCGACGTTACAGTGGTGCATTTCAATCGATTGGATCTTCACTCGCCAGAACGCAGCGTCTTTTGCGGGGCCCAGATAGAGCGTGTCGCCAACAGCAACGGTGCCACTCTTGATCGTGCCGCTGGCTACGGACCCAACGCCAGTTATCTGGTAAACACGGTCGATGTACATCTCAAAGTCCCTATTCTCAGTCACGTTCCTTTTTGGCAGGCGCTTGAAAAGCTCGTCCAAGATTTCGATACCATCAAGTGTCACAGGAGAAGTTCGTATAATCGGCACGAGCAGCCCTTGCGCGACCTTACCGCAAATCTTCTCGACCCCGTCGACCGCTTTCAATTTGTAAGGCACTCGGCCGACGACCCGTAGGATGTCGTGGATCTGAGATTCGACCTCTTGTATAGCCCGCTCACTAACTCTATCGATCTTGGTTAATGCGACAATGGTGGGAAGTTCCATTGCGAGTAAGATTCCTAGATGTTCCTTCGTGACGTGGGTTACACCATCGTCAGCGGAGACGACTAGAAGGCCGTAATCGAGCTTTGGCCCGACGATTCCCCTGATGGTAGTTCTGAGCCACGGTTCGTGCCCCACAGTATCGACAAACGAAACTAGCTTTGCGGAATTTTGAACGACACCTGCTCGTTCTCTCTTGCTAAGTGGGTTCTTCAGTCGGATGACGCGCTCGTTGAAACCGTAAACTACGTACGATAGATCTGCTGAGAGTCCTCTCTCTATTTCGTGGGGCTTGACGTCCAGATACAGTCTCGTTTTTCCTGCCCCATCATCAGGAGTGCCGCTTACAATCGTGCCCACTAAAGTGCTTTTGCCGTGATCTACGTGGCCCGCAGTTCCAACAAGAATATGTTCTTTTTCTGAGTGCTTGTTTTTGATAGTTAGTAATCCGATATGACCTCCCTTGACCGCATATTCTTCTAGCCCACACACGTGCGCACCAACGTCGTGAGCGATGGCGTGCAAAACCTGCACAGACTCATCTAGCTGCGGCCTGGAAATACCTTTGAGATAGCCTGAATCGGTAATCCCTACAATGTATCGTGCTTTCCCATCAGCTTGCAGGAGTTTGCACTTCATTTGACACGCGAGAGTTTGCCGGCGCTCTCCCTTAAGATGAGTTTCTCGTGTCAAGAACTCCTTAAACTCGAGCCCGACCCCTTCACCGTCGCCGGCGATTGCAGTCAATTTTTCAAAGCCTGAAACCATAAGATGCTCGATTCACTAGGTGTTGTCATAAAAAATAGCTCTATCGATCAGTCGCTACCGAGCTGCAACATTGAACAAGTCACAGTTTGTCATCGAGTGAACTGGCCTGCGTAACTCGGCTTCTGCCCTAGGCGCCTCGCGGCAGCATTCATGAAAGCCCGCCAGGCTGAGTTGCGCTACTCAGTCGCAGTTGTGTATCTCAAGATGTACATCGGCATTCCGCGAAAATTGATCAAGCTTAGTCGCGTATCCTCGATGACCTCAGACCCGAGCGGTTTAATGAGCGTATCCGCACCTATTTGCTCAGATAGCTCAATTATGCTTCGCTGAATCTCTATTGGGGGCCGAATGGCATAAATCAAACTAGCCCCTCGATACAGTTGCAGATCGGGACGCGTGACATCGTCTTTGACGTAAATGGGCTTCAAGCGACAATCGATTGCGTCAATTTCAAGGATGTCCGTTGCTGTAACCTTAAACCTGGAGCGAAGCGCGAGAGCGACTCGCGAATATCTCCCGCTTCCGACTTCGACTAACGCTGTCGAGTAGTTGTTTCGTATAAACTCTGGGAGTACTTCCGCGCAGCGGTCAGACATAGCCACAGCCTTTAATTATTCTTTGTTAGCATATACATATTCCGCGTCGACAGGCCGCCGCCAGGAGGTGTTACTTGTCCTTAATTCGTACGTTCCGCCCGTCAGATTTTGAACGGATCATAGCGATTGAAAAAGAGGCTTTTGGCGAATACAACCCGATATTGTTTATGGCGGCATACGAAACGTTTCCTGACGGTTTCCTTGTTGCGGAAGAAGACGGTCACGTAGTTGGATTCTTGACCACCGTAGTAGTAGCTTTATTTGACGTGAAAATCCTGTCAATAGCCGTAGATAAGAGGTGCCAAAGCAAGGGGTTTGCATCAATGCTGCTAAAAGCTCTCTTCCAAGTCTTGCGCGCAAAAGGAATCTTACGACTCCTCCTTGAAGTGAGGCTGAGCAACATTCGCGCTCAGAAATTGTACTTATCGCTCGGCTTCGATCTGGTCAAGGTTATTTCTGCTTATTACCAAGACGGCGAAGACGCCTATTTGATGGAGAAATTATTAGTTAACTAACTATCGTAATCTTATCATCTCGGTTCGTGCGGCAAGTTCTTCCATTCGTGCTGAAATCCTGCCTGTACCAGAGAACTCCTCGGAGTCCATCACACATGCGAGTTCATTGCCAAGCACGAAGATCGCGTGCTTATGCTCAGCCTTGCTTCTGTGTATGTGCATCGGGCCGATATGGAGCGAAGCGTATCGCTCAAATTCACCGTTACAACACGTGTGTTCTTCAAAATAGTTTTTGACGCGAACTAACAGTGTATGTAACTGAATAAGTTCCTCTTTATGCATGGGCCATACCTCGGTGTCGTTAGACAGTGAAAGGTTGAAATCAACTGGTATAAAGTATTTATGTAGGAATTGCGCTTCCTAAAAAAAGTATTTAAATGTGTCGCGAGCGCAATTCTAAAAATAGATAGACAAAAAGTTGGAAACGGAGCTGGTCAAATTAGCTCCGCAACTAAAAGATTATTGGATATCTTCAACAGTGAGTACTTTGACTGAAAGCGGCCTTTTAACGACATTGCCGATTTTGACGCCTATTAGATAATTAAGCTCTTTTTCTGCCGCAATATCAAGAATACGCTGAGTGATAACCCCATCAAAAATGACACTCTTGACTAGGCCATCTGATTCTTTCAGAGCGCTTACGAGGTTCCGCACTTCTACCTCTTTTAAAACTTTCCCCTCTGCGTCGAGCAAAAACGCATTCAGCGTGCCGTTCAGCGCCTCTACGTAGTTTCTGAAGCTGCTTTCGATCGGAGACGGCTCGCTGGCTTCAACAGGCGCAACGCGCGGCGCTGGCTCTGGCTTATTTCGAGTAGTTTGCGAAGGCTTTTTCTTATTCTTTTGTTCGAGCACCTGTTCGATGGGCAGTTTGTTTCTTAACGCCTTTACGATCTCTTTTTGAGACAAATCTTCAACGCTCTTGCCCTCAGGCGCATACGCGACGTAATCGACGTCAGCGGTTTGCAGGAGCTCCTTGAGGATTAACTCGCCCCCTCGGTCGCCGTCCAAGAACGTTGTGACGGTCTTCTTCTTGCTCAGTTCAATCACAGCCTTAGGCACGTTCGTCCCTTCAACGGCTATGGCATTCTTGATGCCGTACCTGAGCAGAGTCAAAACATCGGCTCGTCCTTCAACGATTAGTATCGCGTCAGAATCCTGAACGTTAGGACCGCACGGGAGTTTTTCTTTACCATAGAAGACAAGTTCGTCGACTCGCACAGCCTGCTTTACCGATTCAGTGAGCTCTTGGCTCTCTGGCAAGCTTTCATCAAACTTTTCAAGAAGTATGTGCTTCGCCTGATCAACGATCTGACGTCTCTTCGACGCTCTGACATCCTCGATCTTACTAACGGACATTTTAGCGACGCACGGTCCCACACGATCGATGGTCTCCAGCGATGCCGCTAGTATGGAAGTTTCAATCTTATCGAGAGAGGAGGAAATCAGGACGTATCCGTCGGACTTGCCGCTTTTGGAGCTTATGTTTACCTCAATGCGTCCTATCCTGCCTGTCTTTTGGAGCTCTCTGAGATCCAAATCGTCTCCAAGCAACCCCTCCGTCTGTCCAAATATCGCTCCTACTACGTCTGGCTTCTCTACGACGCCGTCTGTATGGATGTCAGCATAAATAACGTATTTTGTAGTGTCAGAATTTTGCATTACCGTCAACTCCTTAGAAACTGCAGAAGTTGTTGAATAAAGGATCCAATAACAAGCCGTCGGCTGTTTCTACAGTCGCACTTCGTGAATTTGCAAGCATCAGCTCGCAATTATGAATGTAGGGTTAATGTGACCTTTTTCAGTTGATATTTTGACTCGCTAATAATTAAAACTACCGATGTGTAGCGACAAGCGCTACGACTTCTTTGTGCTAGCGGCACTATTTTCTATCGCCTGGTTAATCACCGACAGAACTTCAAGGACGGTGGTATTGGACAATAACACCACTTTCTGACTGCTCGTGTGACCGGAAACCAAGTGCACCTCTTTCGCAGGCTTGTTGAACAAAGCCGCCAGGTATCTGACGAGCTCCTCGTTCGCTTTTCCCTTCTGCGCGGGCTCGGTGAGCTTGATAAGTATAGCGCGCCGCCACCCATCGTACTTCCCAACGCCTGCGTATCGCGAACCTGGCGTAACCTTAACGCGAATCGAAACGCCTTCTGGTACGGCCCTAAGTGCGCCTTTAAGCTGCATCAACGGGATGAAAAGCAGAAATATTGGTCTTTGCCCTGACGCACTAACTCCGAAGGTTCACTCTCTTGAAATCTTCGCTGTCCCCTTCAGTTACCCTCGTGCCAGGGCATGATGCGACCTTTGCCATTACGGGGTTGTCTTGCTATCATCAAAGGGCGTTCGCCAGAAACTCAAACAAGGACCTATACGTAACGGGTATCTTTCGCTCTCATATGCACTGATAATCATCCAAACACACACGTGATACGTTATACCAGTCCTCTTAAGAGCGCTCATTTGTATAGTGAAGATGCTATATATCGCTTTCCTCTGCGAAAAAAACAATTCGCTAACGTCCGACTGTCGTGCATCGATGGCATTACTCAAGTGTCTGAGCGAAAGCTCTGCGCATCAACACATGCACGTGCAAAAGGACGCTTTGAGAGGGCGCTGCGTAAAAAAGAACGATGCACCGGCGTGAAAACGCAGGTCGATGTTTATATACAATCACATCGATACATATAAACTAAGAGCATGTTTGACCCGTACCGTCGCCCCATCAAGAGTCTGCGCATTTCGGTGACTCGCAAATGCAATCTCAACTGCATATATTGTCACGAAGAAGGAGAGCTATACAGTGCCCACCCGTATGAGATCTCTGTGCCTGAGATAGCCAAAATCGCTCGACTCTGCTATAATGAAGGAGTCACCAAAGTCAAGTTTTCAGGCGGAGAGCCACTGCTGCGCAAAGATATTCGCGAAGTCATCGAGGCATTGCCTCCATTCGAAGACATTTCAATGACGACCAACGGTCAACTCCTCAGTGAGCGGATCGGCGATATACAAGGACTTGATCGGGTAAACGTAAGCTTGGATACGCTAAACGCAGCCACCTACAAGAAACTGACCGGGGGGAAGATCGAAAACGTTTTGAGAGGAATCGACGCAGCCCTTGAAGCAGATCTAACGCCTGTCAAGATAAATATGGTCGTGATGGACGGGATAAATGACCATGAGATCGGGGATATGATAAGGTACGTGCAAGGAAAAGAGATGGTTTTACAACTGATCGAACTAATGGACTTCAAGCATCGCCCGGAGTTACGAGCGTCTAATCTAAGGCTCATAGAAAGCACGCTCGAAGGGCTGTCAGATAGAACGACCGCAAACACCTTGCACAATAGAAAGAAGTTCGAGATCAACAACGCCGAAATTGAAATTGTTCGCCCTATAGATAATACCGAGTTTTGTATGAACTGCAACAGGCTGCGAGTCACATCAGACGCAAAGCTTAAGCCGTGTCTTCTCAGAAACGATAACCTCGTGGATGTGCGAGAAATCGACAAGTTGTCAGACGAACGCGCTTTGGAACTTATTATGAGCGCAGTCACAAGGAGGGAGCCATATTACAAACCAAGTTTCCTTGGCGGAGCTTATAGTCGACGGAGAGCGGGTACCTACTAACCAGTTCGTCCAAGATGTTTTTGCCGGAATAATCAGCGGGGTGCTCTTGTCTATTCACGGCGTCAGGGACGACTGGAAGCTCGCAGAAGTGAAGATAACGCGGGCTGATTAATTTTCTTTATGGACTTAAACTCGCTCATCGAAAAACTCGAAGCCATCGCGCCACCTGAACTTGCCGAGCCGATAGATGATGGGCGAATAGGGCTTATAGCTCGCGGACGAGACGAAGCAAACTCGGTAGCTGTTGCCTTGGATCCAACAGCGAACGTGATTCAAAAAGCGGTTCATACCAAGGCCGATATCCTTATCACGCATCACACGCTAATTTGGAGTCCTATCACTAAGGTTCCTTTGCGTATTCAAAAACAGCTAACGCTAATCCTAGAGCACGATTTGTCATTTTACGTCTTGCATACCAACTACGATGCGGCGCCTGGAGGAGTCAACGATGTGTTGGCGAAACTCGTAGGATTGCACGACATCGAACCATTTGGCCTCGGAAGAATGGGTACAATCGATCCCGTCAGCACGTTAGATTTTGTTAAGCACGTAGCGCAAAAACTTGGTACACACGTCCAGTTCACAGGGGAGGGCATCGTCGAAAAAGTCGCCGTGATTGGCGGCAGCGGCTTTGAAGCAACTGAGGAGGCAATCGCAGCTGGCGCTGACGCACTTCTTTCGGCTGAGCTGAAGCACGACGCTATTCGCTGCGCAGAAGGGCGTCTTTCTTTGATTGACGCCACGCACTATGCGACTGAAGCGCCAGCAATGCAAATCCTAGCGCAACGGTTAGGCGGCGAGTTCATCGACGATAGGCCGAAGCTTTTGGGCCTCATCTACCAGCACCAATGACCAGACATTGCCAACGCGGACACATATGAGCAAGATAGGAGAAGAACCTTTGTTTGCCGATGCCTTTAAGCAACAAATCGAGCGCGAATACGGAAATCGAGGAAAAAAGGGACTTGAAATAGCGGAAGACGGGCGCGTCAAACACTATAAAGACTTTTATGTTGTTGTGGGAGAGGCCGATGAGTACATTGTCGAAGACGCTGTGTGCACCTGCAAAGATTTCTTGTTCAACGCTTCACGAAATATCACGAAATGCAGCCACATGATCGCTGTCGAAATCGCGAAACAGAAAGGCCTAGTTGATTTTGTTAACGCGTGGTATCAGGACGTGCTACCCTTGCCGTGATGATGCCTCATCCGACGGCTCGGTCTTTGCCTAGCAGCTCACGTCGGGGAGGTTATCTCCCGTTTGGAGATAGGCGATCATTTGTTTCTTCATGCTTAGTGCGCGCGCGGCAGCCAAATCGACCCGGGCACGCATTTGTTGTATTTCTCGATCATCTGCGTGTTCACCGACCACTTTCTTTACGGGCGTATAGGCTGATTCGCGAAACTTCGGCGTGATCGTGAACCGCTCACCATCACGGAGCGCTTCCGCGCCGCTACCTGACTCAACGTGGCCAACTTCATCGACCTTTATAACGCCGTTTAGGGCGGTTTTTATTTCCGCTTCCAGCTGAGCCGGGGCAACGATGAGCAATGAATCAATAGAGACGCCCATATAATCGATCTGCAAATCGTCGAGCATGGTCAACACGGTGGGATCGATGAGCCGCCTTATCTTCTCCTCTTCCAAAACGAGTTTCACCTGCGCCGTTTTTGATATTTCCTCTGCGTCTCCTCGTATACCGCCGTTCGTAACATCAGTCATCGCATGTATCTTGGTCACGAGACCATCTTGGAGCAACCTATCGCACGCGTGAAGAAACTTCAGGTTCAACGTTTCCTTTACCACGTCTGAACGCCCATTATACAGCGCTGTAGCTGTTATAGTTCCGCCGCCAGCGCCTTCGGTCAAGAGAATAACGTCGTCTTCGCGAGCACTGATCCGCGCCGTCAAGTCTTGATTGCTCGCTACGCCGACGGCACCAACGCAGCCCGTCAGTCGGTCGCCGATCACAACGTCACCGCCAACCCGCAACGTGCTTCCCGTGACTAACGGAACATTCATGACGTCCGCTACTGCCCCGATGCCGGCTGTATAGTCGAACACCTTCGATACATCCCCGTCGTCAGCGAGGTGAATGTCGGAAAACAAGGCGACCGGCTGTGCGCCCATGACATAGATATCCCTCAAGGATGCGCGTGTAACGTGGAATCCCGCGAGAAACGGGAAGTCGCTCAAGCGCGAATGCATGCCGTCTACTGTCACCACTATCAGGTCACCTTTTGCTCTGACCACTCCGGAATCATCAAGCTGATCAGAGCCGACGATCGCGCTCGTTTTTCCGATGATCCCAGCTATTTTTTCGTGCAAATAGAAATCGCCGGACCCCCGTGAGCCGACTCCGAAATTACCCATCGTGACCCCAGATCGTTCCCTTTTGCAGAGAGTGCGCTCCGCTTCCTCGACAACCGCTTGAGATATGCGCACTGCGGAATCAAGAGGAATGTCGCGGACCTCTAGAATTCGCTCGGCAAGCGTGCGCTCTATTTCTTCTTTGGCTAAGCCTCGCCTTAGGGCTCCTTTAGCGTAGCCTTCAAGATCCATCAGCATATCTCCACAAAGTTCTTCAACATCTGCAAGCCAGCTGAAGAAGACTTTTCTGGATGAAATTGCGTTCCAAAAACGTTTCCGCTCGCAACGACAGCCGCAAATTCGGTCCCATAGTTCGAGGTTGCTACCGTATGTTCTCCGGGCTCAACATAATACGAGTGAACGAAATACGCGTATGCGCCGTTGGCACCGTGGACCAAAGCGTTCTCTTTCACCACGTCCAAGCGGTTCCAGCCCATGTGGGGTATTTTGAGCCTCTCTGAATTGGCCCCGAAGTTGAACCGCTTGACGTGACCTGTGAGGAGATTTAAGCCCTCGACCGGCCCGCTTTCACGCTGACCTTCATCGCTCGCGGTCAGCAACATCTGCATCCCTAAGCAGATTCCTAGCACGGGCGTACCTTCGTCCACGGCACGCAGTAGCGCCCTTTTTTTATCTTTGATGTTGCGCATGCCGCTCTTGAATGCCCCCACTCCTGGAAGCACCAAGCCGTCTGCCCTTGCGAGCTGACTGACTTCCGAAGTGACTTCCGTCTGCGCCCCTGCCCGTTCGAGGCCGCGCGTTACGCTTCTTAAATTGCCGAGACCGTAATCAATTATAATAATTCGTTTCATAACCGTAGGCGTGAGCGAAGCCGTCGATATCTCGTGTAAGATCCACTTCAGTGATATGTGTCCTAATGTATATATTAGGTCCTTCCCGGACTTGCAGGGCCTTCGCGAACGTCGGGATAATTGCGCGTTCAAATTTACCAGCGCGCGCATTGAAGGACTTTGAATCGCGCTGGCCGATTCAGCGCAGCCTGTCCGAATCAAAGCGACCTTCCTAGGGCTGCTTTCGCGTTGTTTCAGACGTAAACGCGCGTATTAAGCGGCAGTCAGTTTAATATACAGCTACAGTATTGGTGTAAATAATGCCAGATGACGTAACCCCTGTGGAGGTCAAAGGGATATACATGGTCAGCACGACCACTGGGCATACGCCAGTAGTATTGTTGACCGACGACGGACACCGCTTCCTTCCGATCTATATCGGCATCTCAGAAGCAATCTCAATCAATGCAGCCCTGCACGGAGAGGTGCCGTCACGCCCAATGACACACGATTTAATAATGTCGATACTCGAGAACTTCGACGCGAGCATCGTCACCGTGGTCATCGACGACGTCGACGAAGGAATCTACTATGCCCAACTCTCTATAAAGGTTAATGGGACTGAAAAACAACTGGATGCCCGTCCCAGCGACTGTATTGCGCTCGCGATTCGAGCAGAGACCTCGGTGCTGATAAGGCGCTCCATTCTGGACGATGGAGCAATAAGCAAAGACGATCTCGATATCAAAGAAATGGATTTTTTCTTTTAAAGCGTAATATTCGCCACCTTCCTCGGCACGTTTATGTAGCATCGAAACTTTCGTTTATTAATGCAGCTGCGATGCTTTTTGCTTGATGTCGACTACATCACGTTGGACGGTCGCGCAGTCATTCGCCTGTGGCTTAAAGACGATCTTGGTCGTAATATCATCGCCTACGATACTAATTTTGAACCCTATTTTTATGCGGTAACGGACGACGCGGATGCCATAATGTCCGTAGCATCGATGCGGTCTGGTGAAGAAGTCAAGCCAAATCGCGTCGAACGAGTCGTACGACGGGATTTTGGAGAGCCCGTCACTGTGCTCAAAGTGTACGTCGATCACCCGCAACACGTGCCGATATTGCGCGAAAAGGTAGCCGAGCTTGGCGTGAGTGTCAGGGAAGCAGACATCCTGTTCGCCGTCCGCTACATAATCGATCGCGAACTCGTGCCCATGGATCAGGTTCTGTTGGAAGGGCGTGAACGCGCGGATCCGCATTTCTCCTTCGCCATAGATGTCGACCACATAGAAGCAGAACAGCATCACACGAATCCCGATCTCAAAGTAATGGCCTTCGACTGCGAGATGCTAAGCCACGGCGGCGTTCCAATTCCGAACAAAGACCCTATCATCATCATTTCCATAGCGACCGGAGCTGATGAGACAACCTTCCTCTCGGTTGGCGAAGACAAAGATGATAAGCGGGTCATCGCCGATTTCATCGCCTTTATTCACGAATATGACCCCGACGTTATCGTCGGCTACAACACTGACGAGTTTGATTGGCAATACTTGAAAACGAGAGCAGAAAAATTCAAGCTACACTTAACAATCGGAAGGGACGAGAGTCCGGCCAAGTTCAGCGCCGGGGGTGGCGTGAAAGAGGTCAGGATCTTCGGACGCAGCAACGTCGACTTGTACAAGGTCGTAAAACGGGACATCAGCGAGCTCAACGTCAAAACGTTGGACAATGTTGCCGACTACATGGGGGTCATGCGCAAATCGGAGCGCGTGCAAGTGCAGGGTTGGGACATGGCGCGGTATTGGAACGATCCTGAGCTTAGGCGGGTTCTTTTTGATTATTCCAAAGCCGATGTGGTGAGCACGTGGGGGGTCGCAGAGCGGCTGCTCCCTCTTCAGTTTGAATTTGCGCGGATCGTAAGACAGCCGCTCGACGACGTATCAGGAATGGGGAGGGGACGGCAAGTCGAGTCACTTTTGGTTGCTGAGGCGTACAAGATAAATGAAATTGTGCCGGCAAAAGGAGGGGGCTCGGGCAGCTACGCCGGAGGCTTCGTCCTCTTTCCAAAACCCGGCGTGCACGAAGACGTCCTTAGCCTCGATTTTTCGTCTATGTACCCTTCGATAATGATTAGCTACAACATTTCGCCGGACACCGTTATGTCGCCAGATGAGACGTCTACGGAATTCTACGAGGCCCCAGAGACGCAATATCGATTTAGGAAGCACCCCGATGGATTCTTCAAAATCATCCTTACGAATTTAATTGAACGAAGAAGAGCGGTTAGAGAGCAAATGACTCACACCGACAAGGGTTCACGCGATTTTACTGCCCTTGATGTTCACCAGAACGCAATCAAGATCCTGACAAACGCGTTCTACGGCTATACTGGATGGCACGCGGCGAAGTGGTACCGCAAAGAGTGTGCTGAAGCAACGACAGCGTGGGGACGCACTATCATACAGGACGCGGCTGAGCGTGCTGAGAAGCACGGTCTCGAGGTGATCTACGGAGACACTGACAGTCTATTCGTAAAGCTCAAAGAGGCTTGATTTGCAGCTAGCGGCCAACTAAGGCGCTAACGCGCAGTCGAGGAGTGACTTGTGCCGTTTAATATTACTACAAAACTTTTCACGGCTGATATGAGCGACAGGGAGCGGCCTAATGGCATCAGAGCTGATAGATAGAGTCCGCACACTTATCGAGGAGCTTTCGACAATTTATCCAATTCGGCTTGATGTGCATGAGCACTACAAAGCTATCTTCTTTACCGAGAAGAAGAAGCGCTACGCTGGGATTACCGAAGATGGGACTATTGTTGTCCGAGGTCTTGAAGTTCGGAGAGGCGATTGGTGTGCACTCGCAAAGGAGCTACAATCCGATGTTATCAAAATCATTCTTGAGAGGCGAGAGCCTGGAGCCGCTGCAGAACTGGTAACGAGTACTATCAAGAGACTTAGAGCCGGTGAGATTCCGTTAGCAAAGCTCATAATTTACAAAACGCTTACAAAAAAGATAGCTAGCTATGAATCCGTCCAAGCTCACGTAAGGGCAGCAAAGCGAGCAAAAGAATACGGCCTTTCCGCCGACGTTGGCGCGAAAATTGCGTATCTCGTTATGAAAGGGTCTGGATCGATAGGAGACAGATCTTATCCGGCTGAGATTTTTACCCAGGAAGGCGACAAAGTGGTTGACACGGATAAACAACAGCGAGAGATAGACGTCGAATATTATGTTAAGCATCAAATTCTTCCGGCCGTCGGAAGAATACTAAATTACTTCGATTACGACGATTCAGAGCTGGAAGGACAACCATTCCAGAGTACGCTCGGTCATTTCTGAAGATCATTTATAATCTTTTCATAGCATGCCGCAAAAGTGCGTTCCACGTCGGACTCCGGGGCACAAAATTCCTATCGTCATTTGGCTGCGATCTCTCGGATTTTAGTGTGGAACCTTTCTGTTACGCTCCCCAGGCTAGCGTCAGAAGACGGAGCAAGAGACGGTAATGCTCCGCTTATTCGCGTCGATCAATCAACGGCATCGCCTTTTTTTCAAATGCGAAACTTTTTATAATGATTATTAATAGTGATAGAAAGATTCAGATGATCAGCCACAGTCAAGCGTCAGAAAGCGCCACGTTCACACTTTTTGGAATAAACCCAGAAAAAGGCCGCTGGATCTTCGGTGCGCTCGGACTGGCGATGAACATATGTCGGGGCAGCATACGCTCGTGGAGCTTTTTTGGACGGCCACTGCGAAACCTTTGGTCTATCGATGCAACCGTCAGCTTATTGCCATCTATCTTGTTTCTAGTGTTTTTCGCCCCTTTGATGCATTTTCTGGAGGGCCCCTCGACCAATGCGGGCCCTTGCAGATTAAACAGGTACGTGATGAAAAAAAATTCAGGAGAGTAAACGTATGACAAACGAATCAGGAGAGATCGACGTCACCCATGTGAAGAACCTGGACGTGACCGCAAACCCGGCGGCGCTCGGGCTGACCGCCTTCGGGATAACGACCGTCCTTCTGAACTTAGGTAACGCAGGGTACTTTGG
>JBEKIR010000002.1:0-61928 GCA_050011655.1 Halobacteriota archaeon | reverse complement strand
TGTGCGAGATTGCCGCTTTGCGATGCGTGCTTGTAGGGAAGGACGACGAAATCTGATGCCGAAATAATGCTATCATAGGTATCTGGGTCAAAAGCGCCTAGTATCGTCTTGATGTTGTCTTTTGCGGGGGACTCTTCAATCTTGCGCAGTAATTGTTCTTTATACTTAATTCCCGTGCTCGAACCTGGTCGAGCGTCGCCGGCGATCAATAGTATCGCCGCCTTACCCGCTTCACGAATGACTTCCGGCCAGATTTCGATTACGTCCTCGAACCGTTTGTTTGGCTCAAACCATCCTATACAAAGTGCGACCTTCTTGCCAGCAAGGCCGAAGCGCTCTTTTGCCAGAGGATCGGGTACGACCTCTTTGGCGCCGTGCGATATGACGTGTACGTTGTGCGGGATCCAGTCAAGGTTGTAGGGCAGAAATAGCTTTTGGACTTCGGCGTGGACGATTGCAGAATCGAGCAGTCGTAGACTGACGTCCGTAAATATTGCTTCAGGGCGATCAAGAGACGTATAGATGGAATGATAGGTCATGACGGAGGGGATCTTCTCCAACTTGAGTCGAAAAAGGAGCGGCAGGATTCGGCCTCCATAATCGCCGTGCGTTAAATAGAGCCCATACTCGTGCTGAATATGGACCACATCGGGCTTGATTTGCTGCACCGTTGAATAAACTTTTTCGTCCCATCCGGGGTCGTTAGTGTCGATGATGGGATAAACGCCCTCTTCGCGGTGTCCGCCAAATTCCTCGTCTGTATGACAAACAATATCGACATGGTGACCATTCTTTCGCAAGGCGCCGACTAGCTCCGAGCTGTAGGTAGCGATGCCGCAGTGTCGCGGCGACCAGCTTGTTACCATTACTATGTTCATTTACCGCTTCTCCATGACAAAAAACTGAGCGCAGACCCCATTTTGGTGTGCATAGTGCGTATTTCGGCAGCTACTTAATAAAATTTCGGTTCGAAGCCAAAACGCGCGGCCCTCAAAAAGCCTAACGCCATCAAAAAAAGCCATATACATTGTTACCTATCACTTCAGTGGAGTTGTCATGAAAGCACTGATCTTATGTGACGGTTACGGAAAAGAGCAAAGCATCTACAAGGGCAGCTCAAACGCGCTAATTTCTTTGACCGAGGGATTTACGGTAATCGACAAGCTCGTGCTCGATCTCGCCACTGTTGGACTACGCGAAGCAGTGCTTCTGACCAGTGTTTCTTTTTCCTCGGTGCAGGATGCACTCGGAAGCGAGCGCAAAGGTGTCAAACTCAGTTACGAGCAAGCCACCAGAACGTTCAAAAACATTGTATCCGTACTCGCCAAGATGGATGACGATGTCCTCGTTATGGATTGCGGCGTTGTTGCTGACATCAACTTAAAAAAGATGATTATGAAGTTCACCCACGCGGCGGCACCTGTATTGATCTATGCTGCTACCGGCGCAGAGTCGTACGGCTCCACTGACCGCGTGTCTGGAGCTTTGTTCGAATGGGAGTCACGTGCGGTTTATGGCGGTATCCTCTGTGTTCGAAAAGGGTGTGAGCTCGGCCAATTTTTGCTCGGAGACGAATTAGAAGAGGTGCTTCCCCTGCTGGCGGGTCTCGGGCAGCTTGACGTGTACGAAGAGGCGAACTTCTGGGGCACTTTTTACACTGAAGACGGGAAAAAAAGGATTCTCACAGAATTTCACAATAAAACGGCAAAGCCGTGGGGATATGAGAAGGTTCAGATAATAACTGAGCTCTACTTGCTCAAGGAGCTATATATTCGCGAAGGCTACCAATCGTCGTATCATTATCATAAAAACAAAGACGAGACCATGCTCATCGTGCGGGGCACGGGCTACATTGAATTTGACGATCGTAGAGAGTACTTCGAAGTGGGAGAC
Source organism: Halobacteriota archaeon (assembly GCA_050011655.1). GTDB lineage: Archaea > Halobacteriota > Bog-38 > Methanoflorentales > Methanoflorentaceae > Methanoflorens. The sequence goes on along the minus strand of JBEKIR010000002.1, from coordinate 60,035 downwards.
ACCATCCGCATCAAACCTTACGAAAAGCATACGATCGTCGCAAGCACGGACACGGTTCTATATGAAGCTTCCACGCCATTTCTAGAAGACACGACACGCGTGAAAGACTTTTATCCCGTTAGGTAGTGATCGCTTGCGGCATCCGTTTCGTCGCGATTTCCCTCTTTACCTTATTAAGCGTTCTTCCCAGCGCGTCAACTTTAGTGCGAAGGGGACTATTTGGTTGTGTTTCCAAAAGAAGTCGGATCGAGTTGAGTTCGCGATAATAAGGCCCCAGCCTCCTGTTGAAGTGAATGGCCTCATCTCGGCTAATATCGTTTCCCTCATCTAGATCTTTCTGGATCGCTTCGACTTTGCGGATTACGTTGTTGATCTTTTGATTTATGTGCCCCGCGTCGTTCTTCATCGCCGCTTCATTAACACCGAAGCTAAGCACCAGATCATTAAGTGAGTCGGCGACAACTCTGCCGTGATCGGTGAGTTCCACGAACTTGACCCTGCCGACTTTTTCTGATCGTAACAAGCCAAGCTGCTCCATGCCCCAAAGCGTTTTTACGGCGTGCGGGTACGTGCAGTTGCATTCCTTAGCCAGGACCGATACGTAGGTTCGATCGTACGTTCGGATCGTGAGCAGCAGTGACGTGGGCTTTTTGTGTAAGAAGACGCCAGCAAGCTCATTCGTGACCATTGCTCTTTTTTGGGGGCTAATGCTATATAAAGCCGTGTTAGGATGAAAGATCCCCTAGTAGTTCACTAAAGCTTCTTCCCTTCTTTAGTTCGGTCTCTATCAGGTGCTCCCTGCGAACTACCTGTAAGACTCGGTCTGCGACGGCTGGACTGTCAGCCGATGGGATTATGACGACTCCGTGAGCATCGGCTTTCACCAGATCACGCGGTCGTATTGAAAATCCATTGACGACGAGCGAAACATTCACCTCTCCCTTGTTAAGCGGCCTTCCGGCACGCGGAGTTATCTCTTTTGCCCACACTGGGTACTGAAGTGCATCTATGGTTGTAATGTCTCGACAGCTTCCGTATACGGTTGTACCGGCAAGCCCACGCCGTTGCGCTGCCCGAGAAGTTAGACCACCCCATACCGCGAAATTGGAACCAGAAGCGTCAATGAACAGTACGTCGCCAATGGAAGCCACGTCAATAGCACTGACCACGGTGCCCCAGTCGGTCGGATTCGTTTTAACGGTAACTGCGGGCCCCACAATGGTCACGTGCGGCAAAACGGGCTTAAGACAGCTCAGCACATTGCGCCCATCCATGGCGTCCGCAATTATAGGAGTCGGGGTGTTCTGAAATAGGAGAATCAGGTCCGTTTCTGACCACGTTTTCGCCTCGGAGCTCTGCCGTGGTGGCCTCATAAGGCTTTTCCAAAGATCGATCTCAGCCTTTTTCGGTTCTTGATTAGACAAAGGCAACTAGACCTCTTAGAGCAACCTCTGGATCGGCGGCCTTGGTTACGCCAGAAGCGAGAAGTACGCCTTGGGTTCCAAGTTCTATTGCGGCCTTTACGTCTTCACCTTTCGAGATACCCGCACCACAAAGCACCTTCACGCCCATCGCAGCGTCGACCGCCCCCGTTACCACTTCTGGATTCGCTTTTGATACAGGAATACCAGAGCCAATCAATTCCGGGGGCTCAATTGCTACGAAATCGGGACTGAGGGAAGCAGCGGCTTTAGTTGTCGATACGTTGTTGGTACAGATTATTGTCGCCAAATTGGCCCTCTTCGCGGCCTGATTCGCAGCGTCAATCTCGGCCAACTTAAGGCGTCTCTCCGAGTGATTTATTAGTGTACCGCGCGCTCCAGCCTCCGCGAGCGCTTCTGCTAGTATGTGTCCTGTGTAGCCCCCGAATTGAATTCCATCTATATGCTGCGCGTAGACCGGGATGTCTACTTCGTGGGCTACTTGAAAAATGTCTGCGGCTTGTGGGACGACGACCATAGTAACGCCCGAATCCTCGGCGACTTTGCTCGCGGCAGTTGCGAGTCCCACAGCATTCGCTCCCGTGCTTTCGGCATACGTCTTAAAATTAATCACGATTAACGGTTTCATGCGCACACCTCCGTATTCTTTGAGTCAACACGTTCATAGTCGGGCATCGCAGGGCTAAATGCAAATAGATCTCGGTGCGCATTCTTAGAGGGCGCACATTTGGCACTGATCTTACGTCTGAATGCTCCAAAAAAACCCGAACCTGTCCAATTGACGTTCAGACCCGGGCATCGTGACAAAGGCAGCGTTGGTTAGCCTAGAAGTCAGTCTTTACCCGGTACTGATCGATATCGCTTTGCTTCAACCCTTCGAGAAACACACGTGCAGCGCCTTTCGCATCTCGCGCGGCTGTTATAGCGCGGCCTACGACCAGGATGTTGGCACCCGACTTTAGAGCCTCCTCGATATTATTTTGTCGTATCCCTCCCGCGACTGCAACGAGCTTGGCGTACTTCTTTACGTTAGAGATGTTCCCCCACGCGTGTGCTGAGTCTTCGCTGTCGATTGCCCTGTGGAGTTCTACGATATCTGGCTTATTTTTGAGCGCCTTTAGAACGCTTTCCGGCTTATCAACGTTTAACATGTCCACAATAACGTAGATCCCGGTCTTATTTGCCTCTTCTATTGCTTTGTCTATGGTTGACGCGGAGGCTAGTCCAGAGACCACAACGGCGTCAGCTGCCTCGTCTGCAGCTAAGCGCGCTTCGAGGTTTCCGGTATCGAGAGTTTTGAGGTCTGCTACGATGAAGGCGCTCGGGCGCGCCTTTCGCATCTCCCGAATGACTCCTAAGCCATAGCGTTTGATAAGCGGCGTGCCCGCTTCAAGGATGATGTGGTCGCTCGTTGGAAGCTGGTCCAAAACGGTGAGCACAGAACTCAGTTCAGTTAAGTCGAATGCCACTTGAAGGTACGGCGGATCCCACAGCCGAGTAACTTTGAAGCCCATAACGGGGTGTAGCGATCGGTCTTTTTCATACAGAACCTTGTCCACAGATGGAAAGTCGCTCAACGCTCTTCTAAGCGCTAGTTTCGTAGCACCATAGTTGTAACGGTAGATCTTCTCGTAATCTCTTGCGTCGGGGTGAACGTATACGGATATGACTAGCACGTACTGCTCACACGCTTCCTTTGCAATGACCCCGTCTTCCACGGCGTCTGCGACTGCTTTCGCAACTGCGGCTTGAGCGGGGCCGAAGACCCGTGCCGCCTGTTCTAAGTCTTGTATCGTTACCTTAGGGACGATGAGTGTTGCAGGCTTTGTAAGCAAATTGGGTCTAATTACAGCCAGAAGGGGGGTATGCCCCTTTGAGAGATGCGACAATCCACTAGCAAATGCTTGCCCCACCGGGCCATTCTTGTCCCCTACCAAGAGGTCAATATGGGCCAGTTCAGGATCGGTGCCGATCAAAGCTTCGCCTACGTGCAATTCGGATTCCTCGCTTATTTAACACAATTAGTAGGAGGTATTTGGTCTATATAGCTTTCCTTTTGGCGCTGCACCCCAAAAGTATGCAGAATTAGTCCCGTTTTGCGGTGAGGTAGACCTGAAGCAACTTTTTGCTGACCACGTGGACGTCGTGGCTCTGAACGGTTTTCCGTGCGTTCTCTCCGAGCCTCTTTGCGCTCGCCTGATCTGTGATAACCTTGTTGATCGCGCTCCTGAATCCTTCGGCGGTCGTGAACTTGATGCAGTTGCGTCCGTCTACAAAAGTGCTGTACGCGGGCAGGTCTCGCAAGATAAGGGGCACCCCGCAAGCAGCTGCTTCAAGAGCGGCAATCCCTTGATTCTCTTCGTAGCTGGGAAAAACGAACACGTTCGCTGCACTCAGGGCCTCGCAAATGCTGTCCACTCGGCCCGTGAAAAGCACGTTTTCGGGGGCCGCTTCGAGCACATCTTTAGCCGCTTTTGGCAAGAACGGCCGCGCCAGGATCCTTCCCACCCACACGAACCGGAAACGTGGCAGCTTCTTCGCGACGTCCACGAAATCAATGATGCCTTTTCGCAAGAAAACCAGACCAATTGAGAGAATTAGTGGGCGTTCATCCAAAGCGTACTGCGCTCTAAACTTCATTGCGCGCCTTTCATCGCACTTGTACAAGCTCAAATCAATCCCATTGCTGAGAACCGCGATTCTCCGCTTGACGTTAAGCGTGCTTTTTAAGACCTCCTTCGTGTACGCGGAAGGCGCGATGCAAACGTCTGCGAGATTGTAGAAGAAGCCCAAGTATCCTTTTAGACAGGCGCTGATGAAGGTGGCGCCGAAGTAACTATTGGCGACATCCTGTGGCGTCGTATGGGCGTGTACTATCACTGTCTTATGACGCGCTTTATGCAACAACGCCAACAGAAGAGCGATGGGCCCGAATGTGTGGGCGTGCATGACGTCGCATATCTTTAGCGAGTTTTGGTAGAAGCGCACGCCTTCCGATTCGAGTAGTCTCAACATTTTTTGCGTGTTCTTGATGCTCGTGAGGATGCCGCTCTCGCCGTACGTCCCATATACCAGGTTCACGCTCAACATGTGCTTTTACGCTATGCCGTTCGTTTAAGCGATCATACTTTCGTTAAGCGTATTGAGACTTCTCTCGATGATCTCTAGTGACAGCGTTAGTTGGCTGTCGCCGACTGTGATAGAGAGTGCTTCTCCGCCGACGGTTCCGATGGCGGCATACGGGACGTCGTGAGCTTCAAGAACGGCTGAAACGGAGTTGAGGCTTCCATGGGTCACCGTAAGAATCGCTCTGCCGGAGCTCTCGGAAAACAGTTCGTTCTCATCGTCTAAACAAGCAGATAAGTTCACTTCGGCGCCGACGCGTTTGCACATTTTTCCGAGCGCAGCTATGAGGCCCCCCCGCGAAATGTCGGAGGCGGCCGTAATCTTTCCGGTCTCGACAACTTTCACCAATGCGTCGATAGTTGCTTTAATCGTTTCGCAGGGTTGCGGAACAGCACCTCCGATCTCAAAGATTTCAGCATACTCCGACCCACCGTATTCCGGATACGTTTCGCCGATCATCATTACGATATCTCCCTTTTCTTGGAAAATTGCCGGCGGGACCGTGGAGATATCCTCGAGAATTCCTACCATTCCGACTGACGGAGTGGGGATGATCGCCGTGTGGAACTCTTCGCTTTCGTTGTAGAGCGAAACGTTCCCGCCGACGATTGGTGTGTCGAGGATCCGAGCAGCGTGAGAGAGCCCCGCCACCGCTCGTTCAAGCTGCGAAAAGACGTCCGCATTTTCTGGGTTGCCGAAGTTGAGGCAATTGACAAATGCGACTGGCGTTGCCCCTTTCACCGCTAAATTCATTGCATTTTCAAAAACCGTGCCCGCTGTCCCTTGGAATTGATCTTTGGCGACTTGCGTAGGATTGCAGCCTGAGGACAGCGCTATGCCTCGCCGGGCGTCAATCGAGAGAACTGCCGCCCCGTTGCCTGGCTTGACTATAGTCCGCGTTTGCACTTCGTGGTCGTATTGTTGATACACCCACTCTTTTGTCGCGACGTTAGGAGATGAAAGCACGCGAAGCGCCTTCTCTTTAAGCGTTAGGTCTCGAGCTAGCGACTGTTCAAGGTGCGACTGCGCTTTTGGGCGTTCAGGTGTGCATAACGGCGCCCCTTCGGTGAGTAGCTTAATCGGTATGTCGGCGACTACCGTTCCGCGAAACTCTACGACGTATCTAGGTTCGTCGATTACCTCACCGATTACGGCGCTATTTAGGTCATACTTGCTGGCAATAGCTTGTATTTCCTGAATGTGCTTCGGCGGCACCTCGAGGACCATCCGCTCCTGCGACTCAGAGACCATTATTTCCCTCGGCGTCATACCAGTTTCGCGCAAAGGAACGGCATCGAGCACAATTCGCCCTCCAAAGGTTGAACACATCTCGGCTGAGGCCCCTGACAACCCTGCGGCCCCTAAATCGCGACACGCGAGGACATAGCCTGTGGCGACTGCTTCGAGCGTTGCATCGATCAGGAGCTTTTCAGTGTACGGGTCGCCAATCTGCACCGAAGGCCTGTCAAACGCTTCAGATTCCTCACTAAGATCTCTCGAGGCAAAGGATGCGCCTCCGAGACCGTCTCGCCCTGTGGCAGACCCGATGAGAATGATTTTGCTGCCAGGTTTTTTTACGTGCGCGGTGACGAGCGTATCGGGTTGGCCTAGTCCGATGCAGACCACATTGACAAGCGGATTTCCATCGTAACTCGGGTGAAATAGGACCTCACCATTTACAACGGGCACTCCTATGCAATTCCCGTAATCGCCGATTCCTTGAACAACGTGCTCGAATAGATACCGGTTTTTTTCATTCTTTAAGCTGCCAAAATAAAGGCAATCCATCAGAGCGATCGGCTTGGCGCCCATGGAGATAACGTCACGCACGATTCCGCCGACGCCGGTCGCAGCGCCGTCGTACGGATCGACGTAAGAAGGGTGATTGTGACTTTCCATCGCTATCGCGAGAGTGAGGTGATCGCTCAGCTTTATGATGGCTGCGTCATCTCCGGGGCCCACAATAACGATGTCGCCGCGCGTGGGCATTGTCTGTAGGAGTGGCTTACTCGTTCGATAGGCGCAGTGCTCTGACCATAGGTTTTCGAATATTGCACTTTCGACGTCATTGGGCCGGCGGCCGAGTGCTGCAGAAATGACTCTTTCGTCTGTTTCTTTCAACACCATCTTTGCATTCCTATAATCTCTTCATTAGTTAAACTTTAGTAATTCTTTTATGCGTGCAATAAAATCTCTTTGTTGTCGCACGACATGCTAACGTGAGCTGGGGGCCAGGGAGACGACTAAGATCTGTTTGGGGTGCAGCGGATGGCACTATGATCACTGGCGAGGGGTTTTTTATAATACGCGTTACAACTACCTGGAACAATATGTCAGGTTTTTCAACTCTGTCGAAGTCAATTCGACGTTCTACAAGTTTCCGTCGGAGTCCCAGCTGAAGAACTGGTACGCCACGACTCCCGATGACTTCACATTCTCCATAAAAATGAACCGGAATATTACGCACACAAGACGGCTACGCGATGCGCGCAGACCGCTCAATGACTTTTTGGAGACTTGTTCTGTGCTTGGGGACAAGTTGGGCCCGTTTCTTATAGGGCTCTCTCCGGCCTTTAAAAAAGATCTGGAACGTTTTGACGAGTTTCTTTCCATTCTCCCGGAACACCGGTTTGCCTTTGAGTTTCGCCACAGCTCGTGGTTTGACGACGAGGTTTTTGAACGTTTTCGAGGGCAACGAGAGTTGACATTGGCGATGCTAGGTGCACAATTCGACAGCAATGTAGAATGCTTTACGGATTTTGCTTACATAAGATGGCACGCTCGCGGCATGAACCGAGACGGCTACTCGGCCAGCGAGATAGGCTACTGGGCGCGGCGAATCCACGAGATTTCCCAAAGAGCGGATGTCTTTGGTTACTGGAACAACGATGCCCACGGATATGCGCCGCAGAATTGTCTGCAGCTGACGGGCAAGTTAGCCTCACTTTGAGAACATGCATCGACAACGCTGAGAGTACTGCTTGCGACAAATCGCTAGATCTTGAAATGTAGAGCTCTTCCGCCGTTGCACAGACGGCGAAGATTGAGTTAGGCACCCGACTCCGAGGCGTTGTCAATAACGGGGTAAAAACAGGGACGCTATCCGAATAGGGCCCCTAATCCCTCCATTCCTGTTTCTTCCTCTTCTTCCTTATCCTTCTCAGTCTCTTTTTCCTCTTCGGCTTTTGCTTCTTCCTTCTTCTCGGCTGGCGCTGGGGCGACTGGTGCAGGCGCTGCGGGAGCCCCCACAAATGCCGCTGTGGATATCGCTTCGTCGATATCGATGCCTTCGAGCGCTGCAATTAGTGCCTTTGCCCTGGCCTCGTTGACCGTCGCGCCTGCTGCGTTGAGGACGCTGGTAACGCCCACTTCACTTACTTCCTTGCCTGTCGCGTGCAAAATTAGTGCTGCATATACGTATTCCATTTCGGTATCACCTTTGCTGTATTGTGGATATTTAGATTATCCAAATAACGCTCCTAGACCTTCCATGCCAGATTCAGATTCCTTCGCCTCGTCCTCTTCTTTCTCTTTTGATTCTTCGTCTGCCTTTTTTTGCGCTGGCTGTTCTTCAACGGACTCGGGCGCAGTTGCGTGGGCGTCTTTTAGGGCGATGAGCTCATCGTCCAATGCTTCATTCGGAAGCTTGCTAACGAGAGTTAATGCTACGGCTTGCGCTCTCGAGAGCAGAGTTTTGAGCACTTCAGGCTCAAAGATCTCGGCGTTAACCGCGAGGTTCATTGCTTCAAATGAAGCTTTTTGAAGCAGCGGCGCAGCGGTTAAGGACGTCGGATATGCTGTGTTAATTGATAAATTAAGGGCGTTTGACACAGCCAACACAAACTGACCAAAGTACGCTTTTTCATCGATGCGTAGGTTCTCTGGGATGTAAAGCACGTCGCCGTCGTATGCTGCTCGAAGGTACAAGCCAACTTCCATCGGGTAGATTTCGAGGCGCTGAAGCACGCCAGCAAGCCGCACGTTGATCGCGTCGCCGGCTTTAGCGACCGTTTTTGTTTCGCGTATAACGATTTTGCCCTTTTCGATCGCGGCCGGTATCCCAGCGTTTTGAAGATCCCCAACGATAGGCCCAGGTCTGAACGACGTAGCCCCTTTCTCTACGATGATATCTGTAGGCGCCCTATCGCCTGCTTTCGCCGGCGCCGGAGTTCTGCTGTTTTCGAGCAGTTTAAACAGCTTAAATGGATTCAGATCGGTGAATACGAGTGCCGTCTGCCCCTCAACGTTTTCAAACAACTTCAGCATCGTCTCGCCAGCCTCTTCAAGCGCACGGTGGATGAGTGTATTTCGCGCGACTTTTATTCTCGCGACATCGCGGAGCTCGGCCCGGATGTTCTGAAATTGACGGGCAGGGATACCGTGGATGCTCACGACCGCAATGACTTTGTGCGTCTCAGCTTCGGCTTTGATGCTCGTGACTTCGTCGTCTTTCCAAACCGGTCGGTGAACGTTTTCGATTGCCGCCATTTCACATCAACCTCACAGCGGGCCCCATCGTGGTCTTGACGTAGACCGAGGCAATGTTTTGCTTGCCGTTCTCGAGTCGTGACTCTACGGTATTTAGAAGCGCTTCGACGTTGGCTGCGATGTCTTCAGCGCTCATGCTCAGGTTTCCGATCAACGCGTGGAACGTCGGCTTATCCTTGGAGCGCACCTTGACCGTTCGTCTCAGTCGATTGATGAGAGGGCCAGGATCGACGCTTGACGGCACAGGGTCGGGCATCTTGCCCTTGGGGCCTAGAATAGGACCAAAACTCTTGCCTATAGAAGGCATCAACGGCGCTTCTGCGATAAAAAAGTCAATTTCTCGCGTCGTTGATCGGATGAGTTTCTTGTCGCCGCTCATCTTATCAATATCTTCAGGAGAGATGATCAGGTCAGCGCCGTCGCTTTGCGACTTAATGGCGAGATCCCCTTTGGCAAAAACCCCGATTTTCGTTGCTTTTCCGCGCCCGTTCGGCAGCACGATGGATTCGGTTATCCTGTTTTTTGGCTGGCTTAAATCAACGTTCTTGAGATTGACAATCAAATCAACGCTTTCTGTGAACTTTCTCTTGGGCGCTAACTCAATCGCTTCATTGACGGCTTTAAGGGTGTTTTCGTTTACCATACGCCCTCCGTAGTAGCGTCGACCACTGCGGTGATCTCCTACGGTGCAATCATCAGATGGAGTAAACCTTACTTCAATCTTTCGCCGGAATTCATGCCTCGATAAACAGATCTGCGTATTCTCCGGCGTCTATCGCCTTTTGAACATCTCTGGCTGGTTTTTCGTCGACGGTAACGCCCATCGATTGACAGGTGCCCAAAACTTCTTTGACGGTGTTTTTCAGTTCGTACGAAAGCGAGCTCTTTCGTTTCATTTTTGCTATCTTGATCGCTTGAGCGAGGCTGATATTGCCAACAGTCCCTTCACCAGACGATCCTTTCTCTATTCCCGCCTCTATCAGAACGAGCGCCGATGCAGGAGGTATTCCTATCTCAAGCGTCACATTCTTCTTGTCATCGACAATGACTTTGACGGGCACCTGCATCCCGTTATATGACGCAGTTTTTGCGTTGATGTCGTCAACAACTGCTTTGATGTTGATTCCAAGGGGTCCTAGGGCGGGCCCTATAGGCGGACCGGGGCTTGCCTTCCCTCCTGGCACCAACACCTCGATTACGTCAGCCATGTTATTCGCGCTCCTCCTTGCTCAAGACTCGCACGTGATCGCCGCGCACTGTAATCGGTATCGGCACCATCGCCTCGAAGAGTTCGACCGTAATCTCCTCGCGGCGCTCGTCAATGCGCTTGACGCGGGCCCGTTCTCCTTTGAACGGACCTGCAATAAGCTCAATGATATCGCCGTCTTCAATACCGGCCACGGCGGGCTTTGGCGTTAAGAAATGCTCGATCTCTGCGAACTTCGTGTTTCCCTTCACCACGCCCCGGGCGTGCGGTATGCCTTGAATCGCCTGCTCTACTATTTCAAACTTTGTGGTCTCCACGAGCACGTATCCCTTGAGCTCTTTCGGCACAAGTATCGCGCGGATGTCGTAGTTCTCCTTTTTGGCAGCAAGTGCAAGCAAGTTGGCCACGGCGCGTTCTTGATTTGCCGTGGTTTTTACGGCATAAATTGAAGATTCGAGCTCATTTTGCTCCTGACTGGACATGATTCCCCTCACTGAAACTTTTTAACTCGTCGCTGACTGGGTCGTCACGTTCCCCGTGGTATTCACGGCCGAACTAATGGAACTATTTTGCGTTGCGTTAATCACCGGCTCCGAGGCGTTCACTGCGGTGCTGGGGGTGGCTGTTGCTGTTGTGTGCGTCGCGTTGGTAAGACCTAAGGACTGCGGCGCTTGCACCATGGCCAAATATATCAGAAACCCGCCCACACCGATTATGGCGATTCCTATCGCGGCAACTTTCGCTATCGTCGAGAACTCTTCACGCGTTGGCCTTCTTGTGAGCGTCAAGACTCTTCGGTACTCACCGAGCTTGCGCTCGATCGCCTTCCGCGAAAAACGACCCTCCGCTGCAGAGGCCTCTCGCAGCCTAGAAGCCTTCGACAAAGCGCTCGCTTGCTTTTTGTCTTCCTTAGGGGCCTCTCGTTGCTTTTTAGGCTTTGACGAAGGAGTCCCCTTCTTTTTAGCCATCGTACATTCACCAAACTAGAGTGCAGCAAAAATGCGCAGAGTGAATATGTGGCGCCCGAGGCGGCGCTTTATACCACTTTGCGTTTCAATAGTATAAAATGTTTTGTGGAGGATGTGCCACGTACGCCTTTATTTGACGAAATCTATGCCGTATCGTTGAGCCCCGGTTGTTGCCCTAATCGCTTCGCTTTTGCCATAGATCTGAGGCGACTTGACGCCAGTAACGATAAGGAGAGTTCGTACCATATGATCAAGCTCGGGGTCGATCTGTGCGCCCCAAATAATTCGCGCATCGGGATCGATACGCTCGTAAACTTCCTGCACGACGCCTTCCGCCTCAGTCACGGTCATGTCCGTACCCCCGATGACGTTGACGATAGCGGCAGTAGCGCCAGAGATGTCGACGTCCAGAAGGGGACTTCTCAGTGCCTTCTTTACCGAATCCACGGCTTTGTCTTCGGCATCCGACTCGCCAAGCCCAATCATTGCCACGCCGCCTTTTTGCATGACGGTTCTGACGTCTGCAAAGTCGAGGTTGATGAGCCCTGGTTTAGTGATAAGCTCGGTAATGCCCTTGACGGCCCGCATCAGCACTTCATCCGAGACTTTGAATGCGGCTTGCAGCGGCAGTCGGGGAACCACTTCTAAGAGTCGGTCGTTTGGCACGACGATAACTGTATCAGCCATGTCACGCAGCCGCTCAAGTCCAGCTTCAGCGTTGGCCCTACGCACCATGCCCTCCACGCCGAATGGGAGGGTCACGACAGCTATCGTGAGGGCCCCCGCATCGCGCGCCGCCTCTGCGACGACCGGCCCGGCTCCAGTTCCTGTACCTCCGCCTAAACCGGCTGTAATAAACACCATGTCCGCGCCGGCAACGCTTGCGCGGAGCTCCTCTTGGCTTTCGAGGGCTGCTTCTTCGCCTATCTGGGGCAATGAACCAGCGCCGAGTCCGCGCGTTCGCTCCTGCCCAATCAGGATTTTTCGGTCCGCCGTCGTGTTCCTTAGGTGCTGAGCATCTGTGTTAAGCGCAATAAGTTCGGCCCCTTCAATTCCCTCTTCGGTCATCCGTGAGATGGTATTCGATCCCGCACCGCCGCATCCGATGACGATAATGTTGGTTTGAAGCGTCTTGAGCACTTCTTCGAGCTCTTGGTCGGGGGTAAAGGACCCTTGCGGCGATTCGTTTTTTTCGTCGCTTGCGCCCCGTGCAAGCGCGTCTTCAATTATGGACTTCATTTCATATCCTCCACTTCATGGTCTGCGAAAGACGTCACTGTCGACCGCATGCGTCGGCAATGGCGACATTAATTGCCTTTCTAACCTTCGTAAATACATCCTCGGGTTTAATTATCCTGTCGTCTATGGTGATCGACTCGCCGCGTGCCAGCTTCGCGTATAATGGTCCTTCAGTCACGCCAAGCGATCGTGCCAGTCGTGGGTTAAATTTGCGTTCAGATATATATAGTTTTGATTTTTGCTGCGAATACTCAATCTGGTACCGCGTTTTCAGTATTTCCACGCACCCGTTGAGCAGCTCATCCCGTATCTTTTGTGCGTCGCGCTCCGACGGAACCAAGATGGCAGAAATAGTCCCATCTTTACGCTCAAGGTATACTATTTTTTCGCTTTCAATCAATTTCAGCAAAGCTTCATCGTCAACAGTTTGTGTCCGTTTTACGATAGACGGGTTCAGCGCAAGCAGCGTCAATCCCATACGATCCTCAAGTGGCGTTTGCGCGTTGAGTGCGTCTCGCAATGAAGCGCTGAGGTTTATGTTCTCCGCTTCTGCGGGCAGGCCGTGCACTCTCAAGGCGCGCTTAATTTTCAGGTATGGTTTCCAAGAAACGTCTCTGCGTCCCTGGATGTCAGCCAGCCTAAGGACCTCAAAGCCCAGATCGTGCACGGTCGCCTCGATTCGAGTTCGTTCACCACCCATATGTTTTCGATCAAAATAGGCGAATTGTGCCTGTGATTTCTCAAACGCTTCTCTAATGATCTCGCGAGTTAGGCATTCGAGCTGATATGCAGCAAAAATGTGGCCGAAGCAAATGTCGCTGCTTAGAAGCACGTCCGTGTGTCGTACTGCGTAGTGCGGCCCCCCGAATCCAACGGCCGTCGGGCAAGGGATGCCGAGAGATCGCGTTTCCAGCTCGAGAAGCGCTCGTGCCACGGTGTCGCCGAGCGCTTCGTTATTCCACTCGGCTTTCGTGCTGCCGATTTCGACAAACAACGAGGGGGTTTCGATGGTCGAAGGACCGTGGTGGGTTGCCTCGACGAGGACCTCGACACTTGATAGGTTCGTGAGCGTTTCTACTACAAGTTTTAACGCACGAGGGGCTGCGCGCGCTAGCGCGCCGTTCGACTCCTTTCGAGTCAGTCCGCTTACGTCTCCGGTAAAGTGAGCGGTGAATACTGGTCCTTTCCGTGTCTCACTTTGGTGACGAGACGCAAATACGAGCAGATCAGCATTGAGGCCTTGGTCTAGCGTTTCTTGATCAATCAGCTTGCCTTCGATCGTAATAAGCTGAAAGTTCCCATACGTACACTTGGCGGGGCCCTCAGAGCCCCGAGTCCAACGGACTCGTTGTAAAAGACGGCGCGCGATGTTTTGCGAGGCATCGTCAACTTCAGAACAAATAATCGCGACACGCATACACCGCTATGGTCGAATGCGCAATCTATAAACTTTTTGGGAGCTAAAAAGATCACCCGAAGCTGACGATCAACTACGAGACATTCCGTGGTTTGCGGGTTACGATATGAATATAAGCGTTTTTTCTTTTGCAGGCCCTTCGTCGATGACTTGCAGACTGTGTCTATGGACTATTTTTCGAGCTGTCTCCTTGAGCTCTTCGGTATCAGGGACGTCGATTTGGATGACATATCCATGAAATTCGTCTTTTTTCGCTTCATACAGTCGAGGGAATTCCCCTGCTTCGTCATATCGCTCGTATGTCTCAGGCCGCAAGCTCACCATAAGCTGACGTGTCACTGCGAGCTCGACATCAATGAGGCCGCTGAGCTCCGCAGCGAGGCTTTTTAGGGCTCTTTGCGCCGATTGCTCGCTGTCGAAACAGGTGGGGACTGAATACATTTCAGTTTCAGCGTCGTACAGCCCCCTACGAATTCCAATCATGAGCCTTGCTCTCTTCATGTTTTGCTACCCCCAGTTTTTTTGGTCGCGACGCTGTAGTTATTCATAACCCCCCGAGTTATACCTTTCGCGCCGGAAAACCTGCGGAGGCTAATGCTCTGTCCTCGCGCGTGTTCTGACTAATCCGTTCGCGCAGAGCCGCGCCATCATCACCTATTTAAATGAATAGCGCCTAAGACAATCCGAAGCGGGGTGGGGTAGTCAGGAGATCCCGACGGGCTCATAACCCGTAGACCAGTGGTTCAAATCCACTCCCCGCTACTAAATCGGGGCATTTAGGTGCTTTTTATTTTTTGGGATAAGATTCGTCTAGCAGCAGCTGCGTCACACGTTGAAGATTGATCGGCGCTCGCTGAGCGCGTAAAAAAAACGTTAGTTTGAATCGAGACCCGCATTAGTTGATGGCAAAAAGAGGAGGTTAGGGTGGGTCGCGTCTAATTCACTCAGTACACGATTCAGCTGCTTTGTTTAAGTCCGCTTCGAGGATCTCAGGACGCGTTACGCCGATATAGTGCTCTATGATTTTTCCGTTACATTCCAAAATAAGTGTCGGTACGACGCGAATTCCATACTTGTTGGCAAGTTGCAGGTTATCGTCCACATTAATTTTCTTGAATTCAATCTTGTCCCTGAGCTTTTCTTCAAGCTTCTCGAGTATCGGATCCTGTATCTTACACGGTCCGCACCAGTCAGCATAAAAATCCATCAGTATCGGTTTTTTTGTCATGACGATTTACCTCGCTACTCCCCTTGTGAAAACGTGCATATATATTGTTTTTGCCTGACTGAGCTGCTCTGGCCCCGTCAATTCTTAAATCGTTCAATCTCTTCAAAAACTAATTGCATGACGGGGTCAATCGCGGCTTGGACCCTGGGCGAAAGATCCGTGCAAATCCCTTCGACCCGTTCGACTTCGATTCCGATGATGGTGATATTGTTCGGCATAAGCTCAGGTTGAATCTGCCGGCCCAAGCGCAGCGTGTCGACCAAATTGAGGTCGTGCAACGACATCATAAACAGGTTTGGGGGGGGCAATTCCTTATCGGTGAACTTGTAGATCGATCCCGGTTCGCCCCCACCCCCTCGCACGGCGTCGATGATAATCACGTCATCAGCGTCTTCCATGTAGTCAAGTATCGCCAACCCGCCGACGCCGGCATTCACCAGTTCAACATCGCTTCGATCCATTTGCTCGAGTTTCTCGAGAATGTGGACCCCTACGCCGTCGTCAGCCATGAGGTAGTTGCCTGCCCCGAGTATCTTTATTACGTGCTTTTCGCCTTTCACCGTATCACCACGTGCGCGGTCTTGAGCAGATGGATTAACTGCCCTTGATTAGGCGCCTCTGGTTAATGTAGTCTCCCAAGTATTAAAATAGACTGAACTATATACTGACAGCGGACAGCGCTGACCAGCGCTAACCAAACGATCACGGAACGGGAAAGCGGTGCGCAAAACCTCACAGACCTCAGAACGTCGCGACCAGCGAATCTCCAAAGACCAGTACTATATGGCGCTCGCAAAGACCGTTTCCTTGCGCGCAACCTGCACGAGGCGCCAATACGGGGCTATCATCGTCTCAACTGGTGATCACATCCTGTCGACCGGTTACAATGGGGCCGCACGGAACGAACCGCATTGTCTAAACATCGGCTGCGAGCGCGAGCGCTTGAACATTCCAAAGGGCGAACGGTACGAACTTTGTGTGAGCGTCCACGCCGAGGCGAATGCGATCATACAAGCCGCCCGAGGAGGTGCCGCCATTAACGGCGCTACGCTTTACGTCAACGGCACCCCGTGCAAGATGTGCTGGCGGCTCATTAAGAACGCGGGTATTGATACGGTAGTGTTTGTCGAAGATAACCCCGAATCGTCCGACTTCGGTGCGCTCATGCGCGTGAACGCACAGGACGTCACGCTGGCCCACATGCACTCCGCGAAGCGCGAAGAATGCTAATATTCTGCGGAGCGGGTTCTACTCGACGAGAATCGGGCCGAAAAGGCGTGAGGCGGAGCCCCCCCAAAAAAAAAACAAATAGCCGCAAAAAGACCGCGACCACAGGTAAGCCATACAGCACAGGAACCGCAAGTATCTTCTGGGGAATGAGGCGATTGCTTACGGCATATTGGAGTCAGGAGTCTCTCTCGTCTCCGGTTATCCAGGAACGCCGTCGTCTGAGATTATACCTTTCATTGCGCAGCAGGTCGAACGCTACGAGAGG
This sequence comes from Halobacteriota archaeon, assembly GCA_050011655.1. Taxonomy (GTDB): domain Archaea; phylum Halobacteriota; class Bog-38; order Methanoflorentales; family Methanoflorentaceae; genus Methanoflorens. The sequence goes on along the minus strand of JBEKIR010000002.1, from coordinate 43,425 downwards.
CCGCCCCACGTGGAGTGGTCGTTAATGAGAAGGTCGCGCTTGAAGTCGCAGCCGGCGCGTCGTACTGCGATGTGCGCGCCGCCGCCGTTATGAAGCACGTCGGGCTAAACGTCGCTGCTGACCCGTTGATGACTCTCGCGTACACGGTCCCGTCGAGCCGCTAGCATGAGTGTCTCTCACTTTCGCGTTTTCAGCAGAGCGCTAACCGCTGCTCCGTCCAGTGGGTAAAGCATATCACTCAGAAACCGCATCTAACAAGGGATGACAAAGCTGTGTCCTGGATGCGGGACGATCAACCCAGATGAAGCAGAGGCGTGCTGTGAATGCGGAGTTCAAATAACCAAAACAGCGATGGATGTTCTTGAAGAGGCGCTGTTGTTTAGACAGCAAGGCAAGCTGAAAGAGGCGCTCGATCGCGTCACAGAAGCCCTCAGCATGGAACCTGCAAATGTGGACGCGCTATTCACGTTTGGCTCTTTGACAGAAGAGTTGGGCAACAGCGAAGAGGCGCTTGGCTATTATGAACGAGCTTTAGAAGCAGATCCCACTCACGCTCCCGCTCTCGTGGCCAAGGGAAGCATTCTTCGAGATAGAGGAGATGTTAACGAGGCTGTAAGTTTGTTCGACGCTGCCATTGCGAGCGACCCGCAGTATGCGGTGGCCTACAACGCCAAGGGATACCTTCTCCAAAAACAGGGTTCGTACGAACAAGCGCTCAAATGCTATGACAAGGCGCAGCAAGCCGATCCTGAGTTTGATCTTCCGTGGTTCAACATGGGCGTTTGCTATGCGCTGATGAACGATAACGAAAAAGCGGAGGGAATGTTCGAGAGGGCACTGCTGCTCGAACCCACCAACGCCGACGCGTGGTTTTATCGAGCGAATGCGCTAGCGAACTTGGAGCGCTACGAAGATGCTGTTATCAACTATGACAAAGGCTTGGTGATAGACGACACCCGCGCCGCGGCGTGGGACGGTCGCGGGCTCGCCCTCGCCAGCCAGTATAAATGGCCTGATGCATTGGAGAGCTTTGACAAAGCGTTGAGCCTCGATTCTGACTATTTCATCACGTACAACAACAATGGGTACGTCTTTTATAATCTGCAAAAGTTTGACGAGGCGCTCGAAAACTTCGACAAAGCTCTCGAAATAAGCCCAGACTACATTCTCGCTTGGATCAATAAGGGTCTCGCACTCGATAGTCTGAACCGCTTCGACGAAGCGATCCAGTGCTTGGATCGGGCGTTCGAACTGGATCCTGAGAACTTTTGGGTGTTGAACAGAAAAGGGTTTATTCTGTTCGGCATCGATCGGTTTAAGGATGCAATCGCTGTTTTTGATAAGGTGCTCAGCACAAACCCTGACGATACCTACGCGCTCTCGTTCAAAGGAAGCTGCTACGATGGTTTAGGGGAATACGAAAAGGCCATCGAGTGCTTTGACCGCGTCTTGGAAATCGATGAGAACGATGAGTTTGCGTGGACGTCAAAAGGCAGCGCGTTGTATAGTCTTAAGCGATATGACGATGCGGTGTCCGCTTTTGATCGGGCGCTCGAAATCGACCCCCAAAGCCTCGAGGCAGTCCAGTTCAAAGAATTGATTGCCCAGCGGCGCAGCGGGAAAAGATAGGAAAGATTAACGCGATGGCTTGCCGAAGCGACCAAAGAGCTCGGACTCGATCCGATGCGTGACCTTACCACTCAAAACCGGCTGCTTCGGGACGGAGTCCTGGTCATACAACACGCGAACTATTCTCGAGCGCGCTTGGGGTGAAAGCGCACGATTCGTACGGCCTTTCCGAGATGAACGGACCAGGCGTTGCTTTTGATTGCAAAAAACAAGATGAGCTGCATTTTTGGAGCGACCTTTTCATTGTCGAAGTGCTCAAACCGGGCGGTCCCTAGTGCGCAGAGCGTGAGCGAGGCGAGTTGGTTCTCACGTCGCTCACCAAAGGGGCGCTTCTGCTGATCTGGTACCGGACGGACGATGTGACCTATACAAAAGGCAGCAACTGTGCGTGCTGGAGAACAAGCATCCGCACAGCAAAAATCCTCGGCAGAGCCGATGACATGCTCGCCATACGGGGCATACACGTGTCCCCCCCAAATCGAACACGTTCTCATGTTGATTCCTGAGGTCGGGACTCACGGGAAGTCGCGTGGAACGGGTCAAGCACCTTGATTAACGGACCGTTCGCGTGAGCTCGAGCACGAATTCTTTACGGGTTAAGGCAACGACCTGCAACGAACAAGACAAAAGGTCGAAAAAGAGCTGCGGGATACGTTCAACGTCAGGATTACGGTGGAGCTCGTCGAAAAAAGAACGATAGTGCGGATCGAAAGAAAGAAAAAAGGCCTTAGATTTGCGCGGGACGTTGTGGACGTCGCGTAGCGGCTATCACGCGAGTAGCTCTTTGATTATTTCGAACGCGCGGTTAATGTCCTCGTGACTTGCCGCATATGAGATTCGGACGTGCCCCTCGCCGAACTGCCCGAACGCTGAACCCGGCACAACGATCACGCCGGCCTGCGCTAGTATCTTTGTGAGGTCAAGGCTTGTGTGAGACGCAGCAAACCGTGGAAAGACGTAGAATGCCCCTTCGGGTCTCGCGCATTCGGCTATTGCCTTCAGGTGGTGCATCACCACATTGCGCCGCGCCCGAAACTCTTCGGCCATCACCCGAACGCTGTCTTGCGAACCAGTAAAGGCCGCGTAGGCCGCCTTTTGTGAAATTGAGGGGGCACACGCTTGAATGTATTGATGCACTTTTAGCATCTCTTCCGTGACCGCAGCGGGTGCAATCGTATATCCGAGCCGCCACCCGGTCATCGCATACGTTTTTGACACTGAATTAGCAACTATCACGCGGTCTGGGTCGATGCTTGCCGGGCTGACGTGTTTTCCTTCGTAGAGTATCTTGTCATAGACCTCATCGGAAATTATGTAGAAGTCGTGGTCGTCGGCGAGCTCGACAAACCCCTGCATCTCGTTGTGCCGCTGCACCGCACCAGTGGGGTTTGCAGGTGAGTTAATGACCAGGGCTTTTGTCTTGTTCGTGATGCGATCCGCAACGGCGTCAGGCTGCAGCCTGAAATTATCATCAGCGCTCACCCTTGCGCTCACGGGCACGCCACCCGCCACGAGTGTGAGTGGCACATAAGCGACAAATCCAGGATCGGGGAGTATGACCTCGTCGCCCGGATTGATCAAAGCCTCGAACGCCAGATGAAGAGCCTCGCTGCCACCCGAAGTGCATATTATCTGTTCCTGGTCAGCTTGGACTCCGTACTGTTCATAGTAGCTCGCGATCGCGTCGATGAGTTCAGGAAATCCCTTGTTAGGAGTGTACCCGGTGTAGCCCTGGTCCAGTGCCTCTTTTGCCGCCTCTTTGATGTGTGCGGGCGTGTCGAAGTCCGGTTGCCCGAGCCCCAGGTTTATCGCGCCGGGCTTCGTCAATGCAAACATCTCTCGAATTCCTGAGAGGGAAAAGTGTGAAGTACGTTCTGCCCACATAGGTGTCTCCAATACCACAATCGAGTTTTGTGATTCTAAATTGCTAGTCTGCGAGTTTCGTGGCCATAAACTTGTTTATCGATAGTTTCGGAGCTCCCGAACAAGTGGGTGCCCGAGCGGGCTACCACTGCTCCGTGTGCTGTTGGTGCGCACGTACGGTGGGATTCGCGAAAAAGCTGCCAGAAGCTTCGGAGCGACGGCACGACAATTTGATCAATGCGGAACTGGCCCCTATCCGTCTTCCGTGAGCTCAATCAAATAGTTTTAAGTGAGTCGGGCCATAATATACCCTCTGATGCCGCGCAACCGACTGGGCCTTACGTTCGTTAGCACGTTTCCTCCCCGAGAGTGTGGTATCGCCACATTCACGCAAGACCTGCTCTTCACTCTTATCAGTGAGAATCCTGATATCAGAGCTAACGTTTGCGCCATTGATGGAAACAAGGACCCAAGCGCTTACGGCTGTTTAAGTCCGCTCATCTATCCGAGATCGCGGGTCGCGTACGTCATCAAAGATACCGATCAAATCAGCTTTGTCGAGGCAGCTGAAAAAATAAACGCATCGCGCGCTGATGTGGTCAACATTCAACACGAGTATGGGCTGTATGGCGGCTCGTGGGGCCGATATATCCTCGATTTTATGGAAGTTCTAGAAAAACCGATCGTGACGACGCTGCACACGGTGCTGCAGAGACCCCCGGAAGAGGCCAAAGCGGTTACCCGCGAACTGTACCGTCTTTCAGCTAACGTCGTTGTACCCGGGCACGTCGGCGTTGATATCTTGAAAAAGGCGTTTGACTTAGGCCCTAAGAAAGTTGAGGTCGTTCCGCACGGCGTGCCCGACGTTCCATTTATCAGCACGGAGGCGCCGAAGAAGAAGCTAGGACTCTCTCGCAGATTCGTCATAGGGTCATTCGGGTTGCTCCATCCCGCAAAGGGTATCGAGTATGTCCTTGAAGCGTTGCCCCAGGTGATTGCCGATAATCCTGAAACGGACCCCCTCTACTTGGTTGTCGGAGAGACGCATGTAAACATCGTGAAGAACGAAGGCGAGCACTATCGCGAAAGGCTGAAGGAGATCGTCACAGACCTCGATTTGGAGCACAACGTCAAGTTCGTCGACCGATATCTTACCAACCGAAACCTGATCCTGCATTTTCTCGCCACGGATATCTGCGTCCTCCCTTATCTCGCCAGGGATCAGATCGTGAGTGGCGTACTGTCCCAGGCAGTAGGCTGTGGAAAGGCTATAATCTCAACGCCGTTTGTGCACGCACGAGATGCGCTTGCAGACGAAAGAGGCGTGCTTCTCAAGTCGGGGGAAGCAACGGAGATAGCCGAAGCGATTACCATGTTGATGCGCAACGATCGTCTGAGACGGGAGATGGAAATTCGGACGTATATGTATGGGCGCTCAATCACGTGGAAAGAGGTCGCGAGAAGATACAAGGAACTTTTCAATATGTACTACGTCAAACGAGGGCACGGCAAGACCAACGCTCCAACGTACTGGGGCGACGTCGACGCGTTGTGATCGAGCACGCAACGCATCTGTGGGAGAACTTTTTTGAGCTGACCGGGCAAATGTAGCTTGCGCTTTTTTTTGCATCATCCGTGGGAAAAGCGTGCGCGTGTTGTTGTATTGGGGGGGTCGAACCGACGTGGCCGTAAAAGACGCGAGTGAGTTTAACGCCTTACGGCAGATTCAAACAAACATCGCGAAGCAGGTAGTTCTAGAGGACCCCGCGAGTGAAGTTGCGTCGATAGGGGCGGTAGCGCAAAGCTTTGACGAGAGCCTCGTTTTTTCTTCAGCAGTAGTTGTCGACACGCTAATGAACGTCATCGACGAGTCCGCGTCGATTGCAACGACCGCCGTGCCGTACGTGCCTGGTCTCCTCTTTTTCCGTGAGGGTCCCGCGGTGATAGCGACAGTAGAGAAGCTGCGCAGGCGACCTGACGTTTTAATCGTCCACGGGTGCGGCATAAACCACCCCCGGTTTGCGGGACTCGCGTCGCACATCGGAGTCATTCTCAATACGTCAACGGTTGGCGTGTCCAAAAAAGCACTCTGCGGTGAGTATGTTGAACCGGCTCAAGCCGGCCACCCCACCGCGCTGACATTCAGCGGAAAACCGCTTGGGTTCGTCTTAAAAACGGTGGCCGGCACAAAACCGATCTTCATCAGTCCAGGAAACCGTATTTCGTTGCAGGGCGCATTGCGAATCGTTCAGCGCTGCGTAGTGAGCCACAGATTACCGGAGCCGCTTCGTTTGGCGCATATCAAGGCCAGGCAATTTCGATCCGAGATGCGTTCTGGTGAATTGGTGCCCCTATGAGCAGGCGACGGGGTGGAATGACTTGTACGCAAACTGATTCAGGCTGGACCTCGACGTGAGAAGGTTTAATACGTCCTGAGCGCAAAGAGCAATCGTTGATCGCACGCGAGGTACTGACATGAGAGCGTATCTTTACCGGTGTCGCGTCTGTGGCGCAGAGATCTGGACCGATTTTATCGAGCTCGACAAGCTAACCTGCCAGAGCTGTCATACCGCAGGAAAATGGCTCGTACTGGACGTTAAGATCAGAGAGAAAATATAAAAAAATAAGCAATAGCATCTCGCTTCTAAGAGATGCTATCAAAGAAACAATCTTGAGATTACCGGTTCAGCCTGGTAAAGGCGAGTTTTATGTCTTCGGCTTTGACCGTCTTGCGGCCCGCGTGCTTTGCCATTTCGATTGCTTCTTCGGCGAGTTCTTTGCCGTACATCTCTAGATATTCTCTAAACTGTTCTGTCGCTTCAGCGCTCACGCGCTCTGCTCCAGCTTTTCGGATGATCCTACTTACTCCTGCTGCTTGTAATTCTGCCATTTGAATTACCTCGCCCTATACTGAGATTTTCAACATATATATACTTTTTCGGTATTTTTTCGATTTTAAGGTAATATTCTCCAATAAAAATGGATTTGAGAGTCAAAATAAGATTTGTGATTGGAATGCACAAGAGGGGGAAAGCTTCATCGTGCATCAATCGGAAGCTAGTGCATTCAAGGTGATGTCGAGAATGACGAGCCGTCTGCAAATTGGCATTATCGGAAGCAGGAGCTGCTCGAGCAAGATCGCGAGTATTGCCGAGCGCACCGGAAGCCTCATAGCGTCTCGCGAAGCGATCCTCATTTGTGGGGGGAGGGAGGGAGTCATGGAAGCCGCTGCACGCGGCGCACAGGCCGTAGGGGGGCTCACCGTAGGAATTCTTCCAGGTCCCTCGAAAACTGAAGCTAATCCCTTCATCGACGTAAAGATTCCCACGGACATGGGCCACGCGCGAAATGCGATTATCGCGCGAGCAGCCGACTGCCTCATCGCGATCGCCGGCGAATTTGGCACACTCTCGGAAATTGCCCTCGCCCTCCAGATGGCAAAACCAGTGGTGACCTTAGCCTCCAAGTGGAAAATCGAGGGGACGGTTCTCGCCGACTCGCCGGAGACGGCCGTTGAGACGGCCCTCCGTCTGTGCGGTCAGCCCTAAGCAAACGCTATGTAGGTGGAGCCTCTATAGAGCTACCGGATTTGCATGAACATTGTACTCCTCGGGACGGGCGTCGCCATTCCACAGCTCGAAAAAGCTCAGTCAGGCATTCTCGTTAAGACCCCGGAAGAACTGATGCTCTTTGATTGCGGGGCGGGCATCCTGGGCCGCATCGTGCAGAGCGGCTACGATTATTGCAAGATACACAAAGTTTTTTTCACCCACCACCACCTCGATCACAACTCTGACTTCTTGGCACTGCTCAAGGCGCAGCAACTGACCGCCCTCGATTCAGACGCGCAGGTAGGGACGATGAACGTGTATGGCCCCGTGGGCACGCAACACCACGTAGCGCAGTTGCTCGAGCTTTACGACTATCTCACGGTCGATGTCGACGTAACAGAGCTTCAGGACGGCGACAGCATTCGCGTCGGAAGCGGAGTGGCTTCCGTTCGCGCGACCAAGCACAGCGTTCCGTCCATCGCGTACCGGATGCAAACCCCGACGTCGACGCTCGTGTATTCAGGTGATACCGAACCCACGGAAAGCGTCCGCGATCTGTGCCACGGCGAAGTTGACGTGCTAATCCACGAGTGTTCGTTCCCTGATACGTACGCGTCGGTCTCGAACCACACGACTCCAGCTAAGCTGCGCGACCTCATATGTGACCAACACATCGACCGCATCGTACTTACCCATCTCTACCCGCACGCGAGCGGGTATGAGGATGCCATGGTCGACGTCATTAAGGAGAGGTTCCCCGGAAGGGTTGACGTCGCGCACGACCTGATGAAGATCTTTCTCTGATTAGAGCTACGCTGTTTTTGTGCCTTGAGCCGCCTCTGCGACGTCTGCAACCGCGCCTGCAGCGAGAATAATGTAGCCACGCTCGCTGATCGCGTGCCGAACGCGCGAATTACTGCCGATCGTCACGTCGCCAACCGCGTCGATCTTGTTGACTTGTGAGTCGCTGCCGATATCAGCTTGTTCTCCCGCTTCAACGTGATGCGCCCTGAATCCGCTTCCTGTCTTGATCCCGCCGGTAATTACCGTTCCCTTGACGTGACAGTTATCGCCGAAAAAAGCTTCAGAGCACTCAATCGAGCCGTTGATTACGACGTTGTTCTCAGTCGTCAAAATGCCGTAGACGTTGATCGTTGCATCCTTGTCTGTAGGGTACAGCTGGGTGTTCGCTTCCAAGTACAGATCTTCGTTAAGCTCCTTGAGATTTAGTTGTTTGCCGCGTTCTATACGCATTTTCTCACCTCTTACCTAATCCCTCCGAGCAGCTCATCTGAGGTAATCGCGTGGGCATATTTCTTGAGCTGCAGCACGCCACCGATTGCGTCGAGCGCGTGAATCTTGCCCTTCACCGATTTCAATGAGGCGTCATCGTGCACGAGGAAGATCGCCTTGTCACACACCGACAGCAGCGCCTTTGCGACGCTCTGCGTGAGGAAGTCCGTGGGGACCTCGCCTCCCGTGGGACAGAAGAAAAATCCGAGCTTGAACGTCGGGAGATTTGCGTGGTCTTTTCTGGTCCAGATGACGTCGATTTCGCCCGCTCCGATGTCGACGGCAGACTGGACTTCGTAGTTGAGCGCGCGCCCGGTCGCTTTGCATTCGTTGATCAGTTCTGTATCTTTCATATTCACCGAGTGAAGCACGACGCTGCGATTTAAAAGGCTTGTTGCCGTTTTTCACGCAACTGAAGACGTTTGAAGCGCAAAGGTAGCGCGCCGACTATCGCCAAGGCTAACGGAGGGAGAACAAAAAACAGGCTGCTTATTCGGCTTGATCACGATGCGAACGATTCGAAGTGCTCCTTAAACTCAGCACGCGAGCACTCGTGACACAATTTAGCAAACCACGTCTTGATAATAATTGGACTGCCGCACCGTTCGCAGTATGCGGTTTCTTGTACTACGGTATCAATCTCGATCATCTTATCCTCACTGCCACTGCAGATAGAACACACTAGATTTAAGGCTTACGCTCTGGATTTTTTGCTTGCTTTGCAGTGACCGGCAATTGGGTTTGCAAAACCCGTTTGCTGCAAACGAGTTTGTCACTCCCGCATCAAGCGCTGGCAACAAGACTCTACACTAGTTTTTATTCCGCCTATAATATATAATTTTCATGGAGCTGCCGTTTTTCTGCGATTTCCAACGACTGTGAGCGGACTCCGCTCACTGGTGTTATCAACCAATACTGAAGAATATGGGCTACTTGTGTAATGAGATAGCGCTGAGTGCTATCGCTTTTCTTCCTTCGTGCTCACGGCCGGACGCTTTCGTATAAACTGCAAATACACCCACACCACGACTACGAGGAGTGCTCCAGGCGGGAATGTGAATATTAGGAAGACAAAAGCTATCAACAGGATTACTGAGTTGAGTAGACCCATGCTCAAAACGTTATAATGAGGGGTTACGCTTTAAGCGTTTCTTCCCTTGGTCTCAACCCAAAATAGTCCAAATTCGAAGGCTTTGATTGCAGCCAAAATTGCCAAAATATCCCTTAGAGCCAATAGACTGAAATAGTTCCGCGGTATGCAATTGCTCGCTTGGATGCATTTGACACGCTAACCCGTAGTTTTCGGAGCCGGAGCCAAAGCGCACGCCGTCAACTGTTCTAAACCACGATAGTGCGCAGGAGAATCCTGCTTGCGCCGCACAGTTGCTGGATGGCACTCATGTTCCCGGCTGTACCCTTCCCAATGGGGGCATCTTTGCACCCGAGAAATGAACCGAGCTTGCATTTTCATGCAAGATAGGCGTTTTTGGAGTTTGGTTGTGAAGAACCCCCGGCCGCTAGTCTTTATAGAGATCAAAAGCGAATGCGCTCTTTTCCTAGTACGGATTTTCTGGCCCCCCGTGCATTGCGCTCGCTTCTCGTGAAAGGTATAAATCGAAGAGGCGCGTATAATAAACTACGCTCTATAGGATGTGTGGAGGAAAAGGTAACTTCCAATGGCTTTTGGAGTAGAGCTTTCGGGGCAGAGAAACCTCTGCTCTGAAGCATCGGGCGAATCCGCCTTGGCTCTCAAACGCACCTTTGGGAGGGATCACTTTCGCGATTCACATATCCTATAGAGACCACCCTCACTTTTTTTGTTGATGATTCGCGCGTGTTTGATTGTGTTTTTTCTTCCGTTTTGAGCCTCACGTGCACTACTTAGCTCGTCCTATGTTCGTTGGCCACTTTCAGGTAAAAAAAACCCACGCTATTCATAACACGCCGTCAACAGAAGACCAAAATGTTCTGCTGTAGCTATCATTCCGTTAGACCCGTAATCGGAAACGCCTCAATGATGCCCACAAAATCGCTCGAAACCCTTCATACACAGCTGCTGCTTCGCTTTGCGGCCTCGAATTCCAAGACCATTTGCTTTCAATAGCGTAAGCTTAAATGGAGATAGAGGATCTTTAGCAGCACGCGGATGCACACGATGCATTCTACCAATTGCGCTTGTGAAAATGGAAGTAAGGAAATATGAAGAACATTGTAGAGACAGCAATCGATGATAGTTCCTTCACAATGCTGGTATCAGCAGTGAAGGAGGCAGCCGGTCTGGTCGATATCTTGAGCGGACCTGGGCCCTTTACGCTCTTTGCTCCGAACGATGACGCGTTTGCCGAGTTACCTGCCGGTACCTTAGACGAATTGTTAAAAGACAAAGACAGGCTCACTGCAGTGCTTTACTACCACGTAGTACCCGGCAAATACATGGCAACCGACCTGATGAAAATGACGGCAGCAAAGACCGTTCAGGGTGCGACGCTGACGATTGCAACAGAGATAGAGGTCATCGAGGAGGACACGGTGGTGGTTGAAGATGACGCCGTGGTCGAAGACGACGAAATTGCGGCATTTGAAGAGCTAACGGTGGACGATGCCATAGTCATTCAGGCGGATATTGAATGCACTAATGGCGTAATTCACGTTATTGATTCCGTCCTTGCACCTGAATAAGGCGCGAGTGTAGCCAGGGGCCTCCTGGCTTCTTTTTTATGCGCACCGCGCGCATCGCGACGTTCGCTGTGTGCAGGTCTTGCAACAGGGACATTTTATCGCGTTTTTGACCTCTTTAGAACTCGCACGTCAACCCCACGATGGAGCACCTTTTACTCGAATCTTCGTCCGCTCGCATGGTAAAGGGTTACTCACTCTCGTAATGTGTAGCAGGACCTTCGCACGCAAAGCGCCTAGGATCATCGCAAACTAGCGCTGTCGCGTTCCATTTAGTTAAAAAGAGTTTTTGTCTCTTACCGTTGTCGCGTGCTGTCTGGAATTCACGCGTCTCGTCTCGTGCGTGTCCTTTGCTTGCGAGCCCGCCGTGCCTAACACAGGGACGAGCTTTCGGGTAACAAAAGCGCGTTAAAGCCTCAAAACTAGCCTCTTGTAACGTACTCCGAGGCATCAAAAAAAAGAGAGCTAAGGCACTGATTAGTGACCCAGATATAGCTTTGACCACGCCGTTAGTACACTTTTGAACCGTGCTAGCATCGCTTAACGTCATGCGCGCCCGTAAGGTGCTTCGATGCGAGGGCCGAATCAAACTCGTAGGTAGTGGTTCCTTCCTGACGCAAGCTTGAAGAGTTCCTTTTTGACAGCTGCACCTCGAGCATCCACGCCGCTACCGTGCCGGTGAGCCTGTCTTTGAACTCCCCTTTGAGTGTCAGACGTTGCTTGGCGATGAAATACTCATTGAGTTGGTGGATCAGCTCCTGGTTTCGCGGACTATCGAGGCTAATTACCCCGTAAGTGTCTTCCAATCCGGAAAGCCTCGCACGTGGCTCTTCAAAGGTCGACGCCGAGAGCTCGTCTTGCCTAACCGTGAAAGTGACCGTACCTCGACCGGCGTGAGGCACCTCATCAAGACAAAAGGTAACATCGCCGATGTTCTCAAAAACACGTTCTTGTATTTTAATCACCAGATCAAAATGCGTCGGATTCCTTAAGGCTATCGTAGTCCCGTATCAGAATTGGATTTTGTAACACGCGATCGGGCAATCTAGTGGACAGTTAAGGCTCCGAAACCAAAGCCGCTTATGACTACACGGGTCACTCCAGTCTTTGCGTTAGAGCAATTCCGCAACCCAGGCCATAAGAAGAACGGGTCGAGCCGTAGAACATCGTTCTTGGCTATACAGACCGTTGTGCACCTCGGCAATGTCGGTAAACGCGATCGATGTGGATCATTTTTCCACGGCCCTTTTTATTGCTATGCGCTCTATGACGTTCTCGTACGCGTCTCGAAGCCCGCGGCGAGTGTTACGACTGTCATAACCGGTTGGGTCATCAACATTTGTCTTATCCTCAAGCTCTTCGATCTCCTTCTTACAGAAGGCTACAACATCCTCTAGTATCTCTTCGCAATTCATTTTTAATCCTTTCCTCCGGTTCGAATTCGGCGTAGAACAGGACGGGCTGCCGAGAGTTCAGGGCCACCGCTAGCTTCGCAGCATGGTCATCACGCGCGGCTCCAACGAATGAGGTGGGCTATTTTATGGGTACCTTGACGCCCTCAAGCCGTTCCGCGAGCGGTATGGTCACCTTCAGGAGGCCATTTTCGAACGTGGCCGCTGCCTCGTCCGGATTTATGGTATGGGAGAGTGTCCAGCAGCCGGCATACTCGATATCGTCTCGAGGTGCTGTGAGACAAAACCCGTTCTCTCCAGCTTCAACTTTGATGTCCTTCTTATCTGCGCCGGGAAGTTCCACTTCGATGCTGTAGTTTTTCTTGTCGTGATAAAAAAATGCATTTGGTGCGACAAAGATGCGTTCTTTTTCAGCCAATCATATCACCGCATAAAGTTACTTTTGAATGATTAAGTAGCTTTGCCGAGCCTAACATTGGAGAATCTCATTTTGCAGCAGGTGAATTGCTCTCTTTATTTTTTTTTGCGTCCAACTGCGTTACACCAATGACCTATAGGATTCGGCGCATCTCGAAAAAGAAGCGCTATGTGAGCATAGATCTTCAAAAAGAAACACCTGCTGCTCGATGGAAAGCCCCGAAACCAACCATCGCGCCCATAGGTAGGAATCTACTTGCATTTCTTGCCTGTCCAACTGCTCTGAACGGCTGTACATGCGTCAGACGTCAAAAAAGAGGTGAAAAGCGGAGCGCCTTCCAACGGTTATTGCAGAGCCAATAGTGACGTTCACGACCTTATAAGCACGAACTTGACTCTTAGTTACGTGGCAGTTTTCCCTGTGTGCTACGTGCGAAGCTGTCGTCGCTATGTCGCATTTTCGTTATCCAGCTCGCGAGCTCTTCAGGACGCTCGTATCGATATCCTTCCAGCTGGAAACCGAGTGTAGCCTCATCGTCAACAGCGCGCGGCGGCAATGCGTCCGGGTAAAAGAAGACGTGATGCCCTGCCTTACAGTACTCGCGGTTGATCGCCCATCCAAGAAACGCAAGCGTGCGCCACCCCTGCTCCTTTTGTCCAATCTCTAACGTGACATACCAAGTTCCTTCTGGCCACTTCCCGTGGTCACGTTCGCCTGCATGTCCACCACAGCAGCACACCGTGGTAACACACGGAAGGCTGTTGAGTACTTTGACGAGAGGCACAAGGTTCGCATCTATTTCCTCCTCTGGCACGGCATCGCCCTCAGCAGTATTACGAATCATGCATAAGCTGTCTAATCTTTATCTAAGTTACAGCGTCATTTTGCTTCATCTGACCTTGGCGCAAACCACTTTGTGGCCATTACTTCATCCCTTCTTGGGCCAGGTCGCGAACTGAGCCCTATACGTGTTTGAAATCGAAAAAAGAAATAACGAGCTACGAGATAAGCAGAGGATAAACGAATCACGCTATCGCTACGTTCATTTTAGCTGCTAGAGGGTTGGTGTCACGCATACGCTCATCATAGGGCTTATAATCTCCTTATGGCTCTACAAGAGCTCGGCTAGTTCAAGGGCTTGATTTTCACTGCATCACTTGCAATCGCTGTCAGCCGCCGATCAGCAATCCTATCAGGACACCCGCGATAGCTGCGGCGGTTGCGATGGCTAGGGTCTCCATTACTGTCCTTCCCACCGGGCGTTTGCCTATCCTTTCTTCCGCGCAGGGAATATGCTTATCAGGCCCTTTTGAATAGTGCCGACGAATCGGTGGCACAGCTGCGTCAAGACCCGACGATGAGAGAGCGTTGGGAAAAGCGAGCGATCGATTGTGAAGAGAAGTGTGTTCGAATAAGTGAGTCGCTGAATCACGCGCTTATTGACGTGGATGGCCGCTTAACAGCAGCGGAGATTAATGAAATCCAAAAGGTGAAGGCGAAAGACGAGCTTCAAGCTGAGATGCTGGTACGTCAATACATATATAATCAGTTATATTACCCACCTAGTTTCAAGGATTTCCTACTTCAAGGAAAGTGATGGGGTTTTCTAGCGCCGACAAGGTGTAGCGCAGAATTTAGCGGCGCACGCTTATTTAGGGGGAAATACGGCGTGTCACAGTTCGTGGCCCGAGCTGTAGAGCACTATCTTGACTAACCTCCGCGTGATATAGGCGACAGTAGGTCAGACAAATTGAGCATATGTGTGGCGTACAGCGTAGAACGGTGCCATGAGCAGGGGCACGACAAGCAGTACCCATCTTGCAAAGAGGCCACGCTTGTTACCTCTGCCGCAACGAGTTCCTTAACACTTTTGAGAATCTTAAACGTCGATACCTCGTCAGAGGGCACAGAAAGTAATTATGAAGATCAAAACCTGATTCATTTAGCATTTTGCTTGTAAGTTTGAAGACGGCCGTCTCTAATGCACTGGATGGATCATGCATCTGATGCCCACTGCCTCGATTAGAGACGCTGGATGTTTAAAAAGAGGAAAGGTCAGTCAAATTTCAACCGTTCCCCTATGTCTTTTTTACGAGTTCGAGCAGGCAATATTGATAAGGCAAGCCTTCAGGTTCTTCATAGAATTTGTCCCGCAGACGTCGATAAATTTCTTCTATCAGGTCTTTATTGTCTGCGTAAAGTCCGATCCGCATCGACGATTCACTCCAGGCCCGGACCACATGGGCCAGCGTAGCGGCAAGCTTGGACCGTTCCTGTGGGTCGTCCTCTTGTCCTGCGCCTTAGTAAAATAGGCACACGAGACGGTCAAGGGATCACAGGCGTTTACGGCAAAACACCTAAGATCGTTTTCATTTAGCGAACGTAATATTTCATGGGGCGAGGCAAAGTAACCCGGTATGAAAATAGCGTTTAACTCAGCTTCTGAAAGCTTTTTCTCCTCACATAACTCTTGGCAAATGTCCCTGAGGTTGTTATATCCAGGCGACGCTGGCCACCGGTCGTCCCCCAGATTGGCAAGGTTGGCAAAAAATAAAGCACCCCCCTTAACCAGCGACTTCGAGCATTCGTGCAGAAACGACCGCCAATCCGCTTTCCATTTTTCCGCAAATTCTCTACGTTCAGAATCTGGCAACTGGTTGGGCTGTATGCAGAGGGGATGCTGAAAATATTCAGGTCCAACCGTTTTGGCATTCAGCCAGTGCAGCGCAGTGGACGAAAAACCGATCCGGAGTTTGCCTGTTATCTCAGGAAATGGTTCATAAAAAGATCGTTGGATGTATTGGGCCTCTACATGCTTTAATTTCGCTAATGCCGAGGTTGCCCAGAACGTCTCGAAATTCGCCGGATCCGCCAGATCAATATAAACTAATTTGATGGTCAGCGAGGGATTCACCTCGTGAAGCAGGCAGATGACTGCTTCAAACAACTCGTTCGAATTCACGCCGTCTGCGGCGCCGTAATCGGCGATCACAAACACCTCGTCGGCGCTCATGGCGGCGATCTGCGGCGATATACGCCGGATGTAAGACGCCATCCTGGGCAGTACCTCTGCATCCACCGCACGGGCCGTATCTGAGATCTGGCTGTAATCTTTGGTCATTGTCGGCGAATATTGTCGTAATAAAACCATTTTTGCGATCTAAAGCCCTTCCAGATCTATTGTTTCGTTTGTTATACCTTCTTCCGTGCCGGTCGTACTCAGTCGGTCGCTTTATAACACGCACCTTTGCTATTTAAGAAGAGAGTTGCTCTCCACTTTGCTTGAATTTACGCGCAGCCGCCATTAATTCAGGTAGGTTCTTCTCGCGTCGGTCGACGTAACTGCCAGTCCAACCTGGGTGAATTGAAGCCTAAGTGAAGCTAAAGCGGGAGATTGATCACGCGTATCGTCCAGGTGGTTTCGCGAGGGAATGAGATGCCGAGCCAGCGTCTAGACGAGTTTTTTTTAAGCATATCAAATTATCCAGCTACCGCCCTAGTTTCGCGGGCTTGTGGCCTCGCACGAACATGTCCATTGCCTGTTTCTCTTCTCCTCCCATGAAGCCCGTTATCTGTGAGAGAAGTTCGACTGTGAAGGCGAGCAACGATTCTCGGTCAATCGCTTTTTCAACAGAGTATTTTTTAGACAAGCGGTTTAAACTATTTCGAGCGATGTACTCCGTAAAGCCAAAAAGCATCGTGTTGCTGGCATCGCATCACTACTTAAGCGTGCTGAATCTACCCACTTAACAAAACCACTCAGCAATTGCTCAAAGATTTCCACAAGGAAGCCCTTACTTCCTAGTGCAAAAGCGTGCAGATTGTTGCGAGAGGCCTTGTTTCTTGTTGTCACACTATAGGGCAATAGGATTATTGCCGCTCCCGCATGACTGTTGGCTATGACAAAGGCAGATGAGGCAGTGACTCTCTTTCAGCAGGGGTTTACCTGTTCACAGGCTGTGCTTTCGGTATTTGCACAGGACTTCGGGCTCGATCGGGATCTGGCACTTCGCATCTCGCAGGGATTTGGTGCCGGGATCGCCTACACGGATGATATCTGCGGGGCCCTCTCTGGTGCGATCATGGTGATCGGGCTGCGATACGGCAGGATACGGGCTGAAGACAGCGCAGCGAAAGAAAGGACTTATGCGGTGGTCGGCGAGTTTCTCCGCCAATTTGAAACGCGCAACAGCTCGGTAACCTGCACGGGCCTGCTCGGGTACAACCTTTCAGACCCGGAACAGGTTGCTGAGGTGAAGAAGAACAAAGTCGTGATGGCCCGCTGTCCGGCGTTTGTACGGGATGCCGTGAAACTCGTTGAAAAAGTAGTGTAATTTTCCGCGCTAGCAAGCTTAGTCGTATGAGATGATCCTGGTGTCTAAGAATCCGCGCTACCTGCGAAACATACGAGAGACCTATCTCGCCAACAAGGATGCCATTCCGGCTGACGAGGCCATCTGGGTAGCGCCACCGCACCCCCTCGCTCCGAGTGAGGCACTCCTCGCTAAAGCTGCGCACTGGGAGCAGAAGTACTTGCGCGAGCGTGCGCATCCGACCGACGCGGACGTCGTGCAGGCTCGGGAGTACGCGTGGCGGCAAATTGGCTTTGAGGCGCTATATCGGGGAGAAACCCGCCCTAAGCCGCAGGCACAGTCAAACGGAAGCAAAGATGATCTGTAAGAATTGTCAGATTAACGAACGCGAAGAACCGTTCGATTGGTGTACAGGGTGCTTAGACTCACAAGAACTTACGACTAAATGGTTCCCGCAGCGCCAACGCGAACCCCGGCGAATCTGGGAAACACACTTTAAGAGAAAAGTTCCAGAAGGGCATCATATCCACCACAAAGAGTGTAACCACGACAACAACGATCCAGAGAACCTTATCTGTTTGTCGCTTGAGCAACATATTAAGATTCACGAATTAGCCAGCGATGATATTCCCTTACGGATATTAAAGCGGATGTTGTAGTCCGCTACGTCCTAAACAGGCACGATTTCAACACCCCTACCTATTTTTTCAACACGGTCATTGACATTCTGCCGGAGCAGGACAAGATCCGCATTCAACACTACTGTCCACTTCATCCGCAGGTGGTTGACGCTGTCACGCCGCTTCTAGATAGCCGGCGAAATGATGAACTCGTGTTCAAACAACTGTCATTCGAACGATGGCTGAAGCAGCAGAAGATCCAGCTTTTACTCTGCTACGCTCATTTCGTGCCCGGAGACTTCAGGAAGTTGTGTGAGCAGCAGGGCGATGTATTGCAGTGGGATCAGTCGAACAAGAACTATATTCTCACTCACGGCGTCTCAGGAGTTGATTGGCGGTTTTACAAGCATCCACTGCCTGACCATGTGTATCACGTGTATATGCAGTATTGGGCTCCAATTAGATTCTCGTTATAACCCATTGTCTAGGTCTTGTTGGCTCGCTTGACCTCGTCCAAGTGAATTGTAGTATCTAGCACAAATGCCTTAATCAGGAGGTCGTGGTCCGATAGGTCTTGGGCTAACTGACTGTACGTGGTTTGAGCCTTCGGTATGCCACTTCTCAAAGCCCGCTGCTTTCTGCCGTCAGCGTTACTCCATTGTGTACAGTACGGGTAGCATAGGACGTAAATGCCGTGCTGACTAGTATTATCTTTCAGATAGCGATCAACTAGTTGAGTTTTCATAGCCGTTCTTCGCTCTTTGTGCCAGCTTCCTTTCACTTCAATTATGGCGGTTAAAGAGTCAAGCGTGTCATCCCGCCGCCCTTTTTTTCGCGCGTTTACGTAAATATCAGTTCTTTGCCCTTTTTTCCCTTGTCCCATCCCACGGCGTATTACAACTTCTCGCAGGGCTATCACACCTCTTTCTTTGAGATCGTGATTCAGGTACCGTTTTATCCAGTCAGAGTAATCTTCTTCCGTTTTTGGCCAAAATTCATCTTTATTGATTTGCTGGTTCCAAAGAAAAACTATAGAGGGAGTTTCGCCGTGAAGGTCATTGTTCAATCTCTCCAAAGATTCAAGCAAGACGTTCAAGAGTTGTTCGCCATTGTCTACTAGGCGTCTGTCCTTAAGTCCTGCCAACTCAATTATCTCGCGCGGTGGTCGGAGGATCTGCGTCCTGGAGTTTGTTTGCGATATCGATTCCTCCAGTAGTGGTGGCAAGGAACTTTCACTTGGAAACGCAGAAACAAGCCCTTGAACTGCTGCTAAAGCCTCCTGCGTTCCACGTTGTGCTAAGTGCCTTAGTGCTGAATTCCTGAACGAGCCAATACTATCTCGGCGGGTAAGATATCGGGCGCCGCCTTCAAATGGTGGGTCACCCGATTGTGGATAGCGTCTGAGCAGCAACTCACATAGCTCTGCTACTTGATATTCGTCAAGTTGATCGAGCTTTAGCGTATCGAGTCTGTATTTACTAGCCAGCGTTGAGAGAACCTGATCGCTGAATTTAGGGAGTTGTTTCATTATTGACCACGCTGTTATCCAAAGCGGATCTTCTGTGTGCGCAAAAAGCGCACTTGTCGCGTATATAGCTCTCAATCGATTCTTGCCACGAGAGGGAATCCTTCGTGCAGATGAAGAAATAAACGACAGAATGAAATGTGTGGCTTGTTCGCACTTATGGTCCAAAAGAGTGTCCAGGAGGTATCCCACGCCTTCAGGAGTTAAATCGACGTCTTGTGCTTTCAGCAAGATTGCCTGCGATACTCGATCGTCCCAACAGTCTCGGAATTTGCGCAAGACAGGGAACGAATAGATTTTGTCTCTATCATCCTTTTCGATTAAAGCGGTCAGACTTTCCATCGCTTCGTTAGGTGCAGATTCGTATGCGATCTTTACCAGTTCCTGAAGTATTCTCTCTCGTGATTCTCGTAGCTCCCCAAAAACTGGATAAGCAACTACAGCCGGCGCCCATTTCTTCCAAATCCTCCGTGCGACATCAGTAGTGCGATTTAGGTTAGCGAGGAGAGCTAGTGCCTTAACTCCAGCTAGCGCTGTATTGGGGGGCAATGTGACACCTAACCACTTCGTCGGGTCTGGCGTCTGTTCAGTCACATATCGCTCTGCTGCGCCAGTGATCCTTGAACGTGTGAGCTCATCTGCTGCATCCCAACCAGGAAGAGTGGTCAAATCAGGCTCAAAGAGTAGATCGGTGTCGTAGAGTTTGTCGCATGGGGTAAGTACCATTTCCTTGGTCAATTGCGCCCAAGCACCGGAATCACCAGATTCGCAGAGATTTAATTGGTTAGAAATGCGCTCCTTCGGCGAAGGCCGCAAAAGTTCACGTTTTTTGCCTCCATATTGCTCCTCGTACTGATCTTTTAGCCGCCTTGCTTGTGGGCCACGTATATTAATGGGCATTATGAGCGATGCAAAGGCGCACGAAAAAACGGTATGTTGAGCGCACGCGGCAAGAATAAGCTCAATATGCTCGCTGCTTCCTGGTTCAGCAGAATAGTATGCCTCAAAAACATTGCGGGCCAAGAACGCTAAAATACTAGCGGTTTCGTTAGATGATGCGTGTAATGTGTACTGAACCAGCCACGGAATGTCGCCAACTAGTATGAGAGGATTTCGCGTCCACCACAATTTCTTCAGAGCAACAGCTGAACTAGATAGATTTGGAAAAAGCGCGTTTTCCCGGTCTAATGCTCTTTCACGGCAAAACTTTGCCAGACCGATCAGATGCGCTCAATTCGCTGGTCGTTGTGTGGATATGCGCAAGAGAGAAGGCAAGTCGAAGCAAGGCGATAACAGAGCTTGTTCAAGTGACAATGCATTGGAAGCCGATGGAAAAAATCTCAAATACGGGAGAGGCAATTGTCGAATCGTACAAGCTCGAAAAAACAACTATTGACTTAGCTGATCGTGACGAGGTCATTCATTGCATTGGCGGTGTTGATTTGCGCAAGTGGGGATTACCATTATTTTCTGCCACGTCGTGACTCGACTAATGAGCCGGGGAAACTTGGCAGCACATTACGAGGGATGCTGGCGATGTCTTTTCAATCTATGCACATCTTTCAGTCACGCGAACATCTCAGGCCCGCGACGCGTGCCGAAGAGCTCACATCGTCAAGAGAGCGGATAGCAGACAAACCAATATTAAACATCGGGTACCACCGCACATTCCCGCGGTACTTATTCCTTGGATTGTGGTACATCATAAAGCCATTTTGCGAGTAATGTAGTGAGCCACGGTAGCACGAAATACGTAAGCAGGGCAATCTGTATTCCCAAAGAAATGAACAACGCAAGGGGCTGTGGCAAGAGACCAAGAGCAGGATTAAGGAGAGGCGTCATGATCTCAGCCAATATGAAGATGCTCACGGTGAGCAACAGCACCATCTTCCAGCGTGGCGGAGACGTGGGATGTCGCGGAGTAAACCAGAGAGACAATCCTGCGGATCGGCGAATGTTGGCCGGAGTCTCGCTCATCGCGTCAGTTCGGTCGATCAAGACCTTGCTGGCTGCAGAGTGCTCCCATTGCATCATGCTCTCGTAGATATCGAATCGGACAATTGTCACGAAGTCCCGGTCAGTGCCGCCTTCCGGGCGCAAAAAAGTTGAGCCAAGATACCCTGTTTGTGCTGCGGCATCGGTTGAGATCTCTTTTTCTAGCGCCTCTTATGCTTGAGCAAAGCCCGATTTGATTCTGCGCCTGATCACGACCGTTATGGGGCCGGACTCGGAATTCCTCTCCTTTCTTGCCACATCAGTCATGGGGTGTTGTCCACGCATTTCAACGAGTGGTTTGGCCTTCTGCTCGTCCAGTCTCACGATCCACTGCGCATCCGCAGCCTCTCCGCAGCAACGGCACAGATTCGCCCTTCACGCGGCCGCCTGTGGGGGGATGCACCGTTATATGTGTGGCGTTATGGCCTTCACGTACCGATCGACGACGTCTTTGATAATGTCGTCTTTTGAGATTGTGTTAGGCAGGAGGCTTTGCGTGAGGTCGTGCCGGGCGGTTTCGTACTTGTCTACCTGCACGCGCGTATTCAAGCTGTACCCCGTCGGAGAGACACGAGCATAAATCTCATAACCGTACCTGGTCAACCCCTCGTCGATCTCAAGTGCACTGGCCAATCGGGAACCAGCTCTTGCTGACGGATGCGCGAGAACGATGTTTGGTTCGGATCCGTGTTTCAGCAGTTCCGAGCGTACCTCTTCAAATGCTGGATTGATCGTCGAATCGAAGAGTGCCGCAACGAGTGAAAATTGCTGGGCGTGTGCAGTGACAGCTTTCTGTCTGTCTTCCGCTAATTTTTGTTCGTAGGCCGCCTTTTTTTGAAAGAGGTCGTCGAGTCTTTTTTTCCAATCGTCCATAACTATCACCAATCAAGTTCGTCCATAGAAGTGTGGCGAGCCGTCTATTTAAAGCGCACCTGCTTTCGACGCCTCCGCTGGGTACGCTAGGTTGACAAAGTCCGCCATCGACATAGGCGTCGACCTGCTCAAATCAAAAGCTGCGCTTGTTTTACCTCTAGTTCGGCGATCAGTGTGCTGCAGCGTCCGGATAATAAGGGATCCCACCGGCTAGCGATGCGCTGTAAGAGGCGCCTTCGGGTTACCCGTTATATCTTCGAGCTCTTCTCAAGCTGAGCGCTTCTTCGAGCCACGCAAAGACCTCAGGTCCGCGGCGTGCGCCAAAAAGCTCAGAGAACTTGTCGCTGATGAGTTCTGCATCGTCGAGGGAGCTTAGATAGCAGATGAACCAGTACTTCCGGTCTCCGAAGCGGTAGCTAAAAAAACGGTCCATGTAGATGAGATCGCTGCAGGAGTATCTGACAAAGCTTCGCCCCGTACAAACGCCGATGTCGAACCCCTTACTCAGAATGATCGACTTGATGTTGAGCTCTTCTCTCGTATGGTCAAAGCGCTTCACGTACGTGCTGCAGTGGAGCACCGCAACATCGTCTGCAGAGATCGTTTTCACCACGCTGAGCGTTCCTTGTGCGGCCGACCACACCGCTTCCAGCTCGGCATAGGCGGCCGACGGGGCGTAGTAGACGTCGCTCAAATCCGCCGACTGGTGGATGCGATCCTTAACCAGCTGCTGGATTCCAGACAGCTGAGGCTGACGGCGCTCGTGATCGCACAACGTAATGCGAAACTCAGTTATGCCAGCTTCGGTCTCCGCCATACCCTGTACGGCAAAAGGCCCGGCTCATACTTAAGGATGAAGAAAAAAGGAGGAGAAGACGCTCAGTCCTCATCGAGTGAGGCGAGGTCTCCCATAGGCAGTCCGAGCTCTTGCGCCTTCAGCACCCGGCGCATGATCTTGCCGCTCCGTGTCTTTGGGAGCTTTTCCATAAACTCAATCTCGCGCGGAAACGCGTGCGCTGCCAAGTGCTTTTTAACAAACTGCGAGATGTCTTGCTTGAGTTCCTCAGACGGCATCTGCCCCGCCCGGAGGCTCACGAATGCCTTAATAATTTCCCCGCGCAGCGCATCGGGCTTTCCGATAACGCCCGCTTCGGCGACGGCCGGGTGTTCGACAAGGGCGCTTTCCACCTCGAACGGGCCAACGCGTTCTCCTGAGGTCTTTATGACGTCGTCGACGCGCCCCATGAACCAGAAGTAGCCGTCCTCGTCGCGAAACGCGCTGTCGCCCGTCTTGTACCAGCCCGGGATCTCGAAGTAGCTCTTGTACTTCTCCTCGTTTCGCCAGATAGCGCGCATCAGCGCGGGCCACGGAGGCTTGATGACGAGGTTGCCCGGCGTGTTTGGGGGCAGCTCATTGCCCCGATCGTCGACGATCGACGCCGTGATGCTCGGAAACGGGCGCCCCATCGAGCCCTCGCGAATGGACATGCACGGATAGTTTGCGATGAGTATCTGGCCCGTTTCGGTCATCCACCAGTTGTCGTGGATGGGGAGGTTGAAAGCCTCAAGTCCCCAGCGTATCACCTCGGGGTTGAGCGGCTCACCGACGCTCGTGATGTAGCGCAGGCTGCCGAAATCAAATTTGCGCGCGACGCCGAGTCCGTCTTTCATGAGGAGCCTGAGCGCCGTCGGCGCAGTGTACCAGATCGTCACCTGATACTGGTCGATGATGCCGTACCACGTCGCTGAGTCAAACCGGCCGCTGTACGAGACCTGCGACGTGCCGTTGAGCCACGGTCCCCAGCACGCGTACGAGGTGCCAGTGACCCACCCGGGATCGGCTGTGCACCAGTAGATGTCGGACTCCGTGACGTCCTGCACGTACCGCGTCGTGATGAAGTGCCCGATCATCGCGTTGTGGACGTGTACCACGCCTTTTGCTTTGCCTGTCGTTCCCGACGTGTAGTGCATCATGACGGGGTCTTCTCGGTCCATCCACTCCGTCTGATGCGTCGTCGAGGCGCGCTTCATCTCCTCTTCGAAGCTGATGGTGCGGTCGCCGGTCAGTTCGGCACCGTCCGACTTTACGACGATCACGTACTCGAGCTCAGGCAGACTGTCGATGATCTCGTCGACGCTCGACGCCTTGAGATCGGGGGTGGTAACCACGGCCTTCGCGCCGCTGTCTTCCAGCCGGTCCATGACGGCCTCTGCCCTGAATCCTCCGAAAAGTGGCCCCCAAACGGACCCGTTCTTGAGTGTGCCGATTGCCGCGATGTAGAGCTCGGGGTGCCGCGCCATATATGTGAAGACGCGGTCGCCGCGGGCGATACCGAGGCTCTTCAATACGTTCGCAAACTGGTTTGACAGGAGCTTCAAATCAAGAAACGTGTACTTGCGCACACCGTCAGGGCCGTCGGCGTAGAGGGCTACCTTGTTCTTCCTCCACCCCTCGGCGTGCCGGTCTATCGCTTCGTGCGCCTCGTTCACTCGGCCTGTTTCGTACCAGGTAAACTCCTTTTCCACGTCTTCGAAGCGAAATTCGGCACAGGCTTGCTCATAGTTCGGCATGTTGCCTGGCCACTGCTTTTCGATGATCTCTCGGCCATTCACGGTCTTTACAGTCCACTCGTAACGGTTTGCCAATGTCCTACACCCCTTTTTAAGACCACCTTCGTTCAGCCTCAAAGGCTAAATCGTCAAAATATCATTATTAATGATGGCTTATGCTCGCGCTGTTTTTATTTATAATTTGTGATCTTAGTAGCCGAGGCGTTGGCGGCCTGTCGGCACGCGCGGTGGGCCGCAATGGGCACCAAATAAAGTCGAATCCGCAGCACGTGTGCGCGAAGAAATAGTAGCTGACTTACTGCACCGTGGTCGTCACGTGGTCTTGCGCGAGCGTTTTTGGCAGATTCTTGACGCTATCCCCTGCGTTAAGGGTGTTTGAGGTGATGACCGCCAGCAGGTCAAACTGCTGACTGTTATTGTTCCCGTGCGTATCGAAATATACGTGGTCGGCGTACGTGCCGTTTACGTAAATAAGCGGGGGCTCTTGCACAATCCACGTGTCGTTGCCGGTAGGTCTGACCAGCACATAGAGGGATGCGCCGCTCCTCATTCCTGAGAACGTGCCGGTGAGGTCGGCATAGCCGTGCTGAACCGTAGGAGGCACACTCAGGGTTACTGATGCGTTTTCGCGCTCCGGGCGAGGCGACGCGTCGCTCGCGGTGCGCGCCGGGGCGATTTGCACCTGAAACGTCGTCTTCGCATGCGACAGCGTGTAGTTGGAATCGCCGTCAAAAGAAGCCGTCAGAACGTGCTTGCCGATCGATAAGCCCTTAGTTTCGGGTATAGTCAAGTTCAACGACGCATACCCCCATATGGTGCGCGTCGTCCCTTTGTTCACAGTGTCGATAGACCAATGGATCTCCTTGTTGTCCAAGCCTTGGCCGCGCGTCACGTTTAGCTGACACGTAAACGTCGCATACTCGCTCTGGTTGACACTTGGTTGCGCTTTGATCTTCAGCGTTGTCGTCGCCGCCGAGGTCGTCAACGGCGCGCTCGTGTGCGCTTGTTCCAGACAGCCCACAGAGACCGCGATAAGCAAAATCGACGCTAGGACGACAAAACGCTTCAGCATTACCCATCACTCTCCCATTTCAGGAGATAAAGATTATGCAGACCTCGGGAAGCAACATGCTTTATGTAGGTGGACAACGAGTCTTGAGGTGAGTGATAGGCTCGATCCGTGGGCTACTGAGCAGTGCTGACAGAATATGACGCAGACCAAAAGACCTTTTGAGGTGTTGTCTCGCAACATCGGCAAGAATGTCACGGTACGGTTGAAGGGCGCGCAGGTTTTCACAGGAACGTTTTTGGGGTACGACCCGCACTGGAACATCTCTCTTGACGGAGCCGAGCAGTGCAGAAATCACCGGCGCGTGGCGTTCGGTAAGCTCATTCTGCGCGGCAACAATGTGTTGTACGTCTCTGAACTAGACAAAGACTAGCGCAGTGCGCTCGGTGATGTGTGAGGCTGTTCTCGACATGGATCTTCCCGATAAAGCAATGCGGTTGCTCAACGATCGTAGTGCGACGGCAACGCTCGCAACGACTGCCCTTGACGGCACAATCAGCCTCGTACGTATTCGAGGCGTGAAAGCGCCTGAGGCAAATATCATTGTGTTGGCTCAGCCGGGAGGGGCACAAATCGACCAGGAGCTCATGCGCCATATGGAGACCAGCAGCTTAGTATCCATCTTATGCGTCTCAACAAGCGGAGAGCGTGAGATCGCTTGTCAGGTCATCTGCTCCGTTACAGAGTTCCAAACTGCTGGTCCACTGTATGAGAAGTTCCTCGATGAATTACGGGCGCGTACCGTGGACCTTAAGGGAGTCTGGGTCCTCAAACCAGCTGACGTCCTTGATCGTTCTTTTAGCTTAGACGCCGAAACTCGAGCGACGTAGCAAGCAGCGTGGCGCAACGCGGCCGCGCTTTCGGAACGGAGACAACGCACATGATTAAAAAAAGAGAGCGGTGATGGGGTGCCCATCACCAGCCGTGCCTCCTAAATCGCGTCGTGGTCTCGCTCGCCCGTTCGAATCCGCACGACCTGTTCGACATTCATTATGAATATCTTGCCGTCCCCTATTTCGCCCGTGTGTGCCGCTTTTGCTATGGTATCGACGACCTTGCTGGCAACACCGTCGGGGACTACGATATAGATTTCCAGCTTCGGCAGCAGGTCGATCGCGTATTCGCGACCCCTGTAGAGTTCGGTAATCCCCTTCTGTCGGCCGCGGCCTTTTACTTCCGTGACGGTCAAGCTGGGACAGCCGATATCGTCGAGCGCCTCTTTGATGACCTCGAGCTTATTCGGTCTGACTATAGCCATGATTTTCTTCATGTTCCACCTCTGTCAAATCCTTGCTAACGCATACGCGCCCGAAGGTTATATGTGATATGCAGCCTCCTCGTGCAGCGCCTGATCCAAGCCCTGGGCCTCTTGCGCCTCGCTCACGCGCAGCCCGATGGTAAGGTCGATCACTTTAGCAATGATCAACGTGACCCCGAAGGAGTACGCAAATGTGGCCGCCACAGCCACGGCCTGTATCTCCAGCTGTCCGGGATTGCCGTAAGCAAGGCCGGTTCCTGCGGCGTTTATCAGAGGACTCGCGAAGATCCCGACAGCGAGTGCGCCCCAAATGCCTGAGAGCCCGTGAATGCCAAACACGTCGAGCGCATCGTCGTAGCCGAGCCGCGGCTTGATGAAGGAAATCGCTGTGTACGACACAATGGAGGTGACGAAGCCGATTACCATAGCAGCCGGGATGTTGACGAATCCCGCCGCCGGGGTGATCGCGACTAAGCCCGCAACAATGCCTGAAGCCGCGCCTAACATGGTCGCTTTGCCGAATCGAAGGTATTCGATCAGCATCCACGAGAGCATGCCCGCAGCCGCGGAGGTGTTCGTAACGATGAACGCTGAGCCGGCGAGCGTCCCGGCAGAGAGCGCGGATCCAGCATTGAAACCAAACCAGCCAAACCAAAGCAGACCGGCGCCTAAAATGGCATATCCGAGCTGGTGTGGCAGCAGACTTCGGTCTTTTCGGCCTCTGAGCAGCAAGCATAGGGCTAACGCCGCAACGCCGCTATTAATGTGAACGACAGTGCCACCAGCGAAATCAAGGGCGCCGAGTTGCGCGAGCCACCCGCCGCCCCATACCCAGTGAGCGACAGGAAGGTAGACAAAGGTGGCCCACAGCGGAACAAACAGCATCCACGCGCCAAACTTCATCCGTCCGATGATAGCGCCCGAGATAAGTGCTACGGTGATCGCCGCGAACGTCATTTCGAAGGCCGCATAAACGCTCGTTGGTATCGACCCAACCAACGTATTCGATTCTACCACATTATGGAAGAAGAAGTTTCCTGGAGCGCCGATAAACCCGTGCACGTCAGGGCCAAACACCAGGGGGTATCCATAAACGAACCAGATGATGCTCACCATAGCGTACGCCGAAAACGACAGGAAGAGGGTATTCAAGACGGTCTCTTTTTTTACGAGCCCGGCATAGAACAAGGCCAATCCAGGAATAGTCATCAACATTACGAGAGCCGTAGACATAAGCATCCACGCGGTATCTCCCGAATTGAGAACGGCAATAACCATGTGTTCCTCCGTGTTCAAATAAACAAATCTTATGCGTGCGGAAAGTAAGCAGTAGGAAACCTACTTCCGTCAGCCAATTTTATTAAACTGTATAAAAGGATTTCTATTAGCTCCGAAGAACGTGAACGTAGAAAAAGCTCTGTCGTTTCAGAACGAGTTGGGTGGGGCAAACACGCGCATCGAATAGAGGTCAGACTAGTTTTGTGGCACGGTCATTAGTCGCCAGATATGCTCACTGACATACGGAATATGCCCGATCGTCTTCAGATCTTCCGCGCCTATCTTGTGCCTCGTATTATAGGCGTAGTCGAAGACGATGTTGGTAAGGTCATTCTCGAGTTCAGCGGCAAGGTGCGCAAGCTGTGGCAGTTCATACCGTAATGCTGGGGTTAAAGCGACTCGAACTGCCGGCAAAAGCCCTGCATCGTCCACGACCAAGAGTGAATCGTTGATGCAATAACCGCGCTCAGCGCAAAAAAGCCACGCGTAACTCTGCAGCTCCTTCTTCATTTCCGAAAGGACCGCTTTAAAGAGTTTCCTAAGTTTCTCTACCTTCATTCTGTTTGCCTCGGTGATAAGTTATAGGCAATCTAGCACCGCCACGTATTTAGGCTTGAGCCAATTTGAGCGTAAACAACCGAGACAAAACCAATGATAGCGCGAGCTACGAAGCTTTCACACTCGAAAAAGGCGCCGTTGCCCTCGCTGCCAGACGCGAGGCGCCGAGCTTAGCTGTCTTTGCTACTCGTTGTCGAGCCCGCTGTGCTCCGAACCGGCCTGCTGGGCCAGCTCGGTGAGCTTCTGGAGCAGCAAAACGTAGCCGTCTCGCATCGCGTCTTGGAGACCATCGCGCACGCCCACCTGATTATACTTGTACGCCACGAACCGCTGCCAGTCTCGTTCGAGAAACAACCGGTCATCTGACAACGACGGAGCGGCGACCACGCGTTCGTAGAGTTTGGACTCCTCCACGTACTTTTCAAATCGCAAAAACTCGTCGACGAGCTGATTAAGGTCTATTTCCGGTTTCATCAACCATGAACCCACATACTTCGTATATAACCTTCGCTGCCGTCCAACTGTCTGGGATGCACCATGAGCCGCTCCTGCAACACGTGTAGCCAGTCCGCGCATCGCGATATTTCCATTGGAGTGCTGCGTTGGCGCTTGGCTGTTCTGTGTGACGGGTCTGCTGATATGGAGACTATAGCGTCGTTTTTTTGCCTTCTAAACAAAAGAAAAGGTTTAAATACGAGCTACAATCCTATTACGAGAAATGAATTGCCAAGCATCGACCTTTGAGACCGAGCTCTTTGGGCTTGAATTTGAGGAAGATTTTGAGACTTTTCTAGATCTCATTGACCTCAAAAATCCCAACTTTTCTCGATACGTAAACGAAACGAAGATCGACTGACGGTCAACGACGCGTGGAGCTAGTCCCGTCGTAGTACGTCGAGCTTGCGTACGTGCTCGGCGCCTCAATTTTGTTGCACTAGAAACAGAGCTGCAGTACCGACGCAAATCAGAGCTAGCTCGCACTCGACGCGTGTCAAGAACGCTCAAACGGCACTCGCGGTGGAATTGGTCGAAGCTGTTCCCTCTGCCGCACCGGTCGCGGTAATCTGCAAAAACGAAGTAGCAGTACTGCTCTCGTAACTTTGGTCTCCGTAGAAAGTCACCCCGACCTGATGTGTTTGGATACCTAAGTTGTCGACGTACTCGCTCGTTAGGCTCATCATCGTGGTCCCACTCTGCACGTGGCTTTTTCCGACTGACGCGCCATCAATGAACCATTCGACTGTCTTGCCATCCAAAGCCCGCCCATTCCCATCCTTCAAGGTCGCTTGAATTGACACCGGCTCGTCGAGCCCCGTCCGAGCCGAACTTATGGAGATTTGCGATGCTTGGAGACGGTTTGATCCCTGGCTACTTGCCGTCTGATTCGGCGCGCTGCCCGTGCAACCGCTGACGAGGCAGCAGCACGATACGATGCACAGCGTGAGCACGATAGCCTTCCGCACGCTTGCTACGAAGAGCGCGGAAGACATAAAGCTTCCTGTAACGGCCGTCGCGTTGTAGTGTGGTCCATCTTCACTTGAGCGCGCACAGACCGGTGGGCGCTTAGCTAAAAGCTCAGCGAGCTTCTAATTTCTGGGCTTCATGCACGTCGCTCACGCAGTTGGCGCTTTCAGCTCCTTAAATTCTTTCGCTATCCTGCTTGGGATCACGATACATCGTTTTTCTGTGTGATGCGGCAAACCGATGATGAGCTCTCCACTGTCGAACGTGGCGAGAACGTCCAATACGCCTGTTTCGATAGACAAATGCGACCAAGCAGGAACGTAACGCTCGAAACGGTCGAATTGCTGGACGTTAATTACGATTGTTGGTAC
Organism: Halobacteriota archaeon; assembly: GCA_050011655.1. Classification (GTDB taxonomy): domain Archaea; phylum Halobacteriota; class Bog-38; order Methanoflorentales; family Methanoflorentaceae; genus Methanoflorens. The sequence goes on along the minus strand of JBEKIR010000002.1, from coordinate 12,688 downwards.
GTGGACTGAACCGTGTTTGGCAAGATCTGCTGCCTCGTCGATGTCGTCTTGGACAACTTTCCCAACGTCAATGTCGCCTATCTGAAGTCCATATTCAATCAAAGCCGCGATGATAAGCAACTTCGTCAATCGACACCTACTCTCAGCCAACCTGTTTCGTCTTCTACTAACTGCCATGTGCCTCCTCCGCGTGGTCGGTCAATAACGTGCAGAAACTGCAAATCGTGAAGCTCCTGCCGGGTTTCCTGGGTATTCCACTCCATTATAGGGTTTAGAAACCAATAAATATAACTCGGCCACTTTGATAAGCGGCGCAGAAGCCGAGGGGTAATCATGCGAGAAATGGCGTATTACGAGCATCCTTTGGAGTACAAAAAAATTCTAGACGTTAAAAAGACCGCAACGCTGAACAAATCACTTCGAGAAGGTATGGGCTCGATGAAGCAGATCCGGGCAAGCCTCGACATGCTCAATTTCCTTCCGGCTCAACTGTATCTCCTCCCCTTAGACTCCTCAGAGCCAGTTAACACAAACACCACGATAGGCAAACGCTCAATGAAGCCAATTCTGCTCGAAACGCCAATCATGATCTCGGGAATGAGTTTCGGCGCCCTAAACAAAGAACAGAAGATCGCCCTTGCGAAAGCGTCAACGCTCGCAGGCACGGCGGCAAATACCGGCGAGGGCGGTATGCTCGACGAAGAGCGAGAATCCGCTACGTACCTTACGCTGCAATACTCGACTGGCCATTTTGGCGTCTGGGATGAACGGCTCAAACAAGCTGACATGATCGAGTTTCGGATCAGTCAGTCGGCGTACCCTGCTACCGGGAGCCTCGTTCCGGCGAGAAAAGTCACCGAACTCATCGCCAAAACGCGCGGCATTTCTGTCGGCACCGACGCGCGAAGCCCCGCACGGCACGCAGATGTCAATAGCGCCGAAGATCTCAAGCAGAAAATAAGCATGCTCCGAGACACAACAGAGGGCAAGCCAGTGGGCATCAAGTTTGCGGGCGGACACGTCCAGAAAGACCTCGACGTAATCGTTTATGCGGAGCCCGACTACATCGTCGTTGATGGGTTTGGAGGGGGCAGTGGCGCCCCCCCTGGCTATATCCGAGACAACTTCGGGCTCCCTCTCATCAACTTCCTGCCCCGGGCTCATCAGTATCTCAAGGAGGTTGGGTACCGGCAACACGCGGAGCTCATTGCGGCAGGAGGATTGCGCACGTCCGCTGATTTTGCAAAGTGCTTAGCGTTGGGGGCGGACGCAGTCTACATCGCAACAGCTGCGCTCTGGGCAATGTCCTGCGAATATTATCGCATATGTGAAACCAACCAATGCCCCACCGGCACAACGACGCAGGACCCCGATCTCGTCAAGCGATTCAACATCGATCGCGGCGCCCGCAAGCTTGCTAATTTCATTCGCGTTTCAACGTCAGAGCTTGCCGATATTTCGAGGGCGGTAGGCAAGAATGACGTTCACAGATTGGACGTGCACGATTTGGTTGCCCTAACGGCCGACACGAGCGAACTGTCAGGTGTGGCTTATCCGGCAATGACGTGATTCTGCTCGGGCCTCAGAGCCGGCGCCATTGTAAGGAAATCGCTCAAGCGAAAGCGTGCAAGCCAGAGCATGCTAAACCGCAGCGTCGGAACACAGAGTTTATAGCGGACCCTTAGTGCGACAATTGTTGTCCGGCGCCAACGCCGCTGCTTATCAGCCTTCTTCAATGTGCAGTCTTTAAGTAGTGACAGCTGCTTGGAGAAACTAGGCATCGGGCTCAGCGCGATCAGCCTGTGGCTGTTCAGCTCGGAGACAGCGAGCCATCGGCGTTTAGCCGATGCGAAAGGAGGCACCGGAGACGTGAATGGTGAGACGGCAGAAGGCGAGCCCCGGCGGCTGGTGGCCGACGTAATCGTTGAGCAACTCATTGAATGGGGCGTAAAACAGGTTTACGGAATCCCTGGCGAGACATCGCTTCAAATCGTTGATGCAATCAGAAGAAGAAGCGACCAGATACGCTTTGTGCTCGTGCGGCACGAGGAAGTCGCCGCTTTCATGGCGTCTGCTTATGCGAAGCTCACCGGTGACTTAGGAGTTTGTCTCTCCATAGCCGGACCGGGAGCGACGAACTTGGTGACCGGGCTTTATGATGCAAAAATGGACCGCGCGCCGGTGCTGGCCATCACCGGACAAGTTGGGCTGCAGTTCTTGGGCTTGGGATCGTTCCAAGAGATCGATCAGCACGCGCTGTTTGAGGCGGTCGCCGATTTTAATGAGGTTATTGACGCACCGGAGCAAGTAACCGAGCTTCTCACGGTAGCCATGAAGCAGGCAATTGTTGGGCACAGCGTCTCTCATTTGGGCATACCAACGAACGTGCAGACGCTCTCCGTGCTTCCCAACGTGAAAACTAAGCCGAAAGCAGGGCGATTGCCTGATTTGCGACTGATGCCTCATCCTCACCTGATTGCCGCCGCAGCGAAAGCAATTGATGCTGCGGAAAGGCCGGTCCTGATCGTCGGATACGGCGCTCGAAGACAAAGAGACTCCGTCTTACGACTAGCGGAAAAGATCGATGCTCCAGTTGCCACGACCTACAAAGCCAAAGGCATCATTCCAGAGGATCATGCTCTCGCCCTAGGCGTAATGGGGGACATAGGCACCGACCCCGCGAAGAGGGTGGTGTTTGGCGCGGATTTGCTGGTCACTGTTGGATGCTCCTATTCAGATAAAACAGCCGTGCCATCGTACATACCGCAAGTTCAAATTGACCTCGAGCCAATCATGATTGGGCGGAAGTTCCCCGTACGCGTCGGACTGGTCGGAGACGCGGCGATGGTACTGCCTGCGTTGCACGAGAAAGTGACTGATAAGCACGCAGATGGCTACTTGAATCAGGTGGCCCGCATCAAGAAACGCTGGGAGCAAAAGAAACAGCAAGAAATCGCTTCAAACGCATCCCCTGTGCGAGGGCCACAAATAATGGACGCGCTGCAAAAGGTTATCGATCGCGACGCCATAATTGCAAACGACGTCGGAGATAATACGCTCTGGTTTGCGCGCAACTTCATGGCAACAGATCAAGAAATCTTGATCTCCGGATATGTCGCCTCCATGGGGTTTGGCCTGCCCGCAGCGCTGGCTGCACAACTAGTGTGCCCGGATCGCCAAGTGGTCTGTACGACCGGCGACGGGGGCTTCACGATGGTAATGGGCGATTTCGCCACTGCCGTAGTAAACGAGCTGCCCCTAACCGTTGTATTGCTCGACAACGCCAAGCTCGCCATGATTGAACACGAGCAGGATGAAGCCGGCGTCCCGCATTTTGCAACTGACTTGCACAGGATCGATTTTGCGCGCTATGCAGACGCCTGCGGAGGGGAAGGATTTACTGTTGACGACCCTCAAGATCTGAAAGAGGCATTGAAAAATGCCCTCTCCGCGAAAAAAGCGACGCTTGTCGACATAATGACAGATCCTCGGCGACGATGGGCGTAATCGTGGCGTATTGCGCACGCCACACCGCCATCCTAGAAAAGCAGTTGAGAATTGGCAGAGTCCTTGCATTCGTTTCTTGTTATAACGCTTGCCTGACCATCGTGCTGACGTGCCCAAAACACAGCGACGACGATAGTCAGATAAACCTCACCTGAATGATGTAGGCCCCAAAGCGTGGCGCGAGTCTCGAAGTTTGCATTACGCCTAGCTTTAGCAACCAGCGAACGAGACTGCAACCGTATAAGTGGAAAATCTCAGCGTGCCACAGAGCGAAACCACAGATGGACGAGGCCACTAAAAATAGTCCGAGCCACAGCAACCGCTGCCAGTGGCACAGCGCGGCTCACATCATGACGAATTCTCTGAAGGTTTTTTCTCCCTTCTTCCACGTCACTTTCGCGTCTTTAACTATTGCTGCTCGTGGGCCCTCCCGCAACCTCTCAATAAAACGTGCGAGGTCCTCTTCAGCGCCTGATGCTACCACCCTCACATTTCCGTCAGTCAAGTTTTGTACAGAACCAGTGAGGCCCAATTGATCAGCATATCGCTTAGTATAGAGGCGGTAGCCCACCGCTTGTACATAGCCAGACACAAGAATCTCTGCAGTTTTGTGCACGTGAATACATGAATAGGCAATTTTAATTAATGCTTTGCCTAATAGAACTCTGCGAGTGCGAGGCGTCAAAATGTCACGAGCCGTTGTTTTGCTGTCAGCAGGCTTGGACTCGGTCGTATCTTTCAAACTCGCGTACGACGCCTATGACAGTATTAAGTGCCTCACGTTCGACTACGGTCAGAAGGCGCGTAGCAAAGAGATCGAATTTGCTTCCAAAATATGCGCGACGTATCGTGTGAGCCATCACGTCATCGAATTGCCGTGGTATGCGAGTTTTGAGGGAGCACTCACCGACAACAGCGAACTGCCACAGCTCACCAGAGAGACGCTAGAAGACTATTCGGTAGTGTGTGAAACTGCAAAAACCGTATGGGTGCCTGCGCGAAATGCGGTTTTTTTATCAATAGCGACCGCATTTTGCGAAAATTATCGCTATGAAACCGTTGTCGTCGGATTCAACAAAGAGGAGGCTGAAACGTTCCCGGATAACTCGGCCGATTTTGTGACTTCTTTCAACCGTGTGTTGCAATATGCTGCGCTAGACCAAGTAGAGATTGTTGCTCCGCTTATAGAATACGACAAAACAGAGATCGCGGCACTCGGCTTGCGCATCGGAGCACCTTTCGAATGGTCGTGGTCGTGCTACACCGCCGAAGACTCTCCGTGTCGTGCTTGCGAGTCCTGTCTACGCAGACGCCGCGCCTTTCAGAACTTGAACAAAGAAGACCCGTTGCTAACACGACTAGGTGATGTCTAATTCGTGCCGGCAAAAATGGTAGCAACAGCGAACGTTTTTGAAGTGTTCAATTCGATGCAAGGGGAAGGGCCTTATATCGGAACGCGCCAAGTTTTCGTCAGATTCCAAGGTTGTCCGCTTACGTGCGTCTATTGTGATTCAGCATCTGCGAGACCTATCGAGAGCGGAAGTCGAGTGAGGTGCAACACCCCACATCAACTTCAGAATCCGATTTCAGCGAACAATCTCGCCAAAGTTGTGGAAAGCTTGTGGACCCCGGCGACAACGCATCTTAGCTTGACTGGCGGCGAACCCCTGCTGTGCACAGAGTTCATCCTAGAGCTCGCGCAAAAGCTGCCCAAACCTCTGTATCTTGAGACGAACGGAATGGATTCGCGCAGCGCCATACGCCTCAAACACGCGGTGGATGTTGCCGCGTGCGATGTAAAACTGCCCGAACACGCTGCGAGCCCCGCCTATCATCTATTGCTCCGGGAAGAGCTGCGCACCATCGAAGCATTCTGCCTTTCGCAAACCGACGTTTTTGTCAAAATCGTGGTGCTGAAGCAAACTTCCAGCGAGATGATTGACTTCGTTGCGCAGCGCCTCGCGGGTATCAGCACCGATCTACTTCTGGTGCTGCAGCCAGTTACTCATACGCTTCGCGCTGTTTCGCCGGATTGCGATCAGCTCTTTCGGCTGATGGATGTCGCTGCCAGGCATTTAAGTCAGGTAAGGATTATACCGCAAGTGCACAAGCTATTGGGGCTGGCGTGAATCGTATGCTAGGGTACAGCACCGACCACTGGGAACATGAGCGTGCAGACGATAGAGACAGCTACAGCCCTCCTCCAACAACTGAATTTGCGGTGGCTGCACGGGCACTAGATCGATTAATAGAAAAAGCGCGACGTTTCTATCAATCGGGCGATTATGAAGAGGTCATTCTAAACGCTCACCGGATCAAAGAATTGTACCAGTTCTGCCTTCAAGATGAATATAGGAGTCGAGGACGCCTTGCTTTCAACCCAGCTTTGCGAACTCAGATAGAGAAAAACGCGGACTCGCTAGATTACTGGTGGGAATCAGGCGTCATCGCTTTTCAGAAGACTAAGATCACCCCCGAAATTGCAAGAAGTGCCTTGACGGTGTCAGAGGAGATGCGTGATTACGTCGCGACGTATGTCAATGACCGCACCGCGGCTGCATCATATTCCACACAAGCTACTCGCGACCGATCCTTTTATGACGCCCGCTATGACACCGAACGGATTAGCACCCCCCGCCCCGCCTATCCGGTCGTTAAAGGCGGATTGGATACAGATGATGAAGAGCTCGTGTATTTGGCCCGTCCCAGTATCTTGGGTTGCACGCTGAAACATAAAGGACTTGTGCTGCTACTTGTGGTCCTCCTTTTCGGGTCTTTTTTTGTCCAGAGCCTCATAAACGTCAGCTTAATCGCAACCGCGCTTAGGGGGGCCGCAGTGCTGCTTTTTCTCTTCGTCGCCGCTCGAACCGCCCTTACCGTTTATTCGGAAAGATACGGAATCACCTCGCGTGATATATCCATTGAAAAAGGCCTTTTTTTGAAGAAGACGGCAGTGATCCCGCTCAGTCGGGTTGCGAAGCACGCAAAGCAACAGAGCTTCCTAGAAAGGCTGTTGAGGACGGGAAATCTCATTGTTAAGACTACTAGTGGTCATGTTATAGTGTTTAAGGAGATCTATGATCCAGAAGGGGTGGCTGCTCTAATCGCTGAATTGCGCGGGGGCACCCGGTCGGTCAGGAATGATCAAAGCTCGACGCCGCTTCGATAAGCTTGTGCACCTTCGCAAGTCGATACCCGAACAACTTAAAGGCTATCTGGTCTCGCCTCGCGAAAGAGAGATTGCCGCCAGCAGCGTGTGGATGCCCACCTCCGTTAAAAAGCATTGCGATTTGGTTACTCACAGGAGCGACCGTTCTGACTGAGAATACACCATTCCCTCGCAAAATGATCTCCGTTGTTGAGTGATATTTTTCCCTAAGCCTCGCAGCCACATCGCTTGTGTAACCGTTGCTGGTCGTGACCGCTGTATGACCGAGCAGAACCGACTTTTGGATCGCTTTGCTGATGGCTTCGCTCTTCCGACCGATTTGAAGTGCATACATTGCTTCGATCTGGGCATCTGCAAAGGCCCCGCGTGACAGTTTTAGTGCTATCTCCTCTCGGGACTTGTCATCACTTATCGCAGTAGAGAGCACTTCAGAACGCGGGTCGTTGTTAATCCAGAAATCTCTGTCTCTCCCTATCGCTGCAATTTCCTTGGCGATCAAATCGCCATCTAGTAGGTCCGTATATACGATTTCACACGCACATAGTTCGCGATCGACGCGCAAGTAGTCGATAACGCTCTTGATATCTTCGAAAAAACGCTCGTCCCACACGTGATGGTCGCGCCACTCAACGCGCCATCCTTTGCTTTTCAGCCTTGCAACAACTTCAAGAGTACTTGTTCTGCCCCCAAGATCGGAAAGACACAATGTCAGGTTCGCCGTTTTTTCGGCCTGAGCGAGAAGCTCCATGTAGGAGCTGTAATCTTGAACTGACGAAAAGATCGTGAACACATTTCCATATTTTCGCCTAAAGAGTGCGTCACAGCATACCGCGTCTAGATCAGTGTGCGTCAAGTGAACTATATGCCCGTCAAATCGGCTCAAGCCTCTGAGAACCCGTCTGTTAACTCTTGCGCACATGAATCTAGGACTCGGCGCTTTTCTTGAAAGCCAGGGACCTCTTACGCATCGGGGCAAGGTCGGACGAACCTGACGGCTTACGTTGCTTCATCTGCTTGGGAATACAGCATAACCAAGATTGTGGCTCCTGACGAGTGGTTCTGCGAGATGGCGTCTCGCAGACGGGGTGACTTCATACGCGCCAGGCGCAACTTCTCTTTTTATCGATATTTGATCTCTAAGTCTGACATGCTTGACCGCCTTGCACTTTGAGCACTTATATCCCTTATCGCGCCCGAGCGACTTCATGCTTTTGTCGCAGCAGATAGGATTCCCGATTTCATATTGATCGCAGAGTTCCACAACTCGCAATTTCTCTAAGTGCAGGCAGTTTTTTACGTAGCTGCCTTGGACCACCACCTTGTCGCCGACACTCAACTCGCGGACCGTGGTTCGGAACTGCTTAGTGGGTTCAAATGCGACGCATAGCAGCTTGCCACCGTTGTCTCCTACTACGACAAAAGTATGCCCCCCTATTATTGTCCACGGTGCGCTGGTTATCACTGCAGTCACCTTGTAGGAGCGGCCTTCCTCCAACTCTCGAATTTGAGCGGGTCGAACGTGTGCATCTGTCCCCTGATTGGTCCTGTAAAGCGTTAGATACTCAAATGGTTCTGAGATAATTTTGCTGTGCGCCGCGAGTATTTGGTGGGGGTCATCTCCCCTGATTCCGTAGAGTATAGGATCTGAAGAGTGCGGGGCACATATAACCGCCTCATCGTTTCGATCGAGCGTATCCCACGTGTAGGGGTAAGTAGCCGAATCGGCATGCCAAACTGATTGCACATTTATGTAACGTTTTTTTGCAAAATTCTTCTCAAAACGGTACGCAATAAGTTCGTACGAAGAGCAGCTTTCAGCCGTCGCGCCTACCGCAGCAAGCGCCCCGATTAAGCCTCTACCGCTCTTAAATGATAAAAAATCCAGCCTGTGCCTTTCGATGAGTCCGGTAGCCTTTTCCAAGCAGAGCTCGGCGTGCACAGCGTCGCGCGCGAAGCGCTGGATATCTGCTGGAATTACACCTTCATCAAAAAAAACAGCCCCAGGATGTGTATTGTCATCATCAAGGTGCGCCATTCGTTCGATGTGCTTTCGCACGATATCTTGAACGTCATACGAATGCCTGATCGAGAGACAAATTGAGGCGTTTCCTCTAGTCTTAAATCGTATTGTCGGATTGAGCCGCACCAAGCGAAGCTGAATTATCTCGTTCAGCTCTTGCTCGAGCGCTTTTTTTAACAAAGTGCCCAAGTAAGTGGTGCACATCCCGCGCTTTGAATCAGTATCGTCGATTCCGATAAGCATGCCTGCAAGCGCCTCATTTTTTTATCGATAGAAGTATATAAGTATCTTTTTGAACATATCATTCGAGGTAGGGTAGATCCGCAAGCTCTAGAGGCTTGCAATCACCTAGGAGAACCCCGATAATGCGCCAGGATCTGTTAGCAGATCAAGCTGCTAAGGTGCTACATACGGCAGGATTCGTAACGTCGAAGAGATGTGACGTTCGCTCTAGATGCTTCGACATCACTGCTAGGAGGGGCTCAATTCTGCTTTTCTTGAAGATGCTTTCAAATATCGACGGCCTAAGTGAAGAAACAGCCTTTGAACTGAAGAAACTTGCAGAGTGCTTCTGTGCCTCGCCTTTGCTTGTCGGCGAGAAAGCTCGAAATCACGAACTCCAGGAGGGTGCGGTGTATGTGCGTTATGGGGTCCCTGCTGTTAACGTCGACACACTGTCAGATTTCTTCATAGATGAACTTCCACCGCTCATTTATGCCGCTCCGGGCGGACTATACGTGAAATTAGATGAGGATGCACTCTATGCGGCTCGCACTAGCAAGAACCTGTCTTTAGGTGCAATGGCATCGCAGCTAGGCGTTTCGCGAAGAAGTATTCGCAAATACGAAGAAGGAATGGATGCTAAAGTCGAAATAGCTGTCAGGCTAGAGGCGATTCTAGATGCACCGCTTGCCGTGCCAATAAGCCTGCTCGCGCGACACAGTTTTCACAAGGAGATAGCGAAAGCTGATTCACTTCCACCCATGGAGAGACAGGCAATATCGTTACTCGTTGACTTAGGATTCACGGTGCTCCCTATGTTTCAGGCACCGTTTGACATGCTGTCGCAGACCAAGGAAGAGACCTTACTGACCGGAATCAGCAAGAACGCGAGCTTGATGGCAAAAAGAGCTGAACTGATGAGTAGCATAGCGCGAGTCGTATCCGCGCACTCGCTGTACATCACTGACGATGAGCCCAAGTGTTTCAGGATCTTACACACGGTTATCGTGCGTCTGCAAGAGCTGGAAGACTTGGATAGCTCGACTGAATTGATGCACCTCGTGCGAGAGCGATCGGAAGAATAACTGCGCGTTTGCTGAGGTTTGTTTCGGACAAAATGCTTTTATAGAACTTTCTGCATAGTTAAGCCCGAACCTACACGCATTAGGATTGATCGCGCTACACGGAGAGAAAAAATGGCAGGACAACTTGGTGGACAAGTCGGACAACTGGGTGGACAACCCATATTGATTCTTAAAGAAGGCAGCCAGAGGACTCGAGGCAAAGAGGCCCAAGGCATGAACATAACCGCCGCGAAGGCGGTTGCTGCGGCTGTGAGGACGACGTTAGGCCCTAAAGGCATGGATAAGATGCTCGTGGACACGCTGGGCGATGTCGTCATTACAAATGATGGGGTAACGATCCTGAAGGAGATGGATATTGAGCACCCCGCAGCGAAAATGATCGTTGAAGTCGCCCGGACCCAAGACGACGAAGTCGGTGACGGAACGACCACAGCAGTGATCATCACTGGCGAACTGCTCAGAAAAGCAGAGAACCTTCTCGAACAAGACGTGCACCCCACGATCATAGCATCGGGATTCAGGCTAGCTGCAGTAAAAGCGCGAGAAACGCTCGACACAGTGGCGATCCCTGTATCACCTGATGATGTGGAACTTCTGAAAAAAGTGGCGATTACGGCGATGACTGGCAAAGGCGCAGAAGCGTCAAAAGAGAAACTCGCTGCCATGTCTGTTAAAGCGGTAAAAGCTGTAATTGAAACTGAAAACGGGAAGAATACCTTCGACATCGACAACATCAAGATTGAGAAAAAGGTCGGGGGAAGCATCGACTCATCCGAACTCGTCGAGGGCATGATCATAGATAAAGAGCGTGTCTCGACTGGTATGCCGAAAAGCGTCGAAAAAGCAAAGATTGCTCTGATAAACGGTGCAATCGAGCTTAAGGATACAGAGGTCGACGCCGAAATCTCGATCACGTCGCCGGATCAGCTTCAGGCGTTCCTTAGCCAGGAAGAGGAAATGATCAAGGGCATGGTTGACAAGATCAAGAGCAAAGGTGCTACCGTGGTATTCTGTCAGAAGGGGATTGATGACCTCGCCCAACACTACCTGTCGAAAGCTGGGATTCTCGCCGCACGACGCGTTAAAAAGAGCGATATGGAAAAACTAGCGAGAGCTACCAACGCAAAGATCGCCTCGAGCGTAGACGAACTGGAAAAAGGCGACCTCGGTAATGCTGGGCTTGTTGAAGAGCGGAAAGTTGGCGGCGACGAGATGATCTTTGTAGAAAAGTGCGAGAACCCGAAAGCAGTGTCCATCATGCTTCACGGAGGGACCGAACACGTCGTGGACGACATAGAGAGGGCAGTAAACGACGCGCTGCGAGTAGTCGGTGTCGCGATAGAAGATGAGAAACTGGTCGCCGGGGGCGGCGCAACTGAAGTCGAACTGGCACTAAAACTCAGAGACTACGCCTCTACAGTAGGCGGCCGGGAGCAACTCGCCATCAATGCATTCGCTGACGCTTTGGAAGTCATTCCAAAGACCCTAGCGGAAAATGCTGGTCTTGATACCATCGACACGCTTGTCGAGCTAAGGTCAAAACACGAACAAGGGATGACGACTGCTGGACTAAATGTCTTTACGGGTGCTGCAATCGATATGGTCGATGCGGGCGTTGTGGAGCCACTTAGGACAAAAACTCAGGCAATCGGCTCTGCGTCAGAATCTGCGATAATGATTCTCAGAATTGATGATGTTATAGCGGCTAGCAAGCTTTCAGCTCCGCCGATGCCTGAGGGCGGCATGGGTGGCATGGGTGGCATGGGTGGCATGGGTGGCATGCCGCCAATGTGAAGCGGCCATCCGTCTTTTTTTTTGTACGCAGCCGGATTTTGACTGCGCTGGGCGGCTGCGTAGCTTTAAATAGGTGCGACGAGAGAGAAATATATAGGAGTTCGAAATGATTCAAGTATCAGAAACAGCGGCAAGAGAGTTGAAAGACCTTCTCGTAAAAGAAGGCAAGTCCGAATATGGTTTGAGGATATCATATGGCGGCATGGGCTGCAGCGGCCCGCAGTATACGATGTCCCTTGACGAAAACCCCACCAAAGCGGAAGACGTGCAAGAATCAAACGGCGTAAAAGTGTTCTTGGAAAAGAACGTAGAGACTGCACTTGATGGTGCCGAGATTGATTTCGTCGATGACCCAATGTTTGGGAAAGGATTTACTATCAAGCACCCGAGCCTCACCGGCTGTGGGTCGTGCGGCGGAGGGTGCGGCTAGCTTAATTGAGCCGCCAGAACCTTTTTTCATCTAGAAGCCCGTGCAAGCGGCCGGTTGATCCCCTCCCCTCATTTTTTCCGAGGTCCATGGTAGCAAGAGCGCTAGCTCAGTTTTTGCTACAGAAAAAGTAAAGTCACAGCAGGACTAACGAAAATCTATATGATAGGCATGATCCTCTGCGGGGGGTATGGCAAGCGACTCAAACCGTATACTGAGGACATACCCAAGCCACTCATAGACATCACGGATGACTACACAATTCTCGACCGACAGCTCTACGATATGGCCAATAGCGATATTGAGAGCGTGATACTGCTAACGGGGTACTTGAGTGAGCTGATAGAACAGAGATATGGGAACAGCTATCGTGGCATGGAAATTCAGTATTCTGTTGAAGACAAACCGTTAGGCACCCTCAATGCAATCAAACTTGGAATTGATCTGCTGAAAGATAAAGAAAC
>JBEKIR010000001.1:0-83912 GCA_050011655.1 Halobacteriota archaeon | reverse complement strand
GCAACACACGGCCGTTGACCCCGCAGGACGGAATTTCATTGTCTGAATTGTAAGATGGTCAAACTGCCAAAATGCCTTCCTTCTGTTTCGCTCCCCACTTGTCGACGTTTTTGGGTTACAGATGACGCCGAGCCATCCGAGCTAGCCCATTTATCATGTAGCTACCAGTATCTATAACATTATCGCTGAACTTGTTGGCAAATATCGCTGCGCCCCTGTTGTCAACTTGGTCAGCTCAATGTTTGAGACCGGTGGCGCTAGCCCTTGATGACTCCCATGGGGGTGAGCCGCGCAACGGCTTCTGAGATGCCGAGCTTTGAAACGACGCCGATGACCTCGTCTATCGGCTTGTACGCTTCTGGTGCCTCTTCTGGCACTGACGAAAGATCATCAGTTTTTATCGCGATGTGTTTTCGCTGCAGACCCTCTATAACGCCTTTCCAGGTCAAAGAGCGTCTCGCAGCTTTCCGGCTGAGAACTCGACCTGCCCCGTGGCACGTCGATCCGAAGGTAGTACTCATTGCTTTCTTGGTGCCGTGCAGAACGTACGAGGCTGTCCCCATGCTGCCTGGGATGAGCACCGGCTGTTCGATTCCATAACTCGCATCCTTGTCGAATGCTCTTGTGGCGCCTTTGCGGTGCACGTACACCTCCTTGCGCCCTCCATCGATCGTGTGTTTTTCTAGCTTTGCAATATTGTGCGCGACATCGTATACGAGAGTTGCAGTCGTATTGAACTTCTGCTCCAGAACGTCTCGCACCCAAAATGACATTACTTGCCTATTTGTCCACGCGTAGTTGGCAGCTGCTGCCATTGCGCTGAAGTAGTCTCGCGCCTCTTGTGAGTCGGCAGGAACGCACGCGAGTTGCTTGTCGGGGAGTGCGATAGAATACTTGCGACTCGCCGCTTGAAACATTTTCACGTAGTCAGTGCAGATTTGATGGCCAGCCCCCCGTGACCCCGAATGAAGCATTATGCAGACTTGCTGTTCTTTCAAACCAAACAAATCTGCTGCCTTTTTATCAAAAATTCGATCAACGCACTGAATTTCTAAGAAGTGGTTTCCACTTCCTAGACTTCCAAGCTGGGGTTTGCCCCTCTTTTTCGCCAGCGGACTGACTTTTGCAGGATCTGCACCATCCAAACAGCCATTGCTCTCGCAGTGCTTCAGATCTACAGGGTTTCCATATCCCTGATTAACGGCCCACTTTGCCCCACCGAAGAACACGTCGTTAAGCTCTTTTTCGGAGAGCCGCAGCGGTCCCTTCGAGCCAAGTCCCGACGGAATTGCTTCAAATAGTGTTGTTGTTAGCTCATCAATTCGTGGCTCAATTTCTTCCTTGAACAGGGTCGTCACTAGGAGCCTCGTGCCGCAGTTGATATCGAACCCGACCCCTCCGGGCGAAAGGATGCCTTCGCTAACGTCGAACGCGGCAACGCCGCCGATGGGAAAACCATACCCCGTGTGCACATCAGGCATCGCGAGCGACCATTTCTGGATTCCGGGCAGCGTCGCGACGTTCGCCACTTGTTGTATCGCTCCCCTCTCGAGGTATTTCATAAGGACTTCGGACAAGAAGATTCGACCAGGGACACGCATCCCTAGCGCTGCGTCCTGCGGCACTTCCCACACAAACTCGCCGAGTCTGACCAATTCTTCGAATGCCATCGAACCCCCTATACGTCCTGCGTTACCTCTGCGTGATAGATGTCATTTTTCGTGACTGCTAGATTGTGATATGTCACCGCTTTACTTCTGCGTTTAGTCTATGCCTGTTTGGTTCCAATCTTTCGCCCAGACAATCGGCAGTTAACGACAAGCCTGACGAAACATTTCTCAACAGCAAAGCGCCCGATTTCAAACGTGATCAGAAGCTTCGCAAGCCAGTCGTAAAGCAGGTTCTCGCAAGAGTCGGAGCCTATCTTTGTGGTGCAACTGTCTCCCAGCGCCACTTCACAGAGGAAAACCATTGTGCTTTCGAGAGCTCCTGCCGCATTTTCGAATAGCTGGTTCAAGTCTCTTCCGTACACCTTAAAAGTTACATCTGCTGTGTGCTCTAAAAACTCGTATTTTTGCATGCCGCTATCGTATAGGATATGAACCAGATATTAATATACATTGACCAATTGAGGCTAGTCGATGAGACCATATGTTTTTATTAATTCAGCAATGAGTGCCGATGGCAAAATCTCCACCGTAGCAAGAAAACAAGTGCGCATTTCTGGTGAAGACGACCTCCGGCGAGTTGATGCGCTGAAAGCGGACGTTGATGCTGTCATGGTTGGGGTAGGGACCGTTCTTGCGGACGATCCGAAGCTTACCATAAAGTCGATAGCACTCAAGCGCACGCGGGTGGACCAGGGGAGAACTGAGAGTCCGTTGCGAGTGGTGGTCGATAGCAGCGCACGAACGCCACCGACTGCGGCCGTTTTGGGATCAAATGCGCTTATAGCGACGTCGCGACAGGCCCCACGTCACAGGGTAGAAGAGCTCGAAACAAGGGCTGAAATACTTGTTGTCGGAGAGCGCAAAGTGGATCTCGCTGCGCTGCTTGGGCGTTTGAAGGATCGAGGGGTGGGATCCCTCTTGGTGGAGGGTGGCGCAACGCTCAATTTCGCCCTGCTAAGTTTGGGTTTAGTCGATGAGATTTACACATACGTAGGGAACATTATTATTGGGGGCAGTGCAGCGCCAACGCTGGTCGATGGAGAGGGCCTGACTAACGACTTTGTTAAGCTGAATCTGCAAGAAGTCCGTCAAATCGGCGACGGAGTGCTCATCAAGTGGAGAGTCCTCAGCTTTTAACCTCTGACATTCATTGTGCCTCTTTGGCGCCCCCTTCAACTGCTCCTTCCACTACAGGTCGATCTTGTAGAATCTTTATGCTCACCAGCCCACCTACGACTATGTTTAGATAGTAAGTAATCACTCTCCAACCTAGGATGAAGATGCCGAGAATTGATGTGCTCACGAAGACTGAATAAATCGCCGCAGTGCTCACTTCGGCTATGCCGCTGTTTCCCGGCGTGAGTGGAATCATGGCGATCATCATTAGAACTGTCTGGGCAGAAAAGGACGCCAAAATCCACGGCTGTGATCCGAGGCCGACGAGAATGAGCGAAGCAATAGTAAACTGCAGAAGCCAAAATGCCATCGTAAAAAGAAAACCTTTGACCAAAGCTCTTCGTTCATCCTTCAGGTATCGCTTAGAGCTATTGTGAAAGACATCGATCTCTCGCAAAGCCTTTTGCATGGCTCTGTCAGCCTTGTCAACGCCTCTCACTTTGACGAACAGCCAGCGTACTTTTGTAACCAAGGACTTCACTTTTCTTGGCTTTGCCATAATATAAATCAGGATAAAAAAGAGCACACCGAAAACTAGGGCTGCGGCCCCGAAAAGGGCTATGATCCCGGGCGTGCTCTGCACGTACCGGGTGAACAGCAGAAATGCGATCGGGGCGGCTATTCCTAAGAAAAGTGCATCGAGCATTCTTTCTCCCAGCACGACCGCGGATGCATCCCCCACGGACAGCTTACACCCTCGCAACAGCTGAATTCTGGTAACTTCCCCGCCGGCATGTCCCGGAGTTATTGCTGCGGCAAACAGATTTGACAAGACGATCTCGACCGATTTTCTGAGTGAGAGCTTGCCTCCAACTGCTTCTGACATGGTCTTCAATCGGGCGCCCCAGACGAGCCACGAACTGAACTGAAAGATCAATGCGGCGGCCAAGAACGCTGGGTGAATTTGTATGAGGCTACGCAACTGGCCCGGCGTGATCGTGTAAAATAGGAGTGCGAGGATCGAGATTATGCTGAACGTCAGTGAAATCGCAAGCCACTTTCGCAAGCCGTTCAAGATCTGGCCCCCCTGTAGCTAGACTTCTGATCTGGCTACCTCGGTCCACTCACACTTGCGGGAAGCTAGATGCTGTCCGACAGCCACGGTCCCGCAGAGCGTCATCAAGCAGGCGTACCCAGCTAAGCCGAGCAGGATTTTGAATGATTCCGATAAGCTATTACTTTCTACGCTAATTGCTCTGCAATATATAAAGACAAAAGGCGCTAATAAGTATGAAAAAAATGGGATCGTTAGCGAGCCGAGCCACGTCACTTTCACTAAGATAGGAACGCGAGCGATGAACATTGGACCAAGATACTTTCGAAACCCCTCGACAGCACCGCGGAACCATCGAACTCTTTGGTTGTACAAGTCCTGAACGGAAGTAGGAGCTTGTTCCCCCACCTTTGTCTTGGCGAGCAGTGCGCGGTTCCCCGAGAGATATATCTTCTCGCTAATGTCTAGATCCTCACACGGACTACGTTCATCAAAACCCGTCGCCCTTAGAAAGGGCGCTTTTGACACCCCTATCAAGCCGTTGAACTGAATGAAGCCCCTTGACCACCTGGAAAAACGATAGATGTCGCAGAAAAACTTGTATTCGACTGAAACGATCTTGGTAAGGGTGTTCACCTTATTAGTCACGTAGCGGCAGCCACTTGCAAGCACCCCGTCGCTTGTCGCCGTGAGTTCACGCACACACACTGTCAAAAAATCAGCGTTGGGTCGGCTATCGACATCGAATAGCGCAATGCAATCTGCACCCTCTGTCACGTTCATAATGTCGTTGATCGCGCCAGCCCGGCGTCCTCTGTTGCCATTTCTGATCACTATGTGGAAATGCGGTGGCAGTAATCCGAACAAAGGGCTATAATCGTTTCCGCTGCTGTCGATGACGTAGTACGCTTCAAAATCGAAATCACTGCAGTCTAAATTGCCTAGGCTCGTGATTGATTTTTCGATGAGTGTGTTCGGTTCTGACGGCGCGACCGGGATGATGGCGCAGACTTTCATTTCAGAAGAAAATTCGATTAACGTATATTAAGTCGTCGTTCTTGAAGCATCTTCTTTCGTTTCACGCGTCTATCAGATTCACATAAAGGTCAAGGATCTCTTGTGCGATGATTTTCCAATCATATTTCTGTTCAACGCGCCTGCGACCTTTTTTACCCATTGATCTTGCGTTAGTAGGGTTTTCGAGAATCTCTAGAATGGCATTTGCGAGGCAAGAAGGATCTTGCGGCTTTACTAGCAGACCGCCTTCGCCAACGACGTCGAGCACGCCCGGAATTTTGGAAGCAATCACTGGCGTTTCGCATGCCATCGCTTCTAAAAGAACTAACCCGAAAGCCTCGAGGCGCGTAAAAGAGGGAAGGACTAGTGCCGAAGAGCTCGTGTAGAGCTTTAGAAGAGCGGCTCTTGATATGTGCCCACAGAATTTGATTCGATCTTCGTAGCCTCTAGCGAGTCTTTTTAGTCGTTCTCGCTCTTCTCCATCGCCGACGATTACGAAAGTCGCGTCGCTTACTTGGCTTAGTACGATCTTGGCGGCTTTGACAAGATCGTCGACGCCTTTCACGGAGCTCAGTCGACCAACAAAGAGTATCTGGTGGCGCCTTTTTTCACCGTTTAAGCCGAGAAAATGTCTGTCAAAGGTCTCAAGTCTAATACCATTCGGCACGATTTCATAGCGATAATCTCTAAGCACAGAGGAAGTTCGCGCGTAAGATTCAGTTGTAGCGATTATCTGCGCGACGTTGTCGAGGATCGGCTTTGCGTATAGGGCTGTGTTGACCTCATCCACAAGGTATTTGAAGACGTTCGGAATTCTGAGATTCGCCATGTTGTCGGGAATTTCGAGATCGCAGTGGTAAGTAAGCACGTGTGGAACGTGCGGTAGGCCTTTGACCACTCCATAAGAGATGAACGGTGGGGGATAGTGCGAATGCACGACATCCGCGTTGAACTGCGCAATGCGTCGGCGCAGAGCGTACATATAGGGGATATATGGCAGATTCACAGCGGGAAATCTTTGCACAGTGAGTCCGCTCAAGACCTCACTTGGCCGAGACTTGGGGACTTCGGCGCACAAAACAATCACCTCGTGCCCAAGGTCCCGTAAGCTTTGTGAAAGCTCAAGACAGTGAGTTTCGACTCCACCGATGTGTGGATAGAAGTAAGAGGAGGCTTGAATTATTTTCACGCGGATTCACGTTGAATGTGCGCGTAGGTGTTGAATAAGTTATCGCGGAATCTCCGTCCGCGCTTAGGCACTTTAATTTCGAATGCGGGTCTAACGTCGTTTGAAACGTTTAGCAACGTCAAAACTAACTGGTTGCAGCGCGCGCGCGCTGGCTTGGGACAGTAACGCACCCTGATTAACAAAAGTTAAATAGCAAAGTTGCTCTGTAGGTCAGTGTGCGTTTCGTGAGCCGTTTCATGGCCGTAATAACGGTGCTGGCTGTGTTTTTTGTTATAGCAAGTTCCTCTTTGGCGGTCAGCGTCAAAGCCCAAAATGAGATAGCGTGGGTTTATGATTACCCGACAGGGATGAAAGCTGCAGCCGAGGAAAATAAGCCCGTGATGATATACATTCACGAAGATTGGTGTCCTCGATGCAGAAACATGGATCAAAACACTTGGACCGATGGCGGAGTTATTCAACTTTCGTCGAACTTTGTGAACATAAACGTGGTCGGGACTGAACAAGGAACGCTATATAACTATAGCAAACCTCCACTAATTGTATTCACGGACCCTCAAGGCAGGGTTATTGTCAAACAAAACGCAGAACTGTCGACTAGTCAGGTGATTGCTCTGCAACGACAGGTGCTCGCTCAAGCGCCGCTCTCGTCCTCCTCGGCAACAGGCAGTCCTCTAACCACGTCCACACCTACAACCAAGGCAACGGCTATCAACTCAAGCGTTTCTGCCAAAGCCGCGGGGGTGCCCGGTTTTGAAGCGATCCCTTCAATCGTAGGCACATTGATTGCAGCGCTCGTTCTGTCGCGTATCGATAAAAGCCAGAGGTAACCCAGCGAAAGCCCGCGGACGCACGTCTTAGGTCAAACAGCCCGATTCACCTGCTGTCTGCCAAGCCTCGCGCACCAACCTTTGGTTTGATTTTTCCGGCAATCGTAAGCGGGCAGATGGGATGCTTCGACCGCGCTTGCCTAGCTGGTTGGCAACCGTTCAGATCAGCACCAATGTTTAACTATTATAATCCAACAGTTACTGCTATGCTTTATCGCGCTGAGATCATTATTAAGCTCAAGAATGGCATGCTTGATCCGGAAGCTACGACGATAAAAAATGCTCTCAAGCATCTTGGGTATGAGTGTCAATCGGTCAAACAAGCAGCCACCTACGAACTCGAATTCACAGCAGATTCTCGTGAGAGCGCAACTAACCTCGTTAACGGAATGTGCCAAAGGCTGCTAGCGAATCCCATCATACACGATTATGACGTACGGATAACGGAATAGTCGAGAAGAGACAGATGAATATCGCCATTCTTCGGTTCGGTGGTAGTAACTGTGATCTGGACGTCCAAAAAGCTCTGAACAATTTGGGCGTAGGCGCAGAACTTGTCTGGTACAAAGAGACCCTAAAGAGTTATGACGGCGCAATCATCCCAGGAGGGTTTTCATACGGTGACTACTTGCGCGCAGGTGCAATTGCGGCACGAACCAAGATTATGCAGTCGGTTGCACAGATGGCAGCTGATGGGAAGCCTATACTAGGCATATGCAACGGCGCCCAAATCCTTAGCGAGTCGCACTTGGTGCCCGGCACATTCACCTTGAATCAGTATCCAAAGTTCATTTGTAGGTGGGTAAAGCTTAGAACTGTCGGCAAATCTCCGTTCACGGAACTTACGAACGCGATAGTTGATCTTCCTATAGCCCACAAAGAAGGGCGATACGTCGTTGACCCCCTGCTGCTCAAAGAGCTTTACGAAAATGATCAGATCGTTTTTAAGTACGTTGATGATAATGGACGCCCCACTTTGGCTGCAAACCCCAACGGTTCGCTCGATAACATCGCTGGGATAAGTAATCTAGAAAAAAACGTGCTTGCGATGATGCCGCATCCCGAACGAGCGTCAGAGAAACTTCTCGGTTCTACGGATGGGAACGCCATCTTTGAATCGATGGTTCGATATATCAAGGCCCTTTGAGACGCAGCTTTTCGCGAGCGCTTCTGCTTGCGTTTGCGCAGGCAGCCGTTTTCAAACTAGCGGGGACCACCACCACTCGTTCTCTTGATACCACCGAACGACTTGCGTCAATCCGTCTTCAAATGAAATCTGCGGTTGCCACCCAAGAGACTTTATCTTCGAACAGTCTAAGGAGTACCTCTGGTCGTGTCCGAGCCGGTTCGCTGTGAAAGCAATGAGCGTTGAAGGCTTTCGCAGTAGCTGCAGTATGATTCTGGTTATATCTAAGTTGCTCTTCTCGTTTCCAGCGCCAATATTATACGCCTCGCCCGTTTTGCCCTTTTTGCGAACGCAGTCTATCGCTGCACAGTTATCTGCAACGTGTATCCAGTCTCGGACATTGTCTCCCCGGCCGTAAACGGTCAGCTCGCGGTTCCTCATAGCGCTTGTAACAAAGCGAGGAATCAGTTTTTCGGGGTGCTGATACGGCCCGTAGTTGTTTGAGCTGCGGGTAATAACGCAGGGAAAATCGTACGTCGTGAAATAGGATAACGCCAACAAGTCTGCTCCAGCCTTACTTGCTGCATAGGGACTTGACGGATGTAACGTATCTGTCTCCCTAAATGATCCGCGATCAATGCTTCCATACACTTCATCCGTCGAGATCTGAACGAATCGCTCAATTGAGTAATCTTTGGCCGCTGCTAACAGGACGTGAGTCCCGAGGACATCCGTTTGAACGAAGGCAGCTGAACTCGTAATTGATCTATCGACGTGCGTCTCGGCCGCAAAGTTGATAACACAGTCACAATCTTTAAGCAACTGCTTGACAATTGTCTCGTCGCAAATATCGCCTTTGACGAATTCAATGTCAGCTAGCACGTCTTTGAGGCTGCTCATATTGCCTGCGTACGTCAGCTTGTCCAGGACCACGATTTCTGCTTCATTGTGTTTAGACAACGTATAGCGTACGAAATTGCTGCCTATGAAGCCTGCGCCACCTGTGATTAATAGCCGCATAGTTCCTCGTTTCAATCTTCCGCTCACGCAAATGAGCTAGATACGGCAAGCAGCTCAAGGATCCTTTGTGCAGAGGTTTCTTAATTCTTTTGATGGAAATCGCATTCGAGAATTCGCGGATTTTGACGTGCTTCAAAAAAATGAATTCTCCGGGCGCTGTCAAAAATCCGTTTAGTTACGTTAAGGGCTTACAAGCTCAGGACTGCGTATTGAACGAGTCAGAAACAAATATATTTTATAACGCGAATCCTAGTCAGTAAGCGTTGTGAAAATACGCCGTGCTATGCGTCATTCAGCAACACCTTTGTATACTCAAGCTCCGGTAGTGTAGTCCGGCCAATCATGTTGGCCTTTCGAACTTTAGCAGTGAAGCAAGCCAACGACTCGGGTTCAAATCCCGACCGGAGCATCCACGGTAATGCCACGACGGAGTTTAACAGGGTCTACTCTACGTTTATCTAATTTGACTGCTTGTTGGAATTGTGGGACGAAATCCATACAAAAGGTGGAATTATCAAGCTTGGCGTGCAGCAGTTCAAGAGCTGCAGCGCCGCGCCGAACAACATCTAGTGATAATGGTCGACGGCGTATTATCTCTGGACAGAGAGCCTCTGGGGCGGGCGTACTAAGAATCTCCTTCGAGGCCTGCCGATGCATCAGCAAAAGTGCTATCCAGTTAAAAAATAGGCTTTTATATGTCTGAGCGGTATGTCAACATAGGGCGGAGGTAGCCAAGCCAGGTCAAAGGCGCAGGACTTAAGAACCGTTGTTTGAGATATCCTGTTGCGAAGGCATTCGTGGGTTCGAATCCCTCCCTCCGCACTTCCGTCAAAAGAGGGCATATTTTGCTGCACCAGTAATCAACGTATTGCGTTTGCGAGATCTCTGATAGCAGACGCGACCTCATACGGATTCGCACCCCAATGAACGACGTAACCCTTCTGTCCAAAAAGTTCGGTGGGCCCGACCCTCGCTGACTTGCAACATTTTGCAATGAAAGGTTTTCTCGGTCTTATTGTTTTCGTCGGACAGATGTTAACGTGTTCGAATTCTAGCCCGTGAATTCGCGCTTCAAGCACTTGTTTGGAAATGTCGCACCCCAGTAGAACGGCGGGCTCACCGACGTGAATGTCGCGGTTGTTGAGGCAGTTTGGCCCAATTCCTGACGCTGAACACGCATAAATCGTGGCGGTGCCTGCACGTCTCAGATCTTGTATAACTGGCGTAAAACGCACGGATAGATCTCCGAAAATGCCAGCACTGTCGAGTTTCGTGATGAGAGTAATAAGGTACGGTGGATCTGGAGGGGATACGTCGAATACCTCAATCTCGGTTACGTAGGTGGAGTCTGGGTCATAAACGAACGTCCAATGAAGATCAAATCCTTGGTAGACGACTGCTTTTATGGGGGGCTTGCACAGTCGGGTTGCTAGGGAAATTAGCCTGCTTCTGTTGAAGATGTCAATCTTGCGCCTGTACACTAGAGTTTCGGCAAAGCCTGCAATCCTGTTGGCCTTCGATATCGCTCGGATCAAGCCGTTCCCCTCTAATTCGAGTTCGTAAACTGCGACTTTTCCTTGCCAAAACAGCAGGGTATAGCGCGATGAGAAGTAGATGTGCTCACCGGCTGTGGGCGGAGATGTTTCATCATCGCATTCTCTTACAGCGACTTCCTTACAATGATCGGGAAAAATCACGTTGTCACCTTAGATTGCGTATTATTTCGCGCGCTACCTCGCTGGTCGAACTCGTGCCACCTAGGTCCTGTGTCGTGATGCCTTTGCTTATCGTTTCCTTGACGGAAACGTCTACTAAGGAGGCTTTATCGCATTCGCCTGTCCATTCAAGCAGCATTATGGTACTCAGAATAGCCCCTATTGGGTTTGCTATGCCGCGCCCAGCGATGTGGGGTGCCGATCCGTGTACAGGCTCAAAAATGGCGAATTTCGGTCCGATGTTCGCACTCGGACAGAGCCCGAGGCCTCCGATAAGCGCTGCAGCTTCATCTGACAGAATATCGCCAAATAAGTTCGACGTCAGGATGTGATCGAACATTTCAGGGTGCCTTATGAGATTGTATGCAGCTGCGTCGACGTACATCTCGTTATAGGGCACGTCGTGTTCCTCTAAAACACGCACGCAGATATCTCGAAAGAAAATATCCGACTTAAGCACGTTTGCCTTGTGCACGATTGTAACTGTTTTTACGTTGCGCAAGGTGCTCGCGAACGACGCAAGCCTTTCGACGTTAGCGCGAGTAACCACGCGCTGCGTGACGGCGATGTCATCAGAAAGCTCTTCGATGCCGGAGTACAAGCCCTCAAGGTTCTCTCGTATTATGGTAAGGTTCAATTCATATGGGGTTAGAGAGTAAGATCGAAAAGGTCGCAGATTCACGAAGAGATCGAGCATTTTTCGTAGCCTGACGAGCACGCTGATCCCTTGAACGCTGGTTACAGCCCCGAAGAGCATGCAATCGGCTTGCGCAATTAAATCGATATCTGTATCGGTTATTGGCGTGCCTTCTCTGGCCCATTTGGCGTATCCTATGTCAATAGGGATGAATTCTGGATCATTCAGTAATAGTGTGAGAATCTCGACACACGGGGGTATAACCTCTTTGCCGACCCCATCTCCCTCAGCAACAGCGATTCTCATGTGCATTGAGCAGCAAACCGCTCGCTAAATCCGCCAGACCCGTTAAGCATCATTCACTCGCGGACTCGCGGTGCGCGGATGCCTCTTTCTATGTTCGACTAACCCCCCATCTTCGAGGATCTCCTGCAAGAATTTGGGAAGCTTTTCACCCCGGACGACCCTGCTGCGGGTTCTTACAAGCCCCGAAGATAAGTCGACCTCAATCTCATCACCCGCTGCAACAGAATCAAGGGCGTCTGCTTCGATAATTGGCAAGCCTACATTGATTGCATTTCTGAAAAAGATCCGCGCGAAAGATTTCGCAACGATACATCCGATCTTAGCGTATTTGAGCGCAAGCGCTGCCTGCTCTCGTGATGACCCGCAACCAAAGTTCTTGCCAGCAACTATTATGTCTCCTTCATGCGGTGAAAATTCCGCACCAATGCCCTCCATTGCGTGTTGTGCGAAGACGTTAACGTCTGTCGTTCTCAGATACTTGCCAGGTAGGATCAAATCCGTGTTGACGTCATCGCCATACCTCCACACTTTTCCCCTGATCAGCATCATAGTCTACTTGAAGATATACCGATATAAAGTATATGGGGATTGCCAGGCACGCAGATTCGACTGGGATCGCCAAAAGCCTGACGAAGTGTTTAATAGTTCCGGAACAACTTTGTTGCTATGTCACTGCTATTGTCCGCGCAGGAAGAATACCTGATCAATCAAAAAATATCTTTTCTCACCCACAAGGTCCAGCACAACGCGCAAGAGATTGAACAGGAGATCGATGAAAAAGTGTGGAAGCTCGACGTTGAAAAAATCGACACCAGCGAGTTCAAGGCAACGCTTGTGGTGCGAGAGCCGATGATTTCAATCAGTACCGGCGACATTGTGACCTACAAAGGTGTCCCGAGAAAATTCACGGTTAGAAGCCCCTCGCTTGAATATCTCCTCGACGCCGTTGAAAAGATCCTGATGGAACAAATTGAGGAAATCAAGAGAGAGGCCGGCGTTTGAATCCCGTGATTGAGAGGGTGATAGGCAATTTGTCTATGACTGTCGCGGATCAGCGATCTCGCCTTTGAGGGCCGAAGCTGCGGCTGTAGCTGGAGAGGCAAGGTAAACGAGCCCCTCAGCACCCATCCTCCCCTTGAAATTTCTGTTGGAAGTTGAAAGACAAGCCTCTCCTCGTCCTAGAACCCCGTTATGCGCGCCGAGACACGGACCGCACCCGGGACTGCAAACGGTAGCCCCGGCTTGAATTAATGTCTCCAGGACCCCCGTTCGTATAGACTTCAATAGCACGAGCTTCGACGCTGGAACGACGATCGTCCTTACGGCAACTGTCTCACCACGTAGAATGCTCGCAGCCATCTGAAGATCTTCAAAACGTCCATTCGTGCATGAACCTATGAACACTTGGTCAATACCAGTGCCCACTACCTCTTCGACATCCTTCACGTTGTCCACGTGATGGGGACAAGCGACCTGAGGGCCCAAGTCATCGACCTTGATGTTCAGCTCATCGGCGTACACGGCATTGTCATCAGAATAACATGGCTGGTACTCCACTTGTGGTGTAACGTGCCTGAGGTACGCAAAAGTCTTGCGATCTGGGGGCACGATGCCTGCTTTCGCGCCTACTTCGACTGCCATATTACTCAGAGTAAGTCTGCTTTCCAAGGTTAGGTCGGCCGTCGTTGCACCATAGAATTCCAGAGCTTTGTACGACGCGCCATCGGCCCCCATAATCCTTGCAATGTTAAGAATCACGTCTTTGGCGCTTACGCGGTCTCGGAGTTTTCCGTTGAGCACAATCTTCAGCGTTTCAGGCACCTTCAACCAAAGCGTTCCTGTTGCAAACACCTCTGCGATGTCGGTCGCACCCACTCCAGTTGCGAAAGCTCCTAATGCTCCGTATGTGCAAGAGTGTGAATCCGCTCCGACGACCAAGGTGCCTGGAAGGGCGAGCCCGTGCTCAACCATGAGTTGATGGCATATCCCGTCACCGACGTCAAAGAAGCTCGTAATTCCGTGGCGTTTTGTCCACGTGCGGATTGTTTTTTGAAGCGTCGCCGCTGCCTCAGTGCTAGCCGGGGCAATATGGTCAAAGACAATGGTGATCCTGTGTGGATCCCAAACAGAGGACGCGCCCATGTCCTCGAATGCTTTTACACCTAGCACACTCGTTCCATCGTGGGCCATTGCTGCGTCAACACTCGCCAGAACAAAATCCTTAGCGCTAGCCGCTTTCCCAGACGCCTTGGAGAGAATCTTTTCGCTAATGGTTCTTGGAGCATCCAAAGCATTTTTCACCGCGTACTATTTGCTGCTTGTTGATTATCAACCTATGTTTTGGTCTACCAGCCACGACGCGTTGGAATGCTGACGTCAACCTCTACAACTAAGGCTGAAGCGGACGGCCCTCGTGTGGACTGTCGATTTCTGAAGACTAGTAACGTATTTAAGTTGCGGGTATGAATCTGTGTAGCGAACTTTATTCGGTCGTTTATGAATCCTTTTGGATCTTCTTCATTGCCTGAGGCAGCTGTTGGCCAGATAGAGATTTGTGACGTCACGCTGCGTGACGGAGAGCAGGCTCCTGGTGTCGTTTTTGGCGTTGACGAAAAAGTTGAGATTGCGACAAAGCTGGACGCAGTTGGCGTTGAGATGATCGAAGCGGGGTTTCCCGCCGTTTCAGCGAAAGAAAAGGCTATGGTGAAAAAAATTGCGAATCTGGGTCTAAACACCAAGATATGCTGCCTTTCGCGAGCGATTTTCCACGACATCGATGAAGCGTTAGATTGCGATGTGGATGTGGTGGGTCTGTTTATGGCCACCTCAGATCTGCATCTCAAGCACAAGTATCATCGAAGTTTTGATGAAATGCTGGAGTGCGCACTGTCAACGCTCGAATATGCAAAGGAACATGGGCTCATTGTGAGGTTTGCGGCAGAAGACGCGACTAGGACCGATCCAGAAGTGCTTAAGCGCTTTTTTACACAAGGTGAAGAGCATGGGGCTGATTATGTTAACATCGCGGACACCGTCGGTGCGCTGAGGCCGTCTACGTGCTACGATCTGGTGTCTGCGATGAAAACGGTCGTTAAACTGCCGCTTTGCATTCATTGCCATAACGATCTCGGTATGGCGGTAGCAAATACTATAACGGCTGCAGAAGCCGGGGCGTTTCAACTACACACTACGGTGAACGGGATAGGGGAACGAGTCGGAAACACCCCGCTTGAGGAACTTCTTGTCGCGCTGCGCCTACAGTTTGGAATCGATACCTACGACCTTTCAAAATTGATGGGGCTGTCCAAAACTGTCGAACATCATTCGCGGTTGCGCTTGCCGAAGAACAAACCGGTCGTCGGGTTGAATGCCTTCTCTCATGAATCTGGCATACACGTAGCGGCCGTGCTCGAGGAGGCTGAGACGTATGAACTATTCTCGCCCGACTTAGTAGGCAACAAGAGACGGATCGTCATTGGCAAGCACACCGGAAAAAAAGCCCTGCAGTACGTCATCGCTCAGCTGGGCTACCGACCGACCCGGGATGAGCTCTGTCAGATCCTCGACGACGTAAAACGCGTGTGTGAGACAAAGAAATCAGTCTCTCAAGAGGAGCTCGAGGATATAATCAGAACCGTGATGTACCGGTAGCCCCCGAGTTTTGACGGGGACCGTACTTTGAGCAAGCGGCTCGTATAACCACGACGAGCGTTCCTGTCGAGTTGCTTACGGCTCGCAGAAGATCTACAAATGACATTTCATTCATATCCGTTGCGTCCACCAACTTGTAAGTGATGCCATAGTTTCGGCATAGTGCACCGACCAAGTCAGAGACCTCGGGCGTCGGCTGCCCCCCCGTTATGGCTGATATTCGGTTTTCGAGCACAAACACCTTTACGTTCCGTTTGAACACTGCCGCGCTTGTTAGTGCTGCGATGCCGCTGTGTAAGAACGCGTAGTCTCCTAGTATTGCAAGGCCGCCTTCTTCAAACCCCGAAGCCACGCCAATTGCTGAGCCGAGTGAATAAGCTACGTCGATCAGTTTAAAAGGCGGATTGGCGGTGCGTATTATACAGCCCATGTCCCCCGCAATCATCGCCTCAACTTGGCCGAGAGCCCGGTAGAAGGGCAAGAAGGGGCAATCAGCGCAGATGTCTTCCGTGTAACGTCTGGTTTCGAGTGTCTCGACATCAAACTTTGCCGACATGTAATCTGCCTCGATATAGGTCAACGCTTCAGTCACATCGTTTGACGTTAGCTCCCCGAAGCGGGGCACGTGTCCAGACAGTTTGCCGAGGACTTTTGCGTGAATGGATTCTTCAATAAGCGGTGAGCTCTCTTCGACGACTAGTACTCGTTTGTGCTCTTCGAGAAACGAATCAATTCGGCGCTCACATAACGGGTTGACAATGCCGAGTCTGAGATGGGCTACATCGTCTCGTCCCTGGATTGCATCATCCACCAGCGTTGATGCATAGCCTGCAGAAATAATGCCGATTGCGCCAGAGCCGTCTTGCTCGTTCAGATCTGTTGTTTCAGCAAATTGCAGCATCTTAGGATACGTGTGCCTGAGAAGATGCTGATGCCTCCCCAAATGCGTGAGGTTCCAGATGCTCTTTTCGATGCTCTTGCTTGCGCCCTGCGCAGAAGGCACCCTCTCAACTACGCCCTGCGTATTAAGAAGCCTGCCGGTTATTCGCACAATTATCGGTACTGACAGTAGTGCGGATAGTTCAAAAGCCTTTAACGCACAATCATACGCATTGCGAGCGCTGTGTGGATCCATTACCGGGATTTCGGCTATCTTACCGTAATATCTTGAATCCTGCTCGTTTTGCGAAAGTTTTGCACCTGGATCATCGCCTGCGATTACGACTAGCCCTGCACCTACTCCGTGGGTGGCCGCGGTAATCAAAGAGTCTGACGCTACGTTCAATCCAACGTGTTTCGTAACAAGAACTGATGGTGTACCCGATGCGGCAGCTCCTAAAGCCAAATCGATCCCGACCTTTTCGTTAGCAGCGGGTATCCAAATGGGCCGTAAATTTTCAATGATCTTGGTGACCGGAAATCCAACAACCCCTGTGGCCACACCTACGCCGGCATCGAATATCCCGTATGTAAGCGCATTTAAGCCGTCGGTTTTAAACATCTTTTGAGAGCGTTAATCGCACATCTCCGTACAAAATGTGTACGCGGTCTAGGCTAGGCCAGCCCTCAACCACGCTTGTCCTTATTTGTCTTTCCTTTAAGCGAGAGGTCTCATTCCTTCTGCTGACGCTTGTGCACTTTGTCGCTCAAAGCCACATCGTGTGTTCAACTGCGCAGTGCTAGCGGTTGGCAACGCTCAGGAACAAAAGCGGCTTCTACGACACGATGACTGTTAGTTTAGCGCATACAGTTATTTATCAATTCTTTAAGTTTGTGCAAGAGGGGCTTTGCGGCCGCGTAATCGATTGGATGTGAATCATAACTTTTTTATGCGCAGTGATCTTAAAGGACAGCGATAATTATGGCAGAAATTCCACTGGCGGTCGTTTTGCGAATCATGAAGGTAGCTGGAGCTGAAAGGGCCAATCGCAAGGCAGTGAAAATGATTGCCGAGAAAGCTGAGGACTATGGCAGTGGCGTTGCCAGAGAAGCCGTTTTGCTGACGAAGCTCGCTGACCGAAAAACGATCTCGGCAAATGACGTAAAACTAGCCGCGGAACGAGTCAACCGGCGCTAACGGCACTCTTTCGCAGTTTAAGCGGGGACTTCTACCTTCCTTTCCCGAGGGCCTAGACTTTGAACCCCTATTAAAGCACCAGTAGACGTCGCCGTCTCGTTTTAGGACGGCCTAACACGCTTTACGAACTACAAGTGGACCGAGCCAGAGAATGCGGTAGCCGGGACTCGAACCCGGGTTAAAGGCTTGGGAAGCCTTTGTGCTGCCACTACACCACTACCGCGATAATGCAGCTACATCCTTCGCTCTCAAACCATAAATATTATCACCCGGGTGTAGCTCAAAACGCAGCTTGAACGCAAGGCATTTAAGCGCAGATGTTGATGTAGGTTGGGACTTTTTATGCCAAATAACCTTAGGACACCCATTGTTGCAGTGCTCGGTCACGTGGATCACGGTAAAACGACCCTGCTTGACAAAATCCGGGGCACTACCACTGCTGACCAAGAACCCGGCCTAATCACACAGCACATAGGAGCAACGGAAGTCCCGTTAGACGTTATTGCAAGGCTTTGCGGTTCCCTTTTGGAAGGAATACACCTGCCTGGGCTACTATTCATCGATACGCCTGGCCATCACGCTTTTACGACGCTGCGCGCACGCGGGGGCGCTTTAGCAGACATCGCAATACTTGTTATTGACATTAACGAGGGCTTTCAGCCGCAGACTACAGAAAGTCTCAATATCTTGAAAGACCATAAGACGCCTTTTATCGTCGCGGCTAACAAGATTGACAAAATACACGGCTGGCTTTCCCACGACAATATGATGTTCACGGACGCGTTTAAGCTCCAGAGCGAGCGGACTCAACGCCTACTTGACGACAGAATATACGTGCTTATAGAGGAGCTCTATAACCTAGGCTTTAGTTCAGATCGGTACGACAGAATCAGAGATTTCACAAAAAACATAGGCGTTATTCCAACCAGCGCGCGAACGGGCGAAGGCATCCCCGACCTGCTCATGGTTTCGCTTGGTCTCGCGCAGCGATTCCTCGACAAGGATCTGAGGCTTCACGCTAATGGTCCTGCATTTGGCACGGTAATAGAAATCAAAGAAGAAAAAGGGTTCGGCACGACCCTTGATGCCATCATTTACGATGGCGTTCTCCACGCCGGTGATCGGATCGTAATCGGTACGTTGGGACAACCAATAGTCACGAAAATTAGAGCGTTGCTGAAACCAGAATCAACGGGGGTTCTTAAGAGGGTTAGGACAGTGACCGCAGCGGCGGGAGTGAAGATAGCAGCCCCGGGCATTGAAAACGCGCTTGCAGGTTCGCCGCTGAGAGTTACAACGGACGATATTGATGAAGTCGTCGCTGGCATCGAATCCGAAATGCGTGACATAGCGGTCAGCACTCAAGATATAGGCGTCATAATCAAAGCAGACACTATCGGCGCTCTAGAAGCGCTTGCAGGAGAGCTAGGTCGTAACGAAGTCCCTGTTAGCATAGCCAATCTAGGCGACGTCTCTCGCAGAGACGTTGTTGAAGCTGAGACTATAAGTGATCCTTTATACTCCGTTGTACTCGGCTTCAACGTCGATGTCTTACCCGATGCCAAAGAAGCAGCAGAGATGTCGAATGTTCGGCTGTTTGTTAACGACGTGATCTACGGCTTGATCGAGGAGTATCAGACCTGGGCCGAAAAACAAAAAACCCTGTATGGCAAAAAGCGTTACGAGACTATCGTGAGGCCTGGCAAATTCAAAATACTGCCTGGGTATGTTTTCAGACAAAACAAACCGGCTATAGTCGGCGTTCAGGTGCTCGGTGGCACCTTAAGGAACGGTATCTTCTTGATGCGAGAAGATGGAGTCCGGGTCGGCACGCTGAAGGGCATGCAAGATAGAGGCGAGAACGTTAGCGAGATCGGTGCAGGGAAAGAGGTCGCAGTCTCGATTGATGGACCCACCGTCGGAAGACAAATAAATGAAGGGGACGTACTCTACGTCGACGTGCCAGAAAAGCACGCAAAGGTAACGGAGCAAGAACTCTACGATGCGCTTGACCAAAGCGAGCGATTGATGCTGGATGAGTTTTTGACGATCAAGCGCAAAGATAACCCTTTTTGGGCCAAGTGAATTGCACTCTTTAGATCTTCAAATTGTCAAGCAAACAGTAGTGCACAGCCGACCACGGATAGGAGAGTAGTAAAATGGCGGAATTTAGGTTAATCATATCTGACCCAAGCAAGAAGAGCGCACACAAGATGGAAGTATCAGGTGCGCAAGCAAACAAACTGTTCGGTCTCGGTATCGGGGACTCACTCGACGGTGATGTGATCGGACTCAGCGATTATGCGCTTGTCATAACTGGCGGCTCAGACAAAGATGGCGTAGCTATGCGGCGAGATCTTCCGGGGACGGTCCGAAAAAGGCTGCTTCTTTCCGGAGGTGTCGGGTATCATCCAAAAAAAACAGGGATAAGAAGGCGTAAGAGCGTCCGCGGTCGCGTCATTTCTGCAGAAACAGGCCAGATTAATCTCGTGGTGGGAAAAAGCGGTGCTAAGCCGCTCGATGAGATTTTAAAGGCTGAAAAAGCGGAGCAATAGCCTCCTGCTGTTGGGTGAAGTGAGTTGCGCCCAGTCGTGTAATATGCTGTGTAAAGCCGCGCCGTCTTATTGGCCAGGTTAGAACGCGTGCTTCGGTTTTCAGGACGGCTCAGGTCTGCGAGCGCAGTTCCATGCCACTATGAATATACGCAGTCTTCCAACCAGGTGGCCGCACTTGGCCCTTAACCGAGCTGCGCGGTCTCTTGTCCTCTGATGAGGCTGCGGAATTTGGCGTGTACTGCTGCTATTTGGTGCAGTTGTTCTTTGTTTCTCTTGTTCAAAACGCTAAAACGCGGAAACTCTGTTTCGCATGCATTAGCAAAAAAACGCGCTAGCTCGGGTCGCAAGGCGTGGCTTGGTATTCGGCGTGGATCTCTGGCGAATGCCCGACATTCAACTTCCCATAACGTAGCCAACTCAAACGCAGATTTGAGTCCGCTCTCTCGGAAAGCGGTCAAAACGAGGTAAAGGGGACGAATGTCAGCGCATGCCATGCCAATGTTGGCATAGGGTAACGCGTAAGAGTTTCCATTGAATGCAACAGAGATCCCGCCGGCGCTTCGAATCTCCTGGAGCATTTTGTAATCCGTAATGCTATCGCCGATTACCGCAGTGTCTGTCTGCTTGCCCACGCCGATCGCTGACGTCAAGGCCTGAACTTTTCGCTCACCGCCTACTACTGTGATCTGATCGAAAATCGCTTGGATCCGCGTGCGAGGTACAATTTCAAAGAAGAACTCATCGAGCTGAGTTGCTAATTTTCCAAATGTTGAATTCTCTACGTTGTTGGCGTTAGAATAAAACGAGAGGATCTTGTTTTGAATCTCGTGGATCAACGCAATCTCGCCTTCTTCTAGAATTTCGGACAAAAAATCTAAGGGAAACTGGGTACAGTGCACTTTTTCGCGCTCAACATCAAGCTTTGAAGCTACATTGTAAGCGTGCTGCTCGTAGCTCGTTGAAATGATATGCACGTCCCACGTTTCATCCTTTAGCCACTTGATGAGCTCTCTGGCGCCACCGACCAGTTGCGCTCGACTTGAGGCTTTTCGCACATCCTGCTCTGTTATTCCGTTAATGATCATGAAAGGGACTATCAGCTGCAGTGTATCGCCAGGCTCATAATTTGGTCTATTTCGAATGGCCAGATAGTCATCATATCTGCTCAAAACTTCAAACAGTGCGGGTCCTTCTTTGATTGAGTGCATAACTTCGTATGCATTATCTTGCGGAGACAATGGCCCTTCTAAATCGAATGCAGCTGTGAAAGGGTGAGACACAAACACATGCAGTCTCTTCAAACGTGAAATACGTTGCTTAATACAATGTTAGCAAGCGTAGCAGGATATAGTGCGCATGTAGACTATTAACACGGATTAGTTCGGAAGCTATTTTTGGGCCAGGGGAAGTCGTATTGCCAAAAAACCGTATCGACTTGTGAAAACACATATGACGAGCGACGGGCGCGGAGACGAGATGGTAATAAGGAGGTGGCGTCGCTCTAGAGGTGAGGTCGCAGCCGCGGCGTCATTGACTAAGCTATAGCGCCTGGCTTTCCCCGGTTTTGCTTTTCATCTCTTGTAGCCGGTGCGAAATTAGCCACTTGAGTTGTGCGACGTCGTGTTGTTTGGCGCTGATCGGCACTACGCGATCGGCCCACTGTTTGTATGGGGGAAGCATTCCGAGCAGCGACACTATCTTGTCTAAGCTGGGTTCGGGCTCTTTGATCTTGTCCATTTTGTTGATTGCAACGATAGGGTCAATCTCAGAATCGAGCAAATATTCGAACAGATCAACGTCAAGAGGCTTGAAATGCCGCTCTGTAGTCTCTAAGAATGATTTTCCATCGATGACTTGCACGCCCAATGACAGCGGTCTTAGCTTGTGCCGTTCGCCGTCGATAACGTCGCGCAGCACGCGTCGGTAACCGTTCAGCCCACGCCGGAATCCGATTCCAGGCAAATCTATGACTGTAAAACTATCAAGTTGATACCTCACTGGCGCTCTTGTCACGCCCGGACGTCTTCCCACTCGCGTTTTTAGCCCAAAAAGCTCTTTAAGTACCGCTGACTTGCCCGCATTCGCTCTCCCGACGAAAAATACTTCAACGTCCTTCATAGGTCGATAGGTCAATTCGCTAACGCCAGCTTTGGATTATTGCGCTTCTGATGTGCTTGATGGTTTGTTTGTTTTTTTATGCTTGTGCCTCATATAAACTAAAGCGGAGCACAACACAACTAAAACTGCTGTGTTGGCCGACACCAGGCTCGAAGCCGTTAGGCCTACACTACCCGCTAAGCTGAGTGCGACTGAAATTGCTGTTAGGACCCCCACCCCTGTGCCAAAAGATGCGGCCAGCGTCTCAATCACGTCAAGATCGCGTACTTTGAGGCCGACAAGGATCAAATAGCCCGGAAGCAAAACCAAGTAGACTATTCCAAGAATGAAGAGTAAGATGCTTGAAAAGTCAATATACACGACGAGGCTCTCCCTGTTGCACTAAAGGTCTTCAGCAGCCTCCGGTTCGGTAATGCGGAGCCTAACTGTTCTTCACTTTGTATATAGTAACCATAGGATTTGAATACACGCTCTGAAAATAGTTAGTATCTTTGAGAGTGGTAGCAATCTCGTACGGTTGTTCGCGCGAACCCACAAAAACGTACGACACGTTGTGCTGCATAAGGCTGAGACTCAAGGATTCGGGGCTGCGCTCGTTCATGAGTGCGTCTATCTCTGCTTGTAAATCGACGCCGTGGTACTGAATCGTATAGATGGAGCCGGCAAAAACCACCCTTCGTCCGGTTTCTATGGGAATGCGCGGAAAAGTGGACGGCGCTTCGAGAAAGATTGCGTCTTTGGGGGTATCTCCTTTTATCCACTGCAAAGCTTGTACTTCAGCGCGTGAAGCGAGAACATACGACCCGCTGTTATAAAAGTCCCACAGCAGATACGACGTGGGAAGCGCAAGCAGAAGTGCTGCCACAATAGCCAGTACTTTCAGAGACATCTTTGCTGAGGACGAGCGTGCAGCTGTCAATCCGGCTACGACGGTCGAAATATAGTAACTGGCAAAAAGGGCGACTGGAAGCCACAAGTACACCAAGAACCGGTAGCTGTTATTAGTGAGCGGAAGGGCGATGAAATTCACCGCTACTATGGCGGAAAAAGCAAAAAGCAGGAGCAGTTTGCTTGCTTCATTGTTCAACGACCGGTAAGCTCCGGCACACGCAAGAATTGCGATAAGGCCGAATACGAGAAAAATGAAAAAGAGCGAATACGTTGAAAACGCCAATGTAACTTGAGCTGGTCCCCCGATAAGCAAGAATAGAAGCGGGGATGCGATAGCACCCCCGACTGCGAGAGCGCCCGCATGATACTGCGCGCACGTGACTTGTCTTCTTGCATATTTGTAAACCACGTAAATGCCAACTGCCAGATACAATGGAAACGCGGTTATAAGATGATAATATGGCAGGACGCCCAGCGTGAGCCCAAAAAGCAACAAATTTCGTACTTTGTGTTCCTTTATCAGAGTTACCCATAAAGTGAACGCAAATGTAAGAATTACCAAAGCAAATGTTTGAGTTTGTGGCAGCAAATAGTACAGCAGAGTCTGATCATATTTAACAGCCGCAGCGTCGGTAAACTGATAAATCAGGTAGGGAAAAACATCGCTTGGCCTTTGAGCGAGTATTAAAATCCAGGCGAGCCCCCCACCGAGCGTGTACAAGATCATCGCGATTAAGGCAGTTGCGGTATTGAACGTCCTTCTACACAGCACGTAGATGTTTATTGAAAGGGCAAAGAAGAGAAGTGGAACCGTGATCTTAAAGATCGTCAGGGAACTAATGCCGGTCACAACGCTCAGTGTCCCCACATAGACGTGCATGAAAAAATCGTAAACCACATAATGCGATGGGAGATATGGGTCTTCCGGCGGTACGTGTGGGGATTCAACGAATCGTGCTATGATAGAAAGGTGGAAGTTTAGGTCACCCGCTTCCGTGGGATTCATCACTAGCCCTTCATCGCCAACGACTGGTGATCTAGAGAGGGGAACGCTGACGACCAGCGCGAGTACAACTGCAAGCAGGATGGGAAGCGCGAGAAACACCAACTTGTGACTGTCCCTGTCTGTCATGTTGTTGACTTCGGGCGGTTTTACGCTATTTCTTCGAAAAACATATGACAATATCGAGCTTGTGATGACTGCGAGCCCGAGGAATGCTCCAGTCATTGCGACGCCGACGCCAGTAAGGTACAGCAGTGTCGCTGCGGTCGGCGCTAACACGAGCGTTAGAGAAATGGAGTAACTTATGGCCTCTAAAATGCCTATTTGCTTGCCGGCTTTATAAAGCACGTAGAAACCAAGACCAGGCAGGATAAAGAGTAATGGAAGTGAAAAAGACTGCAAAGGGAGCAGCAGGAGTACTCCAGTAGCTGCCGTCCAGCACTGATATGGAAAGAGCTGCGGCCGTATCATGGTTCACTTACGTTTCTGAATTCCGCTCAATGGCGCTTCCGATGCGGGCGTCGAGGAACTGCAGGACTGCAAATGTTCCAATTCCGCCTACGATAATCAACGACTCAATAAAGAAGGTCAGAAATCTGTCCATGAATATATCAATTCCAAGCAAATCGTTCTTTGTGAGCAAGAGGGTAGCTATGACCCACGAGTACACCAAGAACCGCTTGTCGACCTTGTTTCTTTCAAGCCAGAAAAGCCCGATAGCCGAAAAAGGGAGGACAAGAAGGCCAGCTTCATCGAAGAATCCCACGCTAAACGCGCTCGCGAAGAAATCGACCGGGGTGCCTTCGTGATACTTGACTTGAGCAATCCCCAGTATGCTTAAGGTATGCAAAGAATAGACTTGCCACAACCCATAGACCGCAATCAATGCAACGAGGGGGACGATTGCCTTAAGAAACTCGTTTCTGTTTTTGATCTGTGTGAGGGCATACACTGCCAAAACGAGAGCTAGGACGAGGAGCGTGATTTGATGCGTCAGCGCCGTTACTGCGGCTGCGATGATGGAGAGCGCCACGTATCCGTTGAACTGAAAAGGGCCTTCCGCTCTGTTTTTCAGAATAAAAAAGAGAGTCAGCGGAAACATAACGAGCCCAAGGAGCTCTGGCAATGCACGAATCGTGAAGATAGTCATTCCTGGCGACAGCGTGAGGAAGAGTAGAGCGCAAACGGCTGCGCTCGCTCCTACAAGCTGCTTCGAGAATGCGTAAATTACCCCAGATACGGCGGCCGCCAGCGCGATCGTCATCAGCCCTGACATCACCATTGGATCTATTCCAGAAAACGCCGACTGCGACACTATGAGCAGCCGGTATGCGGGAACGTAAAAGTTTGGAAAGCCTCCGTTGTATGAGAGCTCCTGCGTCGGGTAGTGGCCCGTTTCCAGCGTAACCCGTTCTATTCCCACGTGATACATGGTATTTCCGTACGTAGGTATCACGTAGCCCCCCAGGACATTCAGACGATAACTCACGAACAAGGTGAACAGAGCGAGAATTGCGACGTATCTGAGAACGGTCACAGCGTCAAGCGATGTAAAACGTTCGCGAATTTTTGCTTTGTTAAGCCACGCGATAGATTCGAACATCCTCATTTGAATATTGAAGCCTGAAGTATTCGCTGTTATCAAATTTCGTCGCGTTAACTGATATCCAGCCAAATCCGCAGAAAACTAGTCTGTTGAGCGGAACGAAAACATAGGTCAGGTTGTACTGTTTGCACAAAGCATAAGCCTCGATCGCGCTGGGCGTTTGGTAGATCTGCTGCGAGGCATTCATATCTGCAATGGGATTTGGCGCGTTGGACCAGTCGCCACCAACTATAGGAATGCGGGCGGTCATCCCCATTATTAGCTCTCCGCCGAAGATATCCGCCTGGAAATGATCCGTAGGTTTAGTGTTAGCATTGATCCACGAGGCAGAGTCGAGCTCTCCTTTAGTCACAACGGGATCGAGCCAAGGGTCGGCCTGCTTCTGCACGCTTGCCATGCCATAGGTAGCCGTTAACAGGAGTGCGATCACCAAAAACGAGATTCGAATCAGATTTCGTGTCAAGCGGACCATGAACCTTCATTTGTATGTATCTCTACTATTAAGTCCTTACACTGCGTCGTCAGACCTTCTGTTGGCGCTGTCGGAAAACATCGCCTACAAAACCGAACGGACAGCTAGAGTTTTTTAAAATGGTCAAATGCATTCCGCCGCTAGACTAATTTGATTGCCGATATTCTTGTCAGCCATCCCATCAATTTGGGTAGCAGCCACATATCGCAGCGCTATAGCGGCTTCAATTTCTGGTACGGTAAAAAATTGCTTTGCCTAAGGCCGTCGCCGGGATTGAGCTTGCGGCTTAAGCTGTAAATAGGGCTAGTCAGATTGTGGTTTGACTCTTGTTGAAGTGAGTCCTTGCGCTTAAGGCAGTCGAACAAATAATTTCCGAGCGTTTCGCAGGCACCAGGTTATCAAGCTTTATGTTCCGTGAACGAGTTTTGTCTCGCAAACGCCGGACAGTCCTTGTTGCGGTACAGGTGCTCTCCCGTTGTAGGGCCGCCACGCCAAGAGGGATGCAATCTAAATGTTCTAGGATCAAGAGTGCGCTTGAGGTTTAGCTGGACCAATCTGGGGGCGGGAGTACAGATGCCGGTCGCCTGCATTTTTTAAGGTATCAGCTGCGCAGCGAAGAATCTTTAATGGAGAGGAGGCGTGTCGAAATAACCTGCTTTTTTTGCGCAACGCGCGAGAACGCACGTTTCCAAACTCAAAAACGTAATTAAAGTTGTGCACTGCTTTTTCATTGACAACTCTCGCTAAGAGGCTATGTCGGCAAGCCCCCCCGCCATCTACTTCAAGCGGAAATGAGATCTAGTGCGATCTGCGCGAGTGCGTCTTGATCGGACCGACGTTAAAATGCAAATCGTCTCTAAGCGTTTCTTTGATGCTTTCCAGGCAGCTGTGTTCAAATCTTCCCACAAAAATGCTCTGGATTCGCCCAAAGCCATAGCGACTCGTCCCCAAGGCGCTCGTTCGGTAAAAAAAGCTCAAATGCCAAGCCCGTTACCGAGCAACCATGAAATTCAACGCCAGTATGATTGCTGCGGAGAGGACGCACGCGACGAGGATTGAGCGAGGGTTGATGTGTATGGCGTTCTTATCTTCTGATTCGTAGTATCGCACCAAACCAGCGCTTGACATAGGTCCTGCTGTTTGGCGCTTCCCTTTCGCCATAGGTTCAAATACAGTTTGCTATGACTTATACGTTGCTATGGACTACGTCGTCGGTGGAAGGATACTAAACGGCTGCGATTTTGAAGTGATAACGGGCTACGTCCACGTGGAATCAGGCAGAATCGCCGAAATAGAAGAGCGGTCAGATGTTAAGCCAGATAACTGCAGGGCAAGTGGAATAATCATGCCTGCTTTGATCAACGCGCACACCCATCTCGGAGATTCTATAATCAAAGACGTGCCGTTCGGTAGCCTTGATACTCTCGTAAAACCTCCTCACGGGTTGAAGCACCGCGCATTACGCGACGCAGCACCGAGAGCGTTGATCGAAGCGATGCGCAAGTCACTTCTAGACGCTCTAGCGAGTGGGACGATCGCGCTGGCCGATTTTAGGGAGGGGGGTGCCGTCGGCGCTAACGCGCTGAAAACTGCAACCCGCTCAGTGAAAAAAGTACAGGTGATGATTCTTGGTCGGCCAAATAACGGACGGGATTATATAGTAGAAGATGAGATTGATACTATTCTCGATATCACGCACGGCCTTGGGGTAAGCGGAAGTAGCGATGTTAGCAATTCATCACTGAAAGCAATGATCGCCAAGGCACGCACACGCCGCAAGTTTGTTGCCATTCACGCAGGCGAAAAAGATGCTTCTGATATTGATTCCGCTATCGCTTTGAATCCCGATTGTCTCATTCATATGACCTACGCATCTCAGCACCAGATTGAAAGCGGCATTCCCATCGTGGTGTGTCCCAGGTCAAACCTAGTTACTGGCGTTGGATTGCCTTTTCTGCACCCGCCAATAGCTCAAATGCTGCAGACAACCACCGTTGGGCTCGGCACAGACAACGTGATGTTCAACTCACTCAACATGTTTGCAGAAATGGAGTTCACATCAAAAGCGTTTTTGCGCAACGACCGCAAAGTGCTCGAAATGGCAACACTAAACAATGCTAAGATAATGGGGGTTGCTAACGAAATTGGCTCTATTGATCTTGGCAAGAAAGCTAGTCTCCTAGTCCTCAACGACCGGTCAAATAACCTCTTCGGGACTAAGAACATCATAAGTAGCGTGGTTAGAAGAGCTCGTCCCGATGACATCGCTCTTCTCACTTACGGGGGGCAAGGTGCTTAAACGTGAACTTCGACTATTAGAGCCTGCAAGGCATAGAGCCTGCAAGGCTTCGCGGCCAGCAGGCAACACGCGCACGTGCTCAGAATGGTCGGCGTGCAAATGGGTATTTATGTTGCCGATTTCAAAGCTACGCGCTCGCGACCCGTTGGTATTGGAACTGCGTCGCGGGTACTGAGGTTCCAAGATGATGAAAGTCGAAGATGTGATGACGAGGGACGTCGTCTTCGTTGAGGTTCCGGGATCGCGAGATACGGCTCTCAAAATTATGAAGGACAAAGGGATAACAAGTTTACCGGTTGTGAAGAATCACAAGCTTGTAGGCATAGTCACGCGAGGAGACATATTTCGAAACCCGGAGGAGGACCAAATAGCACTTCTCATGACAAGACAGCCCGTTTTTGTGACTCCGAACGCGGCGATCAACGATGCGGCTCGTACTCTCGTAGAAAATATCATCAGGCGGATGCCAGTTGTGGATGACTCGGACCTCGTCGGTTTCATTACGGTAACGGATATCGTAAGCGCGATAGCGGATATGGATATTGGGACACCCGTTGATGATTATATCATTCGCGAAATAGTCGCAGTTTGGCAAATGACGCCCGTTGATGTTGTAGGCGAAATCATGAAACTTGCAAATGCCGACGCGAGCCCAGTGCTTGATTCGGCAAGCAAGGTTGTTGGCATCGTTACAGAAAGCGCCCTTTTGAAAGCCAGCAAGATCGAAGATACAATCGAAAAGGCGGATCTATCCGCCGGCTCGGATGAGGACGCGTGGACCTGGGAAGCGGTCAGGGATACGATGAGTCTGTACTATGGTGTTTCCAGAGTAGAGCTTCCGAGCGTGCCGGTAAAGGATATAATGATGGCCGAATACGAATCAATTTATCACAAAACAGGAATAAGCGAATGCGCGAGACAAATGCGGCGTTTCGACGTTGAGCTTTTACCGGTGGTCACCGCAGACGAAAAACTTGAAGGGATCATAAAGGATTCAGACCTCGTCAAAGTCTTGCTTTAAACGGGTGGTGCGGCCAACCGCGTGCTTTAAAAGTTAAGCCTTTAAACGGCAAGAACACTGGCGGCGGCTTTTTTTGGATGGTCGGTCACTTTCGCCTCCGTCGTTGTGATTCCATGAGACGCAGCGCGCTATACACAATCGTTAAGTCCTCGGCGGAACGTACACGCAAAGAAGAAGGCTGATTTAGGATATGCGTCGATTCGCAGTGCTGGCACTGTCACTGAGTTGGGCATTTATTGCGCTCGTAGCATTCGCACCACTGGCAGAAGCGACAGTGGTCAATCCACGCCTAGCAACCGTTGCACAGCTAGATACGGGCGGGAACATTTTCAACCAAATTGACAGCCTGTACAACAACTTCACAAAGCGATTGGAAGACATCAATCCGTTAGCGCCGCAACAAGCTGCGGCGCCGTCTGTCAAAATCGCAGCGGTAAAAACTACTACTACTGGACTATCTGCCGCGACGCCACAAGTTATCGTTACGTTACAGAACGGGAAAGTCGCTCTCGATGGGGTCCGAGTTGACGTCATTTATAAGGATACGGCTGGCGCAAACGTAACCTCAGACAGCGCCGTGGTGGCGTTAAAGGTGGACGAAACGCGTTCCGTAACGTTCACTCCAAAGAGTTTGCCAGAGGGTAGTTATACGATCGGTGTGGTCGTTTATAAGAAAGGGACCGATCCATCAGATCATGCGACACCCCCCTATGATACACAGCAAAACGCAGCAACGCTTGCAATCGCAAGCCCCCCCCCTGCTAGCGCAGCAGCAGGAAAAGCAGGAGATCCCGGGACGTATAACGCTGGCGATATTCTAACCCATCTCAATAGCTGGGTATATTTTGTAATCGCAATTACCGCGCTCGTAACCATCGCCCTCTTTTTTGTCTTCTCGCAAAACAGGTCGGGAGAAGACCGCTACGAGGAAGATCATTTTAGGAGAGACGGCTATCCGGCTGGAGGCAGCGGCGTGTCCGATCCTCTTGCATTGCATTATGAGTCACCGTCAGCAGACCGCTCACACGACAATGCGTCTGACGCAGTCTCTGGACGACGGCCGGCTAGAAGGATAGCAGTGGACGCGTCTGAACGGGCGCCTGAAGACCCTGAAAGAGCCAGGGAGAAAAATTCTCCTGGTTCAACCGAGGACGTGCCGCAATTCGATGCCGATGGGTTTGTAGTCGGCGATGTGACGTCGAAAAAGGCACTGAGGAACAAGATACGAGGAAAGAGAGGCGCTTAGCCACTTTCGGTCGGCTGAAATCATTTCTAGCCGAGTGCACGTCGTCGAGCTCCGAAGTGTTAGCCCCATAGTGCATCGGTGTCGAGGTTCTGTCGAACGGTTTCTTTTATCAAGCTGATTTTGCGGCTGTCGGATGGATCAATACGTGCTGTGAGTCTCTCTACGCGTTCAGCTGCCGTAAGCGTATCTAAGTGAACGAGGATCACGCTGACGCCGAGTTCTTGTGCTCGCGCGATCACGTGATTAGCGGGGTACAGCCCTCCAGTTAGTACAAGGCACGACGTCGAAGTCGACAACGCGGCAAGCTGCAAATCGGCTCTGTCACCTCCAGTGATCACCGCCTTCGCGGGAGCCTGTCTGAAGTACTTGAGTGCCGATTCCGGCGTCATGGCCCCGATCAGCACCTTTTCGATGAGGCGGTCCTCTCCCTCGACAATGACTTCTCCGCCAAGTTCTTCGGCTATTTCGTAGGCGTGAAGGGCTTTCAACTCCTTTAAGAACGGGATTGAACCGACAATTTCTATTCCTCGTTTAATCATGTAATTTTCGAACCCAGGATCTTGTGATTGATTCAATACGACGCCTTTGAGCTTCACCTTGAGCTTTTCGAGAAGAAGTTTGGTCATGGCTACCTTATCAAGCGAGTATATGTCGGTCACGAGTAAGATCCCGGTGTCGAGTTTTCGAGCAAGCTGGATGCTTGAAATGTCGTGGATAAAGCCCGTGCTAATATCTTTCGTTCCCTCGAGCAAAACTGCCTGTTTGTTGCCGCAAATGCGGTTTAAGCCGCAGATGATGTCCTCAGCTTTGATGCCTTTAAATAGATTATAGGTAAAAGGCGAAAGCAGCGACTCTTCTTCTAAGTTGAGAACATTCCTCATCAGATACGCGTCCTCCTCGACCAAATTTCCGTCAATTGCGATGAGATTCTCGCGGATAGGCTTATAGAAGCCCAGTACTCCTGTAAAGTTCAAAGCAAGGCCTAAAGCGATTATAGTCTTGCCACTGCGTTCAGATACTGAACTTATAACAAGTGTCGGCACATCGCACTTAGATTCCAAGTTATCCACCTCTCAAGTTTTTCTGTTAGTACTACGGTCTCCCGCTTATCACCACGAGCGCGTCCACCGCAATGCAGCCATCTTCTTGAACCATCAGCGGGTTAATCTCTATTTCTTGGATTTCTTCGAAGTCCTGGCTGATTTGGCTGACCCGCACGATCGTGTCGGCCACCGCGTTGATATCGAGGGCCTTTCTGCCGCGCGTACCCAGCAGAATCGGGTATGATTTAACTTCCGCAATCATCCGCTTTGCTTCGGCGACGGTTATTGGCGCCAACCTATGCGCCAC
Source organism: Halobacteriota archaeon (assembly GCA_050011655.1). Classification (GTDB taxonomy): domain Archaea; phylum Halobacteriota; class Bog-38; order Methanoflorentales; family Methanoflorentaceae; genus Methanoflorens. Next base: position 51,943 of record JBEKIR010000001.1, on the reverse strand, counting down.
GTCTTTGAGCACTTCCACGTACAAGCCCCCTAACCCGAAGGTGATAAAAGGTCCGAATTGGGGATCGCAAGTGACCCCAACGATGACCTCCACGCCCTGAACCATCTCTTCGATTATCACCCCTCCGATTCGCGCTCGGGGCATTCGCTTGTTGACGTTGGCATATATTTGATCGAAAGCGTTTTTAGCCGCCCTATCGTTGCTTATGCCCGTGATGACCCCCCCTACGTCGGTCTTGTGGGCAATGTCTGGCGAGCTCACCTTCATGACGATAGGATATCCGATCTCGCGTGCTGCTTGAATGACTTTGTCCCGCCGAGTAACGACTGTCTCTCTCGGGGCTTTGATCCCGTAAGCTCGCAGCACATCTTTGCCTTCTTCTTCTGTCAAAGCCGTTCGTCCCTCCGACCGAACTCCTTCAATGCGTAGAAATGCAGCACGGTTCTGCCCGCTTCTTAGCTGCGTCGATGCGCCCTCTGAAGATGTCGCAATCTCCCTGAACTTGATGAGGTTACGGGCCGCCCTGACTGCGGTTTCTGGACTGTCAAAGTTCGCCGCTCTGCCGTGTATTAACTTTCCGCGCGCCTTTCTCAGCTCCTTTCCTCCGATGAACGAGGTAATGATGGGTTTGCTTGCGTGCAATGAAAGCCTGTTGATCAGGTTGGCAGTCTCTTCTGGTTCCGTCATAGCTTGTGGGGTGAGAAGCAGGATTACTGCGCCGACATTTTGATCGGCTAATATGATCTCGAGCGTCGCCACATATCGGCGCGGCTTTGCATCCCCGAGAATGTCAATCGGGTTGTAGATGTTGCTCTCTTGAGGCAGCGCGTTTCGCAGTGCTTCTATTGTCTCCTTGGTGAAGTTCGCCAGCGGCACGCCGCACTCGGCGCTGGCGTCGCTCGCGAGCACGCCCGGCCCTCCTGCATTCGTTATGATAGCTACCCCGGGGATTTTTGGAATCGGGCAGCGCGAGAAGGCTTTCGCGGCGTCGAAGAATTCGTCAATCGAAGTCACCCGTAAAATCCCTGACTGTTTGAACGCTGCGTCATACGTGGCATCTGAGCCGGCGAGCGCGCCAGTGTGAGAGGAGGCTGCCTTGGCTCCCGTATCGGTACGGCCGGCTTTGAGCGCAATAACTGGCTTGAGCCTCGAAACCTCTTTCGAGACCTGCATAAACTCGCGCCCATTATCAATACCCTCGACGTAGAGCGCAACAACGCGCGTTGAAGGATCGCGTGCGATGTAATCCAAAAGCTCAGCCTCAGCTACGTCGACCTTGTTTCCGACGCTCACTAATTTGTCAAAGCCAAGGCTTTCATTAGCCGCCCAGTCCAGAAAAGACGTGCAGATTGCCCCACTTTGTGATATCAACGAGATGCCACCTTTGACCGGATACTCGCTTGCGAACGAAGCGTTCAAGTTGGCCCCAGTGCTCATGATGCCCAAGCAGTTGGGACCGACGATTCGAATCCCATATTTTTTGGTTATCTCCCGAATTTGAGCCTCGAGCTTTGCGCCCTGAACGCCAGATTCTCGAAATCCTGCTGATATAATTATTGATGCCTTTACGCCGACGCGCGCTGATTCTTCCAAAACAGCAGGGACGATTTTTGCTGGAACGACTATGACTGCGAGATCGACCTTCTTTGCCGCGTGAAAAGTTTTTAACCCTAAGATCTCATCGGCGTTCGGGTTGACGGGAACAAGTTCTCCTTGGAAGTTGGCATCAAGGAGGTTCTTCAGAACCGAATGTCCCACTTTATCCTCTTCTCGCGCGGCGCCAATGACGGCTATCGATCTAGGATAAAAGAAGTCATTCATCTTATTCTTTTTAGCGTTCTCGACAGTAATAAACGTATCTCGTCGATTCAGCAATTCTGCGGCTCGGGTTCTTGATTATAACGATTGTGCCGCATTAGGACACTCGAATGTTTTATATATGAACTTGCCGATAATGGTTGAGAAATTATTGGAGGCAACCAGGATGCCACGCTCGGCGAACAAAATGACGCTGCTACTTCTATCTTCAATCGCGGTCTTGTTGATAATAAGCGCTGTCATAATTACTACATCCGCAACGACGATCGTACAACTTCAACCCACAACCATTAGTTCAGGTAGCAGTGTCATCGTGCAAGCGAACGTGGCGCGAAACGGAAGCACGGTCACATTGTCTTATTACTACGACAAAAACGGAAATGGCAAAGACGACGACCCCGGTAGTTCGTGGGTGACCATAGCGAACGTCACCGACGGCGGGCCGACCGACCGTGACAACAGTACCAATGGCTATATACAGTTCTTGTGGCTGACTCCACAACTCTCCCCTGGGCAGTACATCTTTAAGGTTACAGATCCATACGGACCCACGAGGACAACTGAGTTTACTGTTAACAACGCTCCGTTGAACCTCGTTCCAACAATTTATGGATCACCAGGAATCTCCGCCAAAGGGCTCGTCAACACAGGGAACTCGTTCTCTGTCATTACCACAGTAACGGGTAATTGTCGCCTTTGTCATCAGACAGATTATCCCACGACTCAAAACCCCGCTGTTAACTCTGCGCAAGTAGAAAGTCTGTTTTCAGCTAATTTAAGCCAAATCACGGGAAGTCCTACTGACGACTCCGTTCAGCCCAACATAGTGCATCACCAGCAGCTGGATTGGACAGGAATCGCGAGCAAAACGCTTGCGAATAACCAAACGCTCAGTATCACCGTAACAGGCACTAATCCGGCAGGCAATTTGACCACGCAAGCAACAGCGTACGCCGGAGTCAACCAGGCGGTTAATATTCCGCCCACATCAACGAGCCAGAACGCCAACGGCACTGCGGCCCCGACCCAATCAAGCGGTTCGAGTGGCAATCCCCTCCCGGGGTTCGAAATGCCCATTGCGTTAGCCGGATTGACTCTTGTAGCATACGTGTTGAGCCGAAAGCGATAAGTCTCTCGCCAACAGGAATAGCGCCTCGCAATCGCCGCAGTTTTGCCGTCGCACGGCGCGCTTCACCTCTCTACGGCGGTCTATCAAGATGAAACAGCGTCAGCTTGAAATCATCCTCGAACAGGTGCAAGCGTTTGAATCCCCTTCTGCGATGCGCGAACAATACACCACGTCAGCACCCATTGCCGCTCAGCTTCTTTATTTTGCCTACATGCGAGGTGACATCGCCGGTCTAACAGTGGTGGATTTGGGCTGCGGGACCGGCGTCCTTGCACTAGGCGCGGCGCTGCTGGGTGGCGTTGCGACGGGCGTTGACTCGGACGAGCGAGCACTAGAAGTCGCGCGGGCGAACGCGAAGCTACTCGGTGTGCAGGTATCTTGGCTAAATAGCAGCATAGAAGACTTTGAAGGTTCGTTCGACACGGTCGTGATGAATCCTCCATTCGGAGCCCAGAAGCGGAGCAGTGATAGGCCGTTCTTGAGCAAGTCAGTACGTGTGGGGAAAGTCATCTACTTGCTTCACAGTGCCGTCGTAAACGGCTTTGTGAGGCACTTTCTTGAGCCGCACCGCGTTACTGACGCAATAAAGGTCAAACTGCCCATTGCACATACCTTTAAGTTTCATAAAGATGCAGTACGATACGTAGACGCGATAATTTATCGAATAGAAGTCGCTTTTTGAATTATTGTTCTTAACTCTAAGAAGGAAGGAAAGGATAAGAAATGACGGATTTGGTTGTACCAGGGGATCTTATAGGTGCTTCTGAAGAATACCTACCCGGCGACGGGACGTATGAAGAGAGAGGCAAGATATTCGCCGCCGTAACGGGAAAAGTCGAAACTGACAAGAAAGACCGAACGGTACGAGTTCTACCCGTTATGGAGACCCCACCCATGCTTAAGACCGGCGACATCGTGGTCGGTCGGGTGGTCGATCTGAAGAATGCAGTCGTCCTCGTTGATATTGCAAGAATAAAAGGTCACGAAGACCGCGAAATCGCAAATGCAGATCAAGGAGCTATTCATATTTCAAACGTGAAGGACTCATACGTCGCGAAGCTGGAAACCGAGTTTAGCCAGCAAGACATCATAAAGGCCAGAGTAATAGACGAAAAGAGCTTAAGATTGAGCACGGTTGAAAAGGATTTAGGCGTGATAAAGGCGCTCTGCTCGAGATGCCGCATGCCGCTCGTGCGGAAGCAGAACAAGCTCGAATGTCCAAGCTGCGAGTGTATCGAAACGCGAAAGATCTCGGAGGACTACGGAAAGGGCGTAATCTAAGCATAACGACGCTTGTTGTCCACCTGTTTTCAAAGATTTGTAGACAATGAATATTAAGATCATTCGTGCAACAAAGGACGAAGCTGAGATAGAATTTCTCGATGAGGGCCACACGTTCCTGAACGTCTTGAAGTACTCGCTGCTTCAAGATCCGCAGGTCGAAATCGCCACGTACGACGTCAAGCATCCGATGATAAGCAATCCAATATTCCACATCAAAACGGAATCCAAGGATCCGTTAAAAGCGCTGCAGGATGCTTCATTGAGGCTAAAAGATGAGTTTGAGGCACTTTTGGGACTCATTAGGTCAAAATCTGAAGCAATATCCTGAGGGATTATCATCAGATCGGTGAACCACGTCATTCTCGATGATGGAACAACCGTCGAACTGAAAGTCGCCCACATTGACGATTATCAAAATGGCGGCTACGAGTACCTTTACTCGTGGCTGAGTCAAGTTGATCAGTTTCTGGCAAAGCGATACCGCGTTGGTGACCTAGTAAAGAACAAAAAACAGTGGCTAAGCCGACTCAACACGAACGAGATCACTGTGCTTGGCCTGCACCAAGATAAGATCATCGGTTCTGCGACGCTGATAATGAACGATCCGCAGTCGAGAGCTGCCCATGTAGCTTCGTTCGGCGTCGCAGTCCATCCCGCTTTTCAACGAAAGGGCCTCGGAAAATTGCTGATTGTCGCGCTAGAGCAGATCGCGCTGGAGCAGGGCATTAAAAAGATAGAAGTGAACTGCTACGACGGAAATGCGGCAGCAGCATTGTATCGCTCCTCAAACTACGCTAGCGAGGGAAGAAGACTGAGCAAAGGGCGGCTAGACAACGGCACTTACGTCGATGAATTGCTGTTTTACAAGTTCATAAGCCCTTTTTAAACTCTACTGCAACGCTTATTGCCCCCCCGATCGCGTAGCTTCTGCGCCCAGTACCACATACAGCGTCTCAAAAAAGAACTTGCGTTGAGCAATGGCTTTGACAATCCCAAACTGTGCGTGCATGAGCTCTGTCACTTCTTCGTAGCCGGTGATCGAAGAGACCACCAAGAGCACCCTGCCCTTTTGGGTCAAGTAGTTACCAACCCGTGAGAGGAACTGCACGATCACTTCCCTGCCTGAGGGGCCCCCATCCCAGGCTTGGGTCTGCCAGTCACGTGGCATGTCACGCCGTCTAGGCAGGTACGGCGGATTAAAGATAATGAGGTCAAACCGGCTGTCTAGATCGGCAAAAAGATCCCCCATGATCGCCTCTACACCATTCAACTTCGCATTTTCGACCGCGCGCGGGTTTTTGTCTGTCGCGATCACGCAGCGGGCGCGTTCTGCGACCTTCTTAGCGATGACTCCGCATCCTGTGCCAACCTCCAAGACCGAGTCAACCGGACGCACCTCATTTAAGGCGGCTTCCATGAGCAGATACGTGTCGTCACACGGCTCATAAACGTCCGGCAGCACGAGCACTTGCTCGCTGAGGTCACGCACTTTTTTGCCTCCCTTAGTGATTCCGGGCGTCATAATTGCTCTCGTCGGCTTAATTCGACTATTGCCGCTGCACCCTCGTCTTTTGCGCTTCGTGCAGCTCAAACGAATCGTTCGACAGAGTTGCAATCTCTTCTGGGGAGAGTTCGTAGGGCCGCCGGACTAGCCAATGCTGAGGCAATTTAGCGATCAGTTGGTCCATCGCTTGTACGTTAAGCAGCTGTGCCGTCACCAGAAGTGCAGCTCTTAGTGTTTTTCGTCTTTGCGTGAAGAGCGCGCGAACGAAGCGATGAAAGAACACATCGTTGAGTACCTCAAAGCGCGGTTTAGTCGGGACCAGTTTAACAATCACAGAATCAACTGCAGGGCGCGGATTGAATGCCGTGTTCGGGACACGCGCTAGCACTTTGACTTTTGAGATGTAACTCAGGCAGACCGTCAGACGGCTATAGTCCTTCGTGCCCGGCGCTGCGACCATCCGCTGCGCGAACTCTTTTTGATACATCAGCACGCCGCACGTGAAAGGATGCTTTAGTAACTTAAACGTGACTTCTGACGATATCTGATACGGCAGGTTAGAGACTGTCTTATCAAACGGGGGAAATTCAACCCTTAGGGCGTCTCCATGCAGCACGTCGATACCCGGTATCGAACAGAGCTCCCGCGCCAGCTTCCGATCCGCCTCAACTACAACCAGTCTGTAGCACAGCTGGGCAAGTTTTCTTGTAAGGTTCCCGGTACCCCCGCCAATCTCTAAAATCGTTTGGGTTGGCCTTATATCTGCATAGCTGACGATCTTCTCGATAATCTCATCATCTATTAAGAAGTGCTGACCCCACTTCGCTTTATGGTAGCTGCGGTCGCTTCCACGGGGCATTGAACGCTTTGGGTCTCGCGTCACTCGCTATTTCGCAAAAAACTTATACTTAGCGTGCTCATCTCTGAGCTCATCTTCGATTCTTTTTGCCATTACTTTTTCCGGGTGGTACAAGCCCCTCACTCTGTTTGAAATATCGGCAAAACTATCGAAGGGCCGTTTCTTGCGTTCCGCAAGAATCTCCCACATGAGCTTTTTGCCCACACCGGGGAGCAGCGCCAGGGTATGGAGGCGGGTCGTTATCGGCTGTGCTTCATTGAAGAAGCTCACAAACCTGGGCTCTTGCTCTTTGACAATTATTTCAAGAGCGTAAGGCAACTCAACCTTTGCACCGTGCGTGAGTTCCTTATAGCTCAAACGCCTTTTAACGTGATCGATTTCGCTGCGTTCCTCCTCTCCGATATAGAGGCGGTCATACGACTGTGGAACATAGTTCTCGCGTGGAATGAGTTCGAGCAGGGTGAAATTCTCCTCACCCACCACGTGGATGATGGGCTTCTTCCTGTAAACGGGGTGAGGATCGTCAGGGTGCCCATGTGGCAGATAGTCTAGCACGCGGACATATTGCTCTCTCTCGCCTCTCATTTAGATCGCCCCCGGCCTCAATAAAAGCGTGCTACTATGTCGAGTATTTCGTTGAGTTCCCCTTCTGTCAGCGAAAACCGTTCTTTTGCGTAGATGGATCGCACCTCATCCTTGGACAACGGTATTATGTCAGCGATCCTGATCGCGATCTCCTCTTTCATCTTTTCGAGGTTCTTTAGCTCGTTGACGAGCTGCCTGGCTTGCGCTCCCGTGAGTTTTGAAAAAGTCTTGACGTGGTCGAGGGCCCGTCTGAACTCGTAGGTGAACTCTTCTTCGGATCGAGGCGTTGTCAGTTCAAGGAAGATCTCTTTTACCTCAGAAAGCGTGAGGTTCTCCTCTGCCAACACGGTCTTTACTATCATTGTGCCTGCTTCTGCGCTTTCAGATGTTGCGGGCGTGCTATTACCGTCTTTACAGCGTTGCCATCGGTCACTTCCACTACGTATGCGCGGCCGCGTTGCCCGAGCACTGTTCCGGTCCTGCCGTGGAACTTTGGATTCGGCATGCCCTTGTGGACGCTTGCGTCTAGATCGATATGGACTTTCTGGCCCGCTTCAAAGCTCCTGATTGCATGACTTACCGGAGCAATGCCTCGTTCCCTGATGGTTTTCTTCAGCTTGTACCGCGTCTTCCTCCGCTCACCGTGTGATCTTGGCATTAGAGACCTCCGCCAACTTCTAGTACATCAAGCTCTTCAACTTTTGCATTTACGCCGAGAAGACCTGAAAGGCTCGGAGTAGTTCTGTCATTGTCTCCAGATATTAACTCCTTTACGTAGAGCCCGCCCTCACACCGAATTATTATCTCATCACCTGTGAGTTCGGCCGAATGCACTTTTTTGTGTCGCTTCAAGTCTGCACGGCGATGCACTACTCGTTGAGGGGTTGTTTGTTCTATATCGCCTTCAAGTCGCTTCAGCGCTTCTTTTAACTTTTCCTTACGAATCGGATGTTCGTATATCACTTTAAGCCTATAAACTTTGTCCAACAGGGTGTTTTTTACTTTTACGACCGTTTCGTGGTCAACGAAGGCTAAATCACTTACCGCGATTTTTTTTTGCGAAGAGTTTATCGCCTGCTCTAGTTCGTGAAGGTCGACTTTTCTTTTGTGAGGGGATTTTATCTCCAGCACAAAAGGCCTACCGTTTCCAAGCATGCGGGCGTCGACATCCTCTCTGCCAGCGCCGTGAAATATCACGTCTTTGCCACGGCTTGCGCTAAGTACGTGGGCTCCTATCAGCTCCTGAACGGATTCGGGGTACATTTTCCCAGTTAGGTTGCACCTTGCGCAGCCTTTTCCGCCGCACTCGCCACACGGCCATTTCGTCTGTGGCAACCCCCTAACGAACTTTAGGTATCGGCCGTACAAAAAAAGGGGATTCGCGTGAATCCCAATCTTGTCTCGGGCCAAGTCGACTATGAGCAAGATGTCTGGTCTGCTGAATTCTGCCTGATTGCCGGTCAGAAGCTCGATACGCTTGCCCAATTCTCTGTTTAACGCTGATTTGAGCGGCTCGGCTGTCGTCGTTTTAGACTCAGCCCACAGTATTTCTTCATTCTCAGCGAGTCTGCCAGTCAGTTTAGTTCCAACTAGAAAATTCGCGAACTCGTAGTCATAGAGCTGTTCGAGACATCGTTCAACCCACGAATCTAGATTATTGAACAGACCTCCGCAAACCCAGCACATGCCATAAGCATCTTCCCACTCTTGGATGTTCACTGGCGAGTTGTCAAGCATTGCCTTGACGATTCGGATCGCCTGTCCTCGCTGTTTGTTAGTGAGGTTCGTAGAACATTTTGCAAATTGACGCCCCAGACAATCGTCGCAAATAGGTCCTTCGCTCAATATTGAGGTCACTATTTCGAACATCGTCTGTCCTTCCCGTTCTTTGTTATTCAGTGATTGTCTTGAGCTTAGCCGGTCCGCTCATCGTGCATAAGTCCGCTTGCCGCGCCTCCTCACTGAGCACGCTGTATTTCTGCTGTCTAAATAAAGGCCTAAATTCTGAGCCAACCAAATGCATCGTTTTCGGTGCATCGGGTCCTCACAACCCACAATCGACCCGGGCATTACGGCGCGTACAAAATGGCGCGAGAAATCAAGCGCTCACGCATTGCCGTAGTACTTGATGCTGCCTGCACAGCGAGGCACCTGGTGAAGCGAAAAATCTCCTGAAGCGGCGGGATTGTGCCTTACGGCTGTGAAGTGCCTCGTGGCCGTCTTGAGATCGTCTTAACCTGGTACTTTTTCGGTGAATGCGAGAGTGCCCGAGATCTTCTTGACTCGTACCTTTACGGTGTCTCCCTTGCCCGCGCCCGGAACGAACAGCGAGTATTTGCCGACCTTGGCAATCCCGTCTCCTCGCTTGCCGACGGCTTCGATCCGCACATCGTAGACGCTCCCCTCTTCAAGCGCACTGGCCGCGCTTTCCTTCTTCACATATCGTTTCCGTATGGGCCTGTGAGCGCCGCACGCGTCACACTTTAGCATAACCGTTCTATCACTCTTCGTTAGATGTGTGTCTGGTCTATTGCATTCTGAGCAAATTACGTACTCCGCAACATAATCTTCGATGAGGCCGGCTATCATCTCTTGCGAAAATCTGCCCTGAAAAATGACCCGCCCTCCGTCCATCTTGCCTGCAGTTCCGAGTTCTCGCAATAGAAATTTGAGCACGTGCTCAGGATTTCTATTTAACACGTCGCTGATTTCGCTGAAATTCTCAAAAACAGTCATTCTTCCTTCGATAAACACCCGCGGTACAGGTATCGAAAAACGTTCCGCAGCTATTATTGTCTGAGGCAAGTTTTTGATGCCGCGATCCAAGTAGTTTTCATAACTATCCGTACTATACACCTTCTTCTGACTATCACAATTTACAGCGGTTCCGTTAGCGTCATGCTTTGATGAGTTCAAACCCTTCGTCTATGACAATTCTGCACGGCGGTGGCACTTTCATCGAAGCTCTCCGCAGCGCCTCTTTGGCTTTTAAAAAGTTAGGAGGATTTACAAACACCGTAAACACTTTTTGGTCAGAGGCTACGCGGGCGGCGGTTCCTACTGCCTTTCCAAATGCCCCCCTCATCCCATCCTGAACCCGATCAGCCCCAGCGCCGGTGGCCATCTTGTTCTCTCGCAGCACTTGGTGCGGATAGACGCGGAGCTTCAGCCGGAAATTCAGCCTGCCTGTTGATTTCATCAGGTAACGGTTCGCTGCGATCCTGGCGGCTTCCAGCGCAATATGTCGTATTTGGCACGGTTCATCAACGCTGAGTGAAACTGCCACCTTGAAATCGGCACTTAGGTTGCCGGTATCGAATTGTGAAATCTTGCTTCCAGGGATCCCCCCCATATAAGACTTCCTTGTATAGGCGGGTCCTGTGACCCTTCTATACATCTTAGCTGGTTTGCGTGCCATTTTATCCTCGTTATTGAACTGTAACTAGCATACACGTGATTCGTTAAAAAGTTTTGCCGGTTTGGAATCGCACGCGGCAAAAAAGAATAAACTGTAGGCTGCGATCTGCGTGCTATAATGATTCTTGCGCAATCAAGCTAAGCGTGCAATGACTGCTGCGTGCGCCTTATAAAACGGTTCGAGCTCATGGACGGACTCAATGTCAAATAGCTCTTCTAATTTCTTGACTTCTCGTTTATAGACTGTTTTGGGTTTCGCCGTGACATCAATGCTTCGCGCTTTAATTATGATGCAAGCGTAGCCGCGTGGTTTCAAGAACAATTCGGCGTTTTTAACAGCGATTTCAGCTTGTCTCGGCTGTGCGATGTCCTGGTACAGCAGATCAACAAGTTCCACAACAGGTCCATAGTCAGGCTGCGCAGCATCTGAAATCAGGGGGACGATATTCGTCACGCGCTCTGACAAACGAACGAGGTCCCGTGCCACGCGTGGCGCAAACTCTACGGCATACACGAGTGAAACAATGTTGGCTAGGTGCGAGACAGTCGTCCCCGATGCGGCCCCTAAGTAGAGCACAATCTGCTCAGGCGCCAGAGGCACTTGCGCCTGCTTCGTCAATAATGCCGCCAGCTTACTCCTTCGCGGATTCCAAAGCCGGTAGCCGTCGAATGTCCTCTCCCCGTACAGGGCTTCGCCTTTCGTGGCTAACTGCTTATCCAGTAAAAAAACTCCAGGGACCTTATGGCTTCTTATCTTCATGTTGTTTGGGGTTGCGCTCCGCGGTCTGCAGTTCGCCAACTCGTTTTTCCACTTGACTTAATAGTTCAGGATAGACCTTTTTTGAATAGAAGTCTAAACGAGCCGCAATGGCTATTTTTGCAGCTAAGATTCTTGCAATCTTTCCTCTGTTGTTCGGGTGACTGCCGCGAACGAGCGGATGTTGAAAAATAACTCCGTGCTTGGGCGGTTTTGTGCCGTACTTTATGTGCCTGAATAGCGCCTTGGAAGCGCCTATTACCTGAATCCTGCTAGCCGGCATTCTTGCGAGTGGCCCTAGGCCACCTGCTCGAGCGATTAACCGCGCCCCGAGCAATTCACCAGCGAGCGTGGAGAGATTGGGGGCAGTGGTGCGCATTTCAAGCTCGATGGCGTTTGCTATCTCCTGTCTCAATTCGCAAAGTCGGCTTATGGAACCGGCAAATTCTTGCGCCAGCGGTGACTGTGCGGAAGGTGAGGAGGCAAAAGCTTCCAGTAGGTCCTCTGGCATAGACGTCTCCGACGTGAGCAAACACCACTCCGAAAGTCGTTCAGAGAGCAAGTTTATCGATTCATCAATGTCGTCGATACCATCGATTAGTTGGATGATGCGCGCGTCGGGCTGCGCAAACGCTGTGACTATCCGTTCCTTCGCGCGTTGTATCATAATAGCGCGAAGTAGTGAAACGTATTCGCGCTCGGAGCTGACAACTTGAAGTTTGATCGCTATCTCCCTGAGACGACCTCTACATTCCTTATCGAAATCGGCAAAGTCCTCTCGCTGTAAGCGCTGTGCCATGGCGTCGATGTCTGCCTTCAAGACCTGCGAGCTGACAATCTCGTCGTTGTGCAGTTCGATATCTCCAAACCAAGTTTTGATGTGTGCCATGTCTCATTTTGTCGTCAGTTGCGCCAGTCTTCGCAACGGATGCGATGGCGCCTATTTAGAGTGATAGACGGTTCTATATATCTTGGGGCAAATTTATAGTTTGTCGGCTGGAAGTGATGAATTGGATGTCCACATCGGCAAACTGACGCTTACTAACCCCACGGTGCTCGCCGCAGGGATTATGGGATCTGCTGCATCTTCGCTAAGGCGTGTCATGGCGTGCGGTGCCGGAGGCGTAGTGACAAAGTCAGTAGGTCTTATGCCCCGCCAAGGTCATCCTGGGCCCGTCCTCGTTGAGACCTCGTCCGGGTTTCTCAACGCGCTTGGATTACCCAACGCTGGACTCGCGTTTACCGGCGAACTTCAGCAGCTGGCCGCCGCAGCCGAACGAAAACCACTAATCGTCAGCGTATTTGGCGCCAACGCAGACGAATTCGTTGAGCTAGCCAGGGCGTTTTGCCGGTTCGCCGACGCCCTCGAGCTTAACCTAAGCTGCCCCCATGCCCGGGGGTATGGAATCGAAGTTGGGTCAGAGCCGGCGCTGGTCCAGTCTATTACGCGCTCCGTGAAAAAACAGGTCGACCTCCCTGTGTGGGTTAAGCTCACCCCTAACGTAACTGATATCACAGAAATAGGTCACGCAGCAGAAAAAGGTGGAGCTGATGCCGTAGTGGCGATAAACACCGTCAAGGGAATGGCGATCGATGTGGAAAGCGGGAGGCCTGTCTTGGGTAACGTATTTGGCGGACTTTCAGGCAGTGCGATAAGGCCGGTAGCGGTTAAATGTGTTTACGATCTCTACGAAGCCCTCAGGATCCCTATTGTTGGGGTCGGAGGGGTCAGCAGTTACGAGGACGCCTTGGAGCTCATTATGGCAGGAGCGAAGGCCATTCAGATCGGGTCGGCGGTGGCCAGAGATCTGTCGATTTTTAAGCGTGTGGCGGACGGAATCGACCGCTACCTTGCCAGGAAAGGCATAACACTTGAAGACGCGGTCGGAAGTGCACACGAGTGTCATTGAAATGGATCTGAAGCAGCTGCTTAGCGCGACGAGTGTACTGCTCGTAGATGACACGTACGCAGGCCTAAGAGATACTACTTTCTCGAAGTATCTTCTTCGAGAGATGCTTGATTCACCAATTGACGCGATCGTTTCGTTCGTCTGTGACGGCCAAATACGCGGAATTGCCTTCAAGCAGGATTTTTGGACGTTAGTGACCGACATCGTCCGGTTTGATTCAGAGTTCGATAGCTATGCCAGAGCGCTGTATCAGGCTGCCAAATCCGACAATAAGCGATCGTGTGTGATCGAGGCAGCCGATTTTCACGCGGCGGTATGCGCACTTTTGTGCGACCTGCTAGTGAGCGGTGAATCCTGTGAATGTTACGGCGGAAGACGAGCTCAGGTACTAGCATACTCGCCTGAGCGTCAGGAGCGCTTACAGTTATTTTTTAAGACTAAAATCGAGCTATTCTACGATTTGGATGCGGGAGAGATGCTGGAGGTGTGCTGCGGGAACGGCATGGCCACCGCTGCGCTCCGCGAACTTGGTTACAACGTATATGCTATAGATAACGATAAATGCGCAGTTTGTGAGGGGTTATTGTACGGCGCTCTTACCAAAGAAAACACACTGGTGATGGACGCCCGTTGCCTAGCGGAATACGAAATCGCCAAGTACCACAAGTTTAGGTGCGTCGCTGGCTTCATGCTGGGGGCCATTTACGAGTTCAACAAACGCGATTGGCGGAAGATATTGTCAGAGGCTGCCGAGGTCATTAGTGAGGGGCTTCTGCTGTTTACAGCGCAAAAGAAAGAAGAGGCCGCTTTCATTTACAAAACAATGCTGGAATTTGGCATCGAAGGCGAAATTATCGACAACCGAGACGACACCAGCATTTACGACCAGTGGGCCTACCTCGGCGTCAAGCGAGCGAGCGCACGCGCATCTGTAAATCCCCAGGCGTGAGCACCGGCAGCCCCTGCTGAGCGGTATCACTTCAACGGTCTTCGTTTGCTGTCTTGCTTCGGGTTGGTTTTTCGCTTGATTGCAGTCAGATTGTGCACTTCGCTGCTACATAGAACGTGGCGGCTCGCAAGGGGGCGGAGCGCCAATCATTGTGATCTTCCAGACAAAACGTCTGCAATGCAATCAATAACGTCTGTTGCCAAGAGGCTGTATCCAAAGCGGGAATATGCCAAGTCGCCGGCACGACCATTAAGGTACGCAGCTGCTGAAGCTGCTTGCATTTTGTCTAGGGACGTTGAGAGAGCGCCAACGAGCCCTGCTAGGACGTCGCCAGTACCCCCGACCGTCATCGCGGCGTTACCGGTCTTGTTGAGCCTATGTTTCGTTCCATCTGAGATGATATCGATGCGACCCTTTAGCAGTGTTACTACACTCCAATCTCGCGAAAAAGCTTTTACCGCCTCTATTCTTTCTTGAAGCGTGCTTGGAACTACGGCACCCGTCAGAGCTGCAAACTCGCCAAGGTGTGGCGTGACAGCTATTTTGCCCTCCTCATATTCTGAGCTTGCAAGGCCACGGAGCGCGTCTGCGTCGAGCGTTAGGTTGTTAGAAGCAGTTATTAGCGCGCTTGCAGCTCGGATCGTCTCTGCGTCAGCACCGAGACCAGGACCCAGCACCACGGAATCGTGCTGGGCAATTAGCTCGATCAGACTCTCAACGTCTCGTGTGGTGAATCGGTCGATGCCTATCTTTCGAACTATGAGGTTCGGACTGAATCCTGCTATGATTTCAGCGTTTGGTGAGGCGACAGTCACGATATCGACCCCGCTTCTCATCGCCGCCATAGCAGCAAACGTTGGCGCGCCCGGATAAGGGCCACCGCCAATAATCAGCACCCGCCCATTTTCGCCCTTGTGACTTTCGGCGTGCCGTTGCAGCAACAGATCTCCCGGGCCAGTGCATAGTTCCGCTTCTAGCGGAATCCCAATATCGCAAACTGTGGTTCCCTTTGATCGTGTGCCAGCTTTGAGGCCGTGAAAGGTGACCAGATAATCTGACTCGACCGCAGTCTCTGTGCGATAGCCACTTGGCACGTCGACTGACAGTTTCTTGATTTTTGCTTGATTGATTAGGTGAATGACGGTTCGTTCTGGCTCGCGCATGGGCCCTGCCAGCCCGATTCCAAGAATGGCGTCGACAAGAAGGTCATAACTTTCTAACTTCGTGAGAGGGCTTTCCGCGCTAAAAATTGAAGCGCCTTGACAAAGCGTCACCGAATGATCTAAATGTTCCAAAATCTTCCAATTCTTTCGGGCTTCTTCAGTCTTCAGGGCTTTCTCATGGCCGACTAACACCACGTGAACGGCAAATTCGCGCGACAGATGCCGAGCCGCAACGAAGCCATCGCCCCCGTTGTTCCCTAGACCGCAGATGATAGCTATTGTCTTGGAAGAGCCGCGTGCACCTTTGCAGAGGTGCCTTACGCGTTCCGCAACGGCCTTTCCCGCATTTTCCATGAGCTGCAGCTTAGAAATGCCGAGCCCAACGCAGTTTTCGTCGATGCGCCGCATCTCTTCAGCAGATAACGGCTCGAGAGGCATAAACCTAAAATGCATAGCGTAGAGATATAACGCTTGTGCTGCGACGCGTCCGGATCATTGCAGATTACCAGTTCGGGTCTGGTGCCGGAGAGAGTCTCTTTCCAGAAACGATCACTTTCACGCTGTCGCGAACACGAAGGGTCAGTCAGGTTCTCGACGGCGGAATTAGAGTCGCAACATTGCGTGCGTCTGACGGACTTTTCACGTTAGGCGAATTAGGAGCGCGTCGACTCCACGCACGTTTTTCGGATCCGAAGCTGCGAGTTATCGTGAACGCCGAATCTGCGCCGTTCGTCGGGGCGGGAAAAACGGCCTTTGCAAAACACGTGATAAGTGCTGACCCTGATTTGAGGGCGCAGGACGAGGTGCTCTTAGTCGACGAACGCGACGCGCTACTAGCGACAGGCCGGGCCCTCCTGAGCCCACTAGAGATGTGTGCGTTCAACAAGGGAGTGGCAGTAAAAACGAGGCAAGGGTTCCGTAAGACGGATTGACGACCCACCTGCTTTTCGACTTTTTGAATTCTGCACCATAACGTAAAAATCCTTTGAATGTGTCATTACCGTGGGTGATTCTATGATTCCAGGTATGCGGGGAATGAGTCCCAAAAGGCTACAGCAGATGATGAAACAAATGGGGATCGACGTCGAAGAGTTGGAAAACGTCGAGCGGGTGATCATCCAGCTTTCTGATAAAGAACTCATTTTCGAAGACGCAACGGTGACCGTGATGACGGCGCAAGGAACCAAGAACTATCAGATATCCGGGGAGCCGACAGAGCGTGCGAAAGTGAACGACGAAGACGTCAAGATAGTTACAGAACAGGCTGGAGTCAGCGAGGATGCTGCGCGAGAAGCCATCGTGACTTCCGGAGGAGATCTCGCTGATGCCATTCTCAAGTTGAAGGGGCAGTAGCCGCAAAATATGATAGAGAACGCACTTTTGGTGTCTGTCGCGAACGCTGAAAGGCAGTTCTTAGTTAGATCCGAGGGAGAGCTTCACACCGACGCTGGCGTCATCAACCTCGAGATTCTGCAAGCTCTGGAGTATGGCAGCATAATTACCACACACCTGGGCACGGAATTCAAGGTGCTGAGACCCCGCGCTCCTGACTATTTTCGTCACTTGAAGCGAACGGGCGCGCCCATGATGCCGAAGGACATCGGCGTCATAGTCGCTCATACGGGTTTGAACAATAACGATATCGTCCTTGACGCAGGCACAGGGTCGGGAATCACAGCGATCTTTTTGGGAAGCGTCGCCGAACACGTGACTTCGTACGAGATCAACGGCGGTTTTGCTAAGCGCGCTGCGCAGAATGTGAGGCACGCAGGACTGACGAACATTGATATCGTTGAAGGCGACGTGCTCGAAATGACCTCAGAGGTAGAGTTCGACGTCATCACGCTCGATTTGTACGAAATCGTCAAAGCAATCGGAGTGGTAAAGGAATATTTGGCTCCTGGTGGGTTCATCGCAACCTTCTCCCCGTTCTATGAGCAGGCTTTTGGAGCACGCAGGGCGCTTGCGCGCTTCACTCAAATCAAGACGTTTGAGGTGATTGAGCGGGAAATGCAGTTTGGAAAGAGAGGTACTCGCCCTGCGACACGAGTCGGTCACACTGGATTCGTTACGATAGCCCGAGCCTGATCGCTGCGGGCCACCTCTAACGGCTGTTTTGCTTGCGAAATGAGCGCCAACTTATAAATAATAATAATATGAACGATTTTTTGGGGGGGATGTATAGGCTTAGGAACCAGCACAACTGAACCCGACATAGATTGTCTGGCGTTCATGGGATACGAGCAATACGGGGCAACCAAATACGTGCACTGCGGTGCTTTTGGAATACTTCCGCTCGATTCGTGCAAGCGCTGCGTAGAATACAGAAAAGCACGAGCCCCTGATTACTACCGTTAGCTGCTCATCTGCGAAGTGCCTTCGCGTACACCTTCTCAGTTCTCCGAGCGACGTTATCCCACGTAAGGGCCCCTCTAACGGCTGCGTAAGCCTCTGTTGCGAGATCGTCTCGTAGGTTCTGATCAGCTAGGAGCCGATTCACAGCTTGTGACAGCGCAAACACATCTCGTGGGCACACGAGCACGCCGCAGCGGTCGTTCAATATCTCAGGAATTCCCCCTACGTTCGTTGCGACTACCGGACGTTTACAGGCCATTGACTCTATCAAAAAGAGACTAGACGCTTCCATCAAGCTTGGGATCACGACGATATCCGATGCCGAAATGTACTGAGGCAACTCTGTGTGCGGCACCGCTCCTATGAACGATACGGTGTCTTGAAGGCCGTGCTGCTCAACAAGCCTTTCGAGGTGATGCTTCTCTGGCCCATCCCCGGCGATCACAAGCTGGGCATCGTGTTGCGCGATGATGTCCGGCATGGCCAAAATGAGATAGTCCACGCCGTTCTTTTCGACAAGTCTTCGCGCGGTAAACAGAACCGTTTGGTCAGAGAGGGATTCCGCAGGAACAACGTCGGGGTGAAACGCGCGCGGGTTGAAGCCGTTATGTATTGTCACCACCTTGTCGGCGGGTGCGCCCCAGTCAATAACTCTGCTGGCGAAATACGCGCCCGTGTGAATCTGGATCTTGGACATTCGCGCAAGAGTGGGGGCGAGCGCGCGTTCTGTAAATCGGTAGAGTGACGCGACGATAGGAGGCTCTATGTAACGCCAAATGTCATAGTAGGACCCGTGAAGCGTGTTGACCGCTGTTCCTCCATATTTTCGAGCCAAAACGTTTGCTGCCACGCCTGACGTGTAGAAGTGGCCGTGGTAGATATCAAACCCAGAGAGATCTGCAGCAAACGTAGCAAACGGAAATGCGACCTGTCGGGCAAATCTTAGGTTTGCAGGATCCCAGGTGCGTTTCATAGAGCCTCCAAGTTCAATGTTTTTGACTGACACGTCTTCAATGCGAAAGTCAGTGGCTCTGCTGCTTGCCCCGCTCACTATCGTGACTTCGTGCCCGAGTTTTGCTAGCGATTTCGACAGCTCAAGCAGTGCAACTTCAATCCCCCCTAACAATACCCCTCCCGGCTGCGGACCGAGCTCATAGATGTGTGCAATCTTCAGCGAGTTCAAACGCGCACCTTCCATTGTCGGGCAATTTGAGCCAGCGTTGAGAACTCAAAGCGCGGGTCTTCGTGTAAATCTTGTAGGACCGAAGCGAAGAGGCCTTTCTGGCAGCCTAGTTCGTACGCCGGGTGAGCATATACCACGAACGGTAATCGGTTGCTGTGCCAAACATCTGCGCACGCAGATATTCTCGTTTTGATCTCGTCTGCGGATAACCCCTTCGTGAAAAGCTCACCGATCGAATCCATCGAAACGGGCACTTCTAAGACCCCGCTCATGTCCGAACCTGTCTCGGGGTAAAATGGAGGTATAGGGCGGTTGCCCTTGAAATCGCTCGAGTAATCGAAATCAAACGCATCTATAGCTCGAAGCATAGCGCTTGTAACAGTGAATCCTGGCGATGCGAAGCTCTTGGCTTCGGCCTTAGTTACAGCCTCGAGCGCCGTTATGCCGGCGTTAATCAACTGTTTGATGGCTGTCTCGTCCATCATTGACAATTTGCTAATCCACGTGAAGTGGTCGTACCCGTGTAGTCCCAGTTCGTGTCCATCTTCTTTGACTCTTTGCAGAATCTCTGGTGATGCAGCTTCGACTTCCGTGCTGCGCAAGATACCATTGAGACTATAGGCCCCGTATCTCAGCGGCCTCGACTTGATGAACTGCGCGTAACTTCGCGGACGAGCGAGGTGTTCGAGGAAATTGAGCGCGAGCCTGTCGGGGCCTGTGGTGACGAAAAAAGTCCCTTTGATGCCAAGACATTTCAACAAATCGAGAAGTTCAGGCAGGAGGGCGATATCTCGTGTGCTGTCGACGTCAATTCTTATCGCGGCGGGGGTTTTAGACATCGTCATTTCCACAAAAAAGTATATCTAACACGTTTTCACAAATCGTATTTGGTATTAAGACTGTCGTTAACGCAAGTCGTTCTATCAAGTTGCAGGTTTCTGATGCGATTTCTGCGAGGCAAATAAACTGATGGATACTTCGCTACTCAGGCAGAATCAAAGCGCCATGCTAAAGGCAGGGTTGCTGTTTGCGTGCCTCGCTTTGACTTTTGGGATATTTAGGAGTGCGTTTGGCAACAGCACACTCCTCTTAGATTACGCTACGCTTAAACAAAATGGGTTTTATTTGTGGGCAGTTCTGGCTCTATGCGTCCTGTGGATTTACATTAAACGAACCGATATTCTCGAGGACGCCCGCGGCGCCACTGATACTAAATGGCTATTGTTCGGCGCAATACTTGTCGGCGCCTCCTTAGGATTCATGTACTACGTCGCCGCCTTTTTAGACTCGCTTCCAGCAATTCTTTTTGCCATTGGCTTCGTTATCGTCGCTCAAGTCACGCTCTTCTTTGGAAAAGCGTCAAAAATACCCCTTATGTTGTTGGGATTATTCGGAATTGCTGTTGGTTTTCCTGTGCTGCTCGAAAGTACGGTAGCGACCCCTTTTGCGAGAGCAACCGCTATCCTCTCCGTATCAACATTGCAACTTTTCGGACTCCCTGTCACTTTGGACGGGGTTACCGTCACGGTGAACAGCCTACTGGGTAGCAGCATTGCTGCGCAGGTCGATACGCGATGCGCGGGAAGTGACTCGCTAGCAATATTCCTGGCGATTTTTGGACTCATGCTTATAGACCGAAAACCCCAAAATAAGGCTCTGATGGGACTGTTTATTTTGGGGGTTGTCGGGGCCTATCTCCAGAACTTCGTCAGGCTGCTGTTGCTGTTCGCAGCTGGATACTACTACGGCGCTAACGCCCTGTGGGCGGTACACGACTACGCAAGCTACATACTTTTTCCCGTGTGGTTTTTAGGCTTTTCAGTCATCTATCGGAAATATGCCAGAAAGCCCGCAAATTCGGCGATCGAGCGTATAACAAGTACGGAAAGTACACCGGAGCTCTAGCGCGTTATAAATGTACGTTGGACAAGGCGTCGCTCAGTCTTCATTCTCCTTTTCGTCCCGCAGCGAATATCAACGAGATTTGAGGCGTTACTCGCTCCAGAGAGTCCAAAACGAAAAAAAACAAATAACAAATATTAAGTACGATCGCAAAAAGATTTGTAAGCCCATTTAAGGGCCACAACTCGCAACCTGTTGTTGTTGCGGCTTGCTTCCGTCAGTTGATGCACCATGGAGAAGTCAGTGTCTTGCAACAAAACGCGCGCCCGAATGCACTGCTGGACTCAGCGCTTCAAGAAGTTCTCATATCTTTTGCTTTTGGGCACGGTTTTGATCACTCTGACCGCTGCAACCGCAAACGCGGCGATTAGTACTCCTTTTGCTGCGAACGCGACGGGCGCGCAGCCATTAGTAGGCGCAACGACGCATCCGATACAGTATTGGATTGGTTGCCCGCCGTCAATGGTAGATGATGGCTCCTCTCTGAGCTATTTTCAACAACACGGATTCACTGCAGTTGTTTTGGTTGTTCCCGACAACCAAACGTACCAGACGGAGCTTAATAAGATCAAATCGCTTGGCATGACGCCGATTATTGATGTTGAGGCGCCCATTTGGAACGAGGGGCAGCTATCGAACACGCCGATTACCAACTTCAGCAGCTACTTCCAATCACTTGAAAACGCCGGCTGGCACTACGTCGCCTCGGAAGGCGGCAGGACTGGCGATCTCGCTTACATGAAGAATTACTTCCAAGGTTATGTGAACTTCAACTGTGATCAGTGTGGTCTGTGGGGAAACGTGTATAAGGACCCATTTACGGTCGCGAACAGCTGGGAGAGCTACTACACAGCAGAGTGGCCTTACATGCAAAATGGATCAACACAGGCCGCTGCGCTTGGAATCCAGAACGGAATCCTCGCCGGCGTGTGGAACAATACCAGAGGCGCCAACCAGATACTTGCCAACTCACTTAGCGGCAGCACACCCAGTTACAAGTCAATGTTAGATTGGTCGTATGCTAATGGAATCGGCTTCACCAGCTTCCACGCATGGTGCGGTGCTAGTCCTCGGGGGCTTAGCAACTATAAAGCATGCGGACTCGAATCGGTAGTCGCAGACCTACAAACGTATTACCCACCGAGTAGCTCTGCCCCCTTCGGGGGCTCCTGGTCAAGCCTCGGCGGGCAACTTGCTTCCGGCACCGGCCCTGCCGTGTGCGCGCAGAATGCAAACAGCCTCGACGCCTTTGTACAGGGCACCGACCACACGCTCTGGCACAAGTCGTTCCAAGGGTCAGCGTGGTCAGCCTGGGCATCCCTCGGAGGAAATCTGGCGTCGTCACCCGCTGCGACGTCACCGGCTAACGGGGTGATGGACGTACTTGCGGGAGGCACCAACGGCGCTCTCTACTCTAAGCAGCTCTCGGGAGGCACTTGGGGCTCATGGAAAACGATCGGTGGGCAAAGTGCTTCCGGCACCGGCCCTGCCGTGTGCGCGCAGAATGCAAACAGCCTCGACGCCTTTGTACAGGGCACCGACCACGCGCTCTGGTATACGCACTGGGATGGCACGAAGTGGTCGTCGTGGAAGTCCCTCGGCGGAAATCTGGCGTCGTCACCCGCTGCGACGTCACCGGCTAATGGTGTGATCGACGTCTTTGTACGCGGCACCAACGGCGCCCTATGGTCTAGGTCTACCACGAATGGAGGGGCATCCTGGTCTAACTGGTCCAGCCTCGGTGGGCAACTTGCCTCCGGCACCGGCCCTGCCGTGTACGCGCAGAATGCAAACAGCCTCGACGCCTTTGTACAGGGCACCGACCACGCGCTCTGGCACAAGTCGCTCCAAGGGTCAGCGTGGTCAGCCTGGGCATCCCTCGGCGGAAATCTGACGTCGTCACCCGCTGCGACGTCACCGGCTAATGGTGTGATCGACGTCTTTGTGCGCGGCACCGACGGCGCTGTCTGGCAGAGAGGAGCTTAAAGGGGGAAACACGCGTGTGCGTCTGTCAGCGGCATGTAACGCCATCACCTTCGACTGCATTGGTGCGGACGCGCGTAAATCCGTAAAGCGACAGCTCACGAGCGTTATCGTCATTATTATATAAGGGCCGCGTATAGTTACGATATCTGGGCAAACAACATGAAGAAAAGTCGTCTCTCTTTGTTAGTGCTCGCGACGGTGATCGCCATTATCTTGGTAGCTGGCTGTTCTTCGCCAACTCAAACTAGCCCACAAGTCGCGAGCTCGAGCTCAAATACGTCGTCAACGAATGCGTCAACTACGACAAAGTCGAGTTCGTCAGCGGTCAAAACGGCCTCAAGCGTCAAGCCGTCACCCAGCGCTAGCGCGACGCCGACTGCAGTACCTCCAGCATCGGGGAAAATTGCCACCTCGATTAGTGGCAGCCCTACCTTCCTCTCGCAAACACAAAGCCCTATAACGCAGGGAACGAAGGTGAGTTGGGCATTTGAGGTAATTGCACAGGGGCACATACTTTGCGGTAACGGGGCCACCGTCACTGTTTTGATCGACGGTAAATCGGTGGGACAGGTGCATCCGCAGTCGCCGACAGAAGGTAGGTGCTTTGCAACTGCAAATTTTGATTGGACGGCCACAAGCGGCTCGCACACGCTGACGGTTAGCTATGCGGGTAACAACATGTATCAATCCTCAGAACTCCCCCCTGTGCACTTAGTTGTAACCTCTTAGCGAAGCAATTTCTGCCCACGCGGCCAGTTCAGATTAGTTTTCTACAGGAATCTTGTTCTGCGTGCGTCTCGCAGCTCCTTATTCCAACGTTTGATGTTTTGGGCGTTTTTGTCCCATTTTGGTATTTTATATATTCGGCAAACTGCAGATACAAGAGTCTGTTGCAGCATTGCGCTCACTCGACTCTGAAATCGCCGAATTTTGTTTTTTCCTGCAATTGTGAACGCGAACAAGTCATGCAGTTAGTTGCAGCGTGTTTCGTTTTTGCCGCGTGCATATCGACAGCGATCCTTTGGGCAAACGCCGCTGAAATTAGGTAGGAGCGGGAGGACAGTATCGGACGATCTCGGAAGCCGTTAAAGCTGCACAGCTAGGCGACACTGTACTCGTTTAGCTTGGAACTTATGTCGAAAATATCGTGGTCGATAAGCCCCTCACTGTTGTTTCTTCAAATGGAGCATCAGCAATGGTAGTCAAGGCTGCTGAAACGAGCAAAGACGTTTTCCTGCTGAGCGGTAGCAACATTACGATCCAGGGGTTCACCATAACCGCGGGAAAGATGGGGGTCGCGTTTGGGCGCACATCGAACTGCGTACTTACCGCGTGCGTGGTGAATGGCAACGTTTTAGGGGTCTACGTAGCTGGCGCCACAGGCAATCTGATAGGCAACAACAACCTAAACAATAACGGTTTTGGCATCTACTTAGATGGGTGATGCCGAAACAAACTTTCGAATAACAGCGCCTCGAATGAAAAAGGCGGCGGCGGAAATGCGTCACTAAGCGACGGCATTTACATGTTTAACTCGAACGCGACAATGTCACGCACTGTGAATTGAGCAACAACCAAAACTTTGGGGCATCTCCATTCAACTCAAAGAATAACGCGTTTTCAAACAACACGCTCAGCTCGAACGCTCAATTTGGCGCGCGTCTTCGCGACGGAACCGACAATAACCAGTTCTGGTTCAACACCTTTAAGGCAAATGCTGAAAACGGTGTGCTTATCAGTGACTCGCAAGCTAACACGTCCCATTTCAATAACTTCTTGGCCGAGAAAAGTAATTTCTATGCGCAAGAGGCAACAAGATCAACTCCACAACGCCGCTCAACTATACCTTCAGCGGCAATTCGTTTAGCGGATTCGTCGGTAACTACTACTCAAATTATGTCGGATCCGATGCAGACTGGAACAGAATCGGAGACACCCCATTTGGCGGAGATAAATATCCTCTTTTCAAGCTTGTCGAGAACTATGGTATGGTTCACCCGACTGCGACGCCATCTGCTTCCCCGTCTGCTGCGGCATCTACCACTTCAACCACATACGTCAATACGACAGGCAATGCGGGTCAGCGCGCTCCAACACTTTTGCCCGGATTCGAAACTGTGTCAGCGATGTTTGGGTTGCTGTTTGCGGCAGTAATCGCCGTGGTATTGAAGAGAGTGCGGTGACTAAGGAGCTGTTACGGTGTCGAGGCGAGGTGCTCCGGTGAGGAACACAAAGCTAATATCTTCAGTTTGGGTGGCGCTCTCGGCGGGCGATAGTCAAGGGCCTTCCACAGCGTTTTTTACAAAACTCGTGGAAGGGAATGTCTCAGTGATCCGCATTAGCACCATTCCGTGACTAATGATATCGTATGTCCGAGACAGCAGCAGCACGTTATGAGGGACGCCAAACAAGTCGCTAAGCTCGTCGTTCGAAGTGGTATCAACTCTTCTGATTTCCCGTCGTGATTCAATTCTTCGCTGCGTCAAGATTCGTCCTATCGGTATGTCAGCTTTCATTAGGTCGTGTCTGAACTCTTTTTGCACGCGTGCGATAGGCGTGTAGGACTCGGCGTAGATCAGCGGTCGGGCGTCGTCGTCGTTTTTGAGAACAACGACGCGATAGTTTATGTTGTCGCCTTCCTCTACGTCCAACGCCGCGGCTCTTTCGGTGTCCGCTCTGACGACCTGTTGAAGCAACGTCTTCACGACAACAGGTTTCCCGGTCAGCACTTCGAGCAGAGTCGTAACTGAGCCGTCTGTCATCAATAACAATCGCTGCGCCTTCGACAGTGGAACGTTCAGATCTTTCATACGAATCTCTTGACCTCCTCGCGAGGAATCCGGAGTCTGTTAGCCCAACGAGATCTCGCGGACGCGCGCGCCGCTGTTTTGCGCTTTTACTGTGTGGACTGCGCCTCCGGTAGTCTCGTCCAAGTAACGCTGAACTACAAGTTGCAGCCGCTTTCCGTCAGCTATCCCATATACGGCGGGGCCAAACGAACTCATTCCGGCACCCAGCGCCCCGTTATCTCTCATGAATTGAACGAGACGCGCGCAGAACGGCTGTAGCTCAAGTTCTCGGCGCTTGAAACCTAGCATCTGAACTCGATCGATCGATTGGCCGAAACTTTCGATGTCTCGTTCCACGACTGCCGGAAGCAATTCCATCAAAATAACGTGGCAAAGCTCCTGGATCTCGGTGAGCGGCAGCGGGCACTTTTGTTTGAATATATCGACCTCGCGTCTGTCGCTCGCACCGTGTAGATTTGGTATGGCAAGAACGATCGTCCAATCCGGAAAATCGTGACGGACGATCATTGGGGCTGGGGCATATTTTCCAGAAGCCGACGATGGCAAGAACGCCGTCTTGCCTTTGTGACCTCCATCAATGATGAATCCCCCCCGCTCGTACGCCGCGACGCCGATACCAGAGGTGCCCCCCCTTCCCGTTAGTTGGGCAATGGCCGTTGGCGTCAAGCGCAGGTCGTAGAGTTCGCTTATCGCCGTTCCGACTGCTAGCGCGACTTGGGTTCCTGAGCCTAGTCCAACGTGAGCAGGAAATTCGTCGACGACCTCGATCGCTACGCCCCCGACGTCGTGCCGCATCATGATCGCTGACGCTGCTCTTCTTATTCGGTCTCCGAACGTTGTGTTTCCTAGAACCGCAAGCTGAGCATCCTCTCGCGCGTTGATCTTCACTGATGGAAAGTTGAGAGTGAGTCCGACGCCCCCATCAATGCGTCCGAGCGAGCCGTTCAAGTCAATGAGGGTGATATGAAGTCTCGATGGCGCAACTACTTCGATCATGTCGTTTCTCGCGTCGACGTCTCCGGTTCGATGTGAATAATGGCCTCCTTAACGTTTGGCACGCACGCTTTTATGTCTTTTTCCAGTTTGTTGGCGATGTTGTGAGCGTCTTCAAGACTAAGGTTCGGCCGGACATGGATGCTTACGTCCACGAATATGCTGCTGCCGGCTTGCCGGGCCCGAAGATCGTGGAAGGCAGTTATGTCGCGGTTATCCGTTATAACGTCTCTGATTTTTGACGTTATTTCCTTTGGTGGGGCGGCGTCGACGAGGACCCGAGTCGTTTTTCGCCCGAGCCGGATAGAAGTCGTAAGCATAATAATCGCAACGAAGATCGCGGCCAAAGGGTCGACGACGACATAACCGAACTTGGCTGCCGCCAAGCCGAGAAGCACAGCTGCTGAGCTATAAATGTCCGTTGAGAAATGATAAGCGTCGGCTTCTAAGGCTGAACTTCCGTATCTTCGGGCGTTTTGAAACAGATACCTCGAAACGCAGAAATCTGCGATGATGGCAAAAATCATAATGGCGATGGCGTAATAAAGCGTATTGTCTATCTGGATAGCAAATCCTGTGAGAAGTCGCAGGCCCGCCTCATAGAAGATCCATATGCTTGTAACGCCTAGAAGTGCGGTCTGTACGAGGCTTGAAAAGTTTTCGAACTTCTCGTGCCCGTAGGGATGTTCTTCGTCAAGTGGTCTATTTGCGCTTCTGATGCCCGTGTAAGCAAAGCCCGAAGCAAGAAGGTCGAGCAGCGAATGGGCCGCTTCGGCGAGCATTCCTAGACTGCCGCTTGCAACCCCCACGATAATTTTCGCGGAGAGCAGAAGCACATTGACAACTACTGAAAAAGTTGCAGCGTGGAGCTTTTGGGCTGCGCCGCTGGCGTCGTCCATTCTTGGCCGTTTATATAGGATTTACCTTATTTAGGAGTATCGGAATCGCGTGACGCGAGCCGCAGCAGCGTCAGAAACCTTTAAGTAGCTTTGTTGCACTTTTAAAAACTACACGGGTCAGGCGTTATGACGCAGATGTGCGAAAATGCACCCCAAGATACAGCTTGCAGTGCCCTCGTCCTTGACCATCGAAACCGCCGATCAGAAAATAAAGACATACAAGGTCGGACAAGTCGCTCGGGCGGCGGCAATATTTGGGGTGCAACGTGTTACGGTTTACCGTGACGCTGCGTACGATGACAGCAAATTCATCGCGTCGATTTTGCAGTATATGGAGGCGCCGCAATACCTTCGAAAGCTGCTTTTCCCGCGCTCAAATGAGTTGCGATCCGTCGGGGTGGTCCCCCCATTGAAGACCCCTCATCACGCGCGGCCGCGTGATGACATTCGAGAAGGAATTGTGATAGACGTCGGAACTGACTGCGCTTGGGTTGAAATCGGTTTGGATTGCCCGGCCCTTTTGCGAACAGCCACATTACGCAAAGGGGAGCGCGTGACAGTTAAGATCTTTTCGCGAGATCCGCTTGAAGTCGAACTGACTCAGAAGCCGCCGCGTTATTGGGGGTATTCGGTCCGGGTGGTAGATAGCATCGCAAATGCGTTGGAGGGGTTGGTCATAGCCACGTCGAGGCACGGACAGCCAATAAGTCCCGCCATACACAATGAAATAAGAAGGAGAAGCGCCGAATTGATGACTTTCGTATTTGGGGCCCCTAATCGCGGAGTAGAAGCGTTATTCCAGGAAGCGGGACTATCGATGGAGGAGGCTTCAGACTTTGTCGTTAATACGATTCCGCAGCAAGGGACAGAGACGGTGCGCACAGAAGAAGCTATCATGGCCACGTTGAGCGTGTTCAATATCGCGCTGCACGAATCAACATGAGGTAAACCAATGACAAAAAGACATCGTCCGAGACGCGGATCGCTCGCCTACAGCCCCCGAAAGAGGGCAAAGAGCGAAGTGCCGAGAATCCGCTCCTGGCCAGAGCAAGATGAGCCGCGAATACTGGGATTCGCGGGCTACAAAGCTGGGATGACGCACGTGATCTTAGTCGATGATTCCCCTAATAGCCCAACTGAAGGTTTAGAGATAAGCGTGCCCGCCACGGTCGTCGAAACTCCCGCGATGAAAGTAGCGGCTGTACGGACGTATCGTAAGACGCCCTATGGAAAGCGCATTGTGCTCGAAGCTTGGGCCGGCAATATCGCAGGCGATGTTGCGAAGCGCAGGCCGCTTCCCAAGGAGGCAGGACGCCGGGATGGGGGTCTCGACGGTGCGGACGAGATCCGCGTGCTGGTTTATACCTCGCCAGCGGCGGTGAGTGGCATTCCAAAGAAGGTGCCTGAACTGATGGAAGTGCCTGTTGGTGGAGACGATGCAAGCGCTGCGTATACATACGCGGACGCTATCTTGGGAGAAGAAATCGCCGCTGAGAACGTCTTCAAAGAAGGTATGCTAGTCGACGTAATCGCAGTGACAAAGGGCAAAGGGGTTCAGGGGCCGGTCAAACGGTGGGGCGTCACCATCCAGGATCGAAAAGCGTTCAGGGGCGGCAAGGGGCGCCACATCGGGAATCTTGGTCCGTGGAACCCGGCGCGTGTTAGGTGGACGGTCCCGCAACTTGGTCAGATGGGCTATCAACAAAGAACTGAGTACAATAAGCGAATACTTAAAATCGGGCCGGACGGAGCTGTAGTGACTCCCGCAGGCGGATTTGTCAAATATGGGCTCGTTCGAGGCGCGTACGTTCTTCTTCACGGATCGGTTCCGGGACCTGCCAAGAGGCTCATTAGAATGAGATCGGCCACCAGGCCACACAAAACCGCACACACGGTTCCTGATCTCAGCTACGTGAGCGTTCGATCGAAGCAAGGGGTGAGATGAGATGAAGGGGCGACTATTGAGTCTGAAGGGCAAGGCCAGGAAGAAAATCGATCTTCCGGAGCTTTTCGACGAACTCTACCGCCCAGATCTCATAAAAAAGGCAGTCGTCGTTTCGCAGGCAAATAGGAGGCAGGCCTATGGACCGGAGCCCACGGCCGGCATTAAGACCTCGGCGGAATCGTGGGGTTCGGGGCGCGGAGTCGCGCAAGTCCCGCGATTGAAGAACTCAAGCAGGGTCGCGAGGGTGCCGCAAGCGGTTGGCGGAAGAAAAGCACATCCGCCAAGCTCAAAGAGGGTATTTTTCGACAAGATAAACAGGAAGGAAAGGCAGAAAGCGATGCGATCTGCAATCGCAGCCACCGCAAAACCTGATCTAGTCAAAGCGCGCGGTCATCGGTTTGAAGGAACCCTTCCACTCATACTTGAGGACGCCTTCGAAGAGTTGGTCACAACCAGCGAAATAGCAGAAGTACTGACCGCGCTAAACGTCTGGCAAGACGTAGAGAAAGCGAAACGCGGTAAACGCGTGCGTGCTGGGAAAGGCAAACGGCGGGGCCGACGCTACAAGAACAAAAAGAGCGTTCTCATCATCTGCACGAGGCCCGTGTTGGCAGCGCGCAATTTGTCCGGAGTTGATGTTGTAGCGGTGAATCAGTTGAACGTTGAGCTTCTAGCTCCGGGTACGCACGCAGGTAGACTAACAATATGGACCCAGTCGGCGATAAATGCCTTAGGGAAAGGGTAGAGTCATGTTGAAACACGCGTATGTAACCGAGAAGGCGACAGCTCAGCTTGACAGAGAGAACAAGCTCACGTTCATCGCTGACGTCGAAGATACAAAAGACGATATAAAAAAAGCGGTGGAAGAAATCTATGACGTCACAGTCGTCGACGTGAAGACGCTCGTTACACCCAAAGGGTTCAAAAAAGCTACTATTACGCTTTCAAGCGACGATTCTGCTGAAGAGATCGCATCAAAACTTGGAATCTTCTAACGGAGTCGGGATATGGGCAAGAGAATAATATCGCAAAATCGGGGCAAGGGAACACCGACCTATCGGGCACCGTCTCACCGCTATAAGGCAGCCTTGAAATTGATCAAAGCTGACAAGGATGAGGATGTGAAAGCGCGCGTAGTCGAGGTCCTTCACGACCCTGCTCGCAGCGCCCCCATAGCGCGAGTTGAGTTGGCGGACGGAACGGAGCGCTTGATATTGGTGCCAGAGGGTCTTTGCGTGGGCGATGAAATCGCGTGCGGAGCGTCAGCAGAGGTCAAAGCTGGCAATATTCTGCCGCTTGCAGAAATCCCGGAAGGGGTGCCGATCTGCAGTATTGAATCGCAACCTGGCGACGGAGGGTGTTTCGCGCGGGCATCCGGCGTCTACGGGATGCTGATCGCGCACGACGTGCAAAAAACTGTCGTGCAACTGCCTAGTGGCGAAATGAAATGGCTCCATCCGCATTGCCGAGCAATGATAGGAATGGTGGCAGGTGGAGGACGCCTTGACAAGCCCTTTGTCAAAGCAGGCAAGAAGTTCCACAAGATCCGTTCAAGAGCAGCAAAATATCCCCGTGTGCGCGGGGTTGCCATGAACGTGGTAGACCACCCATTCGGCGGCGGCGGTTGGCAGCATCCGGGCCGCCCAAAAACGGTCAGCCGCAATGCTCCGCCGGGTCGGAAAGTTGGCAGCATTGCAGCTCGCCGCACGGGTAAACGATAGTCAAACGAAGAGCTGGTGAAAGTATGGCTAAGAGAAGAAAAGTGGAAGCGCCACGCCGAAAGGAAGAGTTTTCATATAGAGGGCATTCCCTTGAGGAGCTCAAGGACATGGAGCTCGATAAATTGGCTCAGCTCTTTCCTGCGCGTCAACGCAGAAAGCTCAAAAGAGAATTCACGGAAGACCAAAAGAAGCTGTTGCAAAAGATACGAGAGGGAAAAACCATCCGCACCCATCAGAGGGACATGATCGTTCTCCCTGAGATGGTCGGCACCTCGATCGGAGTCCACGACGGAAAGACGTTCGCCATCCTCGAGATTATGCCGGAAATGATAGGGCATTACCTTGGGGAATACGCGCTCACAAGGCGACGGGTATCACACGGCGGTCCGGGCGTGGGAGCGACACGATCCAGTAGATACGTTCCACTGAAGTGATTTAATGGCGTTCACCAAGTATTCAGTCGAGTTTGACAACGAGAAAACGGCCCGTTCGCAAGGCCATGAGCTTCACGTATCGCCGCGACACTGCGTGGAGATATGCAGGGAGCTGCGGGGAAAGTCGCTCGCAGAAGCCAAATCCCTTTTGGAAGGGATTACTAAGCTCACGAAGCCCGTGCCGTTCAAGCGCCACAGTTCAGGCGTCGGACATCGCGCGGGGTTAAGCGGCTGGGACGCAGGCCGATTTCCCCAGAAAGCGGCCCGGGACATACTTACGGTCTTAAAGGGCGCGGAAGCGAATGCTGAATACAAAGGGCTCGATACTGATCGAATGCGGATAGTCCACAGTTTGGCGAGAAGGGGGCGCGTTATTGAAGGCAGGATGCCTCGCGCGATGGGACGCGCCACCGCAAAGAACACGGCCACGGTAACGGTCGAAATCGTGCTCCAGGAGTTTGAAAATGGGGATTGAGAAAAAATTCATAGAGGAGGGCTTGAAGAGATCTCAGATGAACGAGTACTTGAACAAGGAGCTAGAGCGCGCAGGCTACGGTGGCATGGAGATCAATCGCACTCCCATCGGCACGCACATCACTTTATACGCAGAGAAACCCGGAATGATCATCGGAAAAAGCGGCAAAACGATCAGACGAGTCACCAGAGAGCTCGATGCGAATTTCAAACTCGACAACCCACAGCTCGATGTCCAGGAGATTGAAGTTCCCGAGCTAAACGCGCAAATAATGGCGCACCGGTTAGCTAACGCGCTTGAGCGGGGCTGGTATTTTAGAAAGGCAGGACAATCGACGCTCCAGCGGGTTATGGACGCCGGTGCGCTTGGATGCGAAGTGATCCTAGCGGGAAAGATCACCGGCCCGCGGTCGCGAACCGAGAAGTTTCTCGCCGGATACATAAAGCACTGCGGAAAACCTGCTGAAGAGCTGGTAATGAAAGGCTACGCAGTCGCGAAACGGAAGCTTGGGATCATCGGGGTCAAAGTCTTCATCGTGCCTCCCGGAGTCAAACTTCCTGATGACATACGGCTGATCGAACAAATACCAGACGAAGAGGTGGAGGCGAATGGCAATACTGAGGAGCCGAGAGATACGCAGGATGAAACCGGATGAACGAAGCAAGCAGCTTGACGATCTGATAGCGGAGCTCTTAAGAGAGAGAGCGCTTGTGTCTGCAGGCGGTGCTCCAGAGAATCCGGGAAGACCAAAGGAGCTCCGACGGACCATCGCTCGAATCCGCACAATTATGAACGAAGAGAAGAACACGAAAGCAGCGGGTACGTAGGTGCTAGATGAGAATCACTCCTCAGAACTTCGTGAATCACGAGCTCATTGGTTTGCGTGTGACGCTGGTGAAGAGTACTAACGAGGACGCGGTAGGCTTGAGTGGGCGGATCATTGACGAAAGCAGAAATATTTTCAAATTAGAATGCGGCGGCCAGGAAAAAACGGCCGCCAAGCACCGCAATACATTTGAATTCACGCTGCCAGAAGGCGATAAATTACGAGTAGCCGGAGATCTTGTCCAGGGACGCCCGGAAGACCGCGTTGCAAAGAGTGTTCGAAAATGGCACAACAGGTGACAACATGCGAACGAATATTGGCTTTGACGTAGCTGCGCCCACAGAGGAGTGCGAGGACAGCAAATGCCCCTTTCACGGAACACTTTCTGTGCGGGGGCAGGTGATCGACGGAACGGTCGTGAGCGACAAAACTGCCCGAACCGTCGTAGTGCAGCGAGAGTACCTAAAATACATTCCGAAGTACGAAAGGTACGAAAAGAGGAAGTCGAAACTACACGCTCATAATCCGGATTGCGTCGCGGCAAAAACGGGAGACCGCGTTAGCCTAGCAGAATGCCGGCCGTTGTCCAAGACTAAGTCGTTCGTGGTGATTAAAGTACTATGAAGAGCCTGAAGGCGAAAATTCCTCGATCGCTCGCAACGAGCTCGAAAATTGACTGCGTCGATAATACGGGGGCAAGAACCCTTGAGATTATCGCGGTCAAACGGTATCGGGGGGTTAAGAAGCGGCAACCCAAGGCGGGATTAGGCGAGATGGTCATAGTATCGGTCAAAAAAGGGGCGCCTGACATGCGCCGACAGATTCTCAAGGCTGTGATCGTGCGGCAGAAAAAGGAATTCAGAAGGCCTGACGGGACGAGAGTGAAGTTTGAAGATAACGCAGCCGTCATCACCGATGATAACGGGGAGCCCCGCGGAACTGAGATCAAGGGGCCGATTGCCCGCGAAGTCGCAGAACGCTTCGGCAAGATTGCTTCGGTCGCTCAAATGATAGTGTGAGGGTTCAGATTGGTAAATAGAGTTACGTCTAAGCAACCGCGGAAACAGCGGAAAGCACGAATTGATGCTCCTCTCCACGTGCGTCAGAAGTATCTGCACGCGCCGCTCGAAAAGAAGCTTGCGGATAAATATAAGCGCCGAAGGGTTCAAATACGGAAAGGAGACACAGTAAAGGTGCTTCGTGGGGACTCCCGCGATCATGAAGGAAAGGTGGCGAAGGTTAACCTCAAAGAGGAGTCGATCGAAATTGACGGCATAACGGTTCACAAGGCCGATGGGTCTGAGGTGGCACGACCCATTCACCCTTCAAACGTGATAATTACAAAGCTTGAGCTCAAAGACAAACTCAGGACCAGTAAACTAGAGGAGGAATAGCGTGCATCAAAAAAGAATCTCCGCACCAAAAAGCTGGCCAATCGCAAAAAAGACTAGTCACTGGGTCACTGCTCCTTCTCCCGGCGCACACTCGAGAGAAGCCGTTCCAATATTACTCGTATTGAGAGACGTATTGCACCTCGCCGACAACGCAAAAGAGGCGAAGCGGATTTTGCATAACGGAAGCGTGACGGTGAACGGGCGCGTGGTGAAGAAGCACAAAGCGCATGTCGGCCTGTTCGACGTGTTTGCGACTGCCGGCAAAAGCTACCGCATGCTCCCCAACCCCCGCGGCAAGTACGAGCTAACTCAGATAGGCGATGAGGACGCGAAGCGCAAGCTGGCCCGTATTGACAACATTACGGTCGTGAGAGGCGGCAAGCTTCAGTACAACTTGCACGATGGGACGAATGTACTCCTGAAAGAAAAATACAGCACTGGTGACTCACTTGTCTTTTCACTGCCTGATTACCGCGTTGTTGACCGGTATGAGCGCAAAGCCGGCAGCAAAGCCGTGATCGTGGGAGGAAAACACTCTGGTGAGACCGGCACGATAGTAGAAGTAAGGAAGATGGCGAGCTCGCGTCCGAATATGGTACGAATTGAGCGAGACGGCAAACAATTTGAGACCATAGACGACTACGTCTTTGCGACGGGCAGCGGTGGTGACTGATCGTGCTTAAGGCCCGTGCGGAACAAGAACAAACTGATAACCCTATGACGAAGCCGACGCTTGACAAGGTGACCGTTCATATAAGTGTCGGTGAGGGGGGCCAAAAGCTGATCAACGCGGAGAATATCGTAAAAACTCTTACCGGGCAAGCCACGGTGCGAACGTCAGCAAAGAAGACTCAACCCATATTCGGGATAAGAAAAGGTCAGGCAATAGGATGCAAAACGACTCTGCGAAGAGAACGAGCAAGCGCGTTTCTTCACAGCGCGCTTGAGACGAGGCAGAATTTCGTGCACGAGTTTCAGTTTGATGAGACCGGCAACGTGTCATTCGGCATCGTCGATCACACCGATTTCCCAGGAATGACCTATGACCCCCAAATAGGCATATTTGGCATGGACGTAATTGTATCACTCAAGAAGCCAGGCTATCGCGTCGCACGGCGTCGTGCGGCGCAACGACGCGTTCCCATTGGACATCGAGTTACGCGTGAGCAGGCAATTTCTTTCCTTCAAAACAATTATAACGTGGTGTTGGGATAATGGTCGAAAAAACACGGCGTGAGGCCCATGAATGCAGGCGCTGTGGACGCAAGCAAGGACTTGTCACGAAGTACGAGATATACCTCTGTCGACAATGCTTCCGAGAGATCGCCAGCGACATGCAGTTTGAGAAGTATAACTGAGGTGATGCAACATGGTTCTACTAGATCCGCTCGCAAACGCTCTTTCAGCGATCAAAAACGCCGAGGGCGTCGGTAAGAAAGAATGCTGCATCAAGCCCGTATCAAAGCTTATCGGCAACGTGCTTCGCGTCATGCAGCAAGGGAACTACATAGGCGATTTTGAGCTTGTCGAAGATGGGAAAACTGGCGTATTCAAGATCGAGCTGCTCGGTAATATCAACCGATGCGGCGCGATCAAACCGCGAAGTTCTGTTCACACAACTGATCTTGAGAAATGGGAACAGCGGTATTTGCCGGCGCGCAACTTCGGTTTCCTGATACTGACCACGTCTGCCGGGATACTGACTCACATCGAAGCGCGAGAACGGGGTGTCGGAGGGAAGCTAATAGCGTACTGCTATTAGGTGGTGACCTGTGGTCCAAGTCATAGAAAAAGAGGTTCCGATCGCCGACGCCGTCCGGGTCGAAGTTCACAACGGAATTGTGAGGGTAGAGGGTCCGCGCGGAACACTCGAACGCGACCTGTGGTACCCAAACATCGACATACGCGTCGAGCCAGATAAGGTGTATGTCGGGACCACCTTGGACAAGAAGACGCAAAAATCGATCGTAGGCACTTACGCTTCTCACATCACTAACATGGTCAGAGGGGTTACCGAAGGATTTCAATACAAGTTGAAACTGGTATACTCGCATTTTCCCATCCAGGTCAAGGTAGAAGGAAAAGTCGTATCGATCGAAAACTTTCTGGGTGAACGAAAGCCCCGAACCGCTAGAGTCATGGGGGGCTCTCTTGTTGCTATTCAGGGCGACGAGCTAATCGTTACAGGCATCGATAAGGAACACGTGGGACAAACCGCTGCGAACATCGAGCAAGCGACTCGGATCAAGGGGCGTGACCCGCGCGTGTTTCAAGACGGCATCTACCTCATTGAAAAGGGCCTAGGGGCACGCACATGAAAGCTTTGAATGAAATGGATGACACTCAAATTAAAGCGCTGATAGAGGCAGGGTACCGAACGGTGGACGACCTCAAGGGCGTAACAGCGGACGAACTTGCAAGCGCAGGCCTCGATGCTGACCTTGCACAACGAGTCGCACAAGAGTCAATTTCATTCAAGCATACGGAATTCAGCGCTAAACACAAGCATTTACTGCTCGTTCGTAAGCGGCACGACAAACCCT
This sequence comes from Halobacteriota archaeon, assembly GCA_050011655.1. Classification (GTDB taxonomy): domain Archaea; phylum Halobacteriota; class Bog-38; order Methanoflorentales; family Methanoflorentaceae; genus Methanoflorens. The sequence goes on along the minus strand of JBEKIR010000001.1, from coordinate 15,102 downwards.
GGTTCAAGCGCGACGACTACGAGAAGAAAAAGAAGCTAAGCCCGAGCTGGAGAAAACCACGCGGACTGTTCAACAAGATGCGGCGGGGGTTTCCGGATAAGGGCCCGGTCGTGCAAGTGGGATACGGCGCACCAAGCGCGATAAGGGGCTTTCATCCTTCAGGATTCGAAGAAGTGCTGGTCAACACCCTAGCTGATCTGGACGAGGCGACGCCTCAGAAAGCCGTCAGAATAGGTCGTACGGTCGGCGCCCGCAAGAAGCAAGTCATTCTCGAGCGGGCGTTTGCTAAGGGCTTGAAGGTGCTCAATCCCGGACTGAAAACTCAGGTCGCGGAAAAAGACGATGGAACGACGGCTACAGCGGAGGAGAAGCAGTGACCAGCCTATCGAACCAAAAGCGACTCGCTGCTGAGGTGCTTGGTGTTGGGGAAAGCAGAATATGGCTCGATCCTGACAAGCTCACGGACGTCGCAAACGCTATCACCCGAGAAGATGTGCGCGGGCTCATAAAGGACGGTACCGTGAAATCTAAGCAAGCGCAGGGCATCAGCCGCGGACGGGCACGCGGGAACGATGCTAAGCGCAAGAAAGGCCATAAAACCGGGCAAGGGACTCGTAAAGGAGCAAAAAATGCCCGAAGCCCTAGGAAGCAGCTGTGGATGCGCAGGATCCGAGCGCAGAGAAGGACTCTGCGCGTCTTGAGGGACAACAACACGCTCGATCGAACCACGTATCGTCGCATGTATAGGAAGGCGAAAGGTGGCGAGTATCGAACTGTAAGTGTACTGAACACTCAAGCTGAAATCGCTATGGCCACGCGGAGGCAGAAATAATGGCGATCGGTCCGCGATATCAGGTTCCTTTTCGACGGAGGCGAGACGGAAAGACGAACTACCATAAGCGGTTAGGTTTGATGCTTTCAGAATGGCCTCGCGTCGTCGTGCGAAAAACCGGACGCAATTTGATCGTGCAGCTTGTCGAACATGGAACTGCAGGTGATCGGACGTTGACAACTGCAAACGCGCTGGAGCTAAAAAAGCTCGGCTACAAGGGTGCTACTGGGAACACGCCTGCTGCGTACCTGACGGGGCTGCTTTTTGCGAGTCGAGCGCTTGCAGCTGGCCATTCGAAAGGGGTGCTCGATTTGGGACTTAGTGCAAATTCGCGAGGATCGCGAATTTACGCCGCCTTGCAGGGCGCCGTTGAAGTGGGGCTCGACATTCCGCACAGTCGTGAGCCGCTTCCGGTGCCTGCTAGGCTGCACGGAGAACATATTGTCCCGTATGCAGCCGATAACCCAACGCGGTTCACGCGTTATGGCTTAGATCCCAAAGACCTTCCTAATCATGTTGACGCGGTGAAGCAACATATAATCGAGCACGCTGCGCAGGAACGAACAGAGGATACAGGGGCACACAATGGCTGAAAGGATAGAGGGATGGACACCGAAGACGAGATTAGGACGCCTTGTTTATGAGGGCAAAATAACGACGTTCGACGATGCTGTAGCCACTGGGCATCCGATGAAGGAACCCGAAATCATCGATGTCCTCTTGCCTGAGCTGTCAGACGAGGTCTTAGATATCAACATGGTGCAGCGAATGACGGATTCCGGTCGGCGCGTGAAGTTTCGTGCCGCGGTGGCAATCGGCAATCGCGACGGATACATAGGCTTCGCCGAAACCAAGGATCTGCAAGCGGGACCCGCCATACGGAAAGCAATTGAAACTGCTAAGCTGAATCTCATCAAGATAAATCGCGGCTGTGGCTCGTGGGAATGTGGCTGCGGAGAAGCGCATACCGTTCCTTACACCGTCCGAGGCAAGGCGGGCTCCGTGACCGTTGTGCTGAAACCAGCGCCACGAGGCCTTGGCATAACATCAGGCGGCACTGCTCGGAAGGTGCTTCAGCTTGCAGGTATAAAAGACGTGTGGACGCGATCGTCAGGACAAACACGTACGACTATCAACTTTGCTAGCGCTACGTTTGAAGCGCTCAAGGCAACAACAACGGTGCGAATCGGCGGTGGAACGCAATGACGTACGCCGTTGTTAAGATGCGTGGGACGGTAAAGACAAAACCCGACGTACGGCGCACACTCGAGTTATTAAATCTCAGTAGGACTAATCACTGCGTTCTCGTCGAGGACAACGCGCATTATAACGGCATGCTCCAAAAGGTGAAAGATTATGTGGCGTGGGGCACCATCGACGGTGCAACCCTCGGTGTGCTGCTTGAAAGACGGGGCGCGCTAGCGGGTCATATGAGACTCACTAATGCGTACATGAAAGACCGCACCGATTTTGATGACATAAACTCGCTAGCGACAGCCGTTGTCAGCGGAACAGCGACGTTGCAGGATGTGCCTGACCTGAAACCTGTGCTAAGGCTCCATCCGCCGCGCAAAGGCCACAGGGGCATAAAAAAGCCGTTTCCAGAAGGTGTTCTTGGATTTCACGGCAGTGAAATCAACGAATTGCTTCTCAAAATGAGGTAGATAATGGGTGCCAAAAACAAGGCCAAGAAGTTTCGAGGAAGTCGCACGTGTGGCGGCGGCACTCATAAGAACCGTCGTGGAGCAGGAAGTCGAGGAGGGCGTGGCCACGCAGGCGGTTGTAAGCACCATTTTTTGAAGGAACTTTTGCTTGGCCGGGGTTATGGCAGTTATGGGTTCGCAAGGCCACAAAAGGTGCTCAAGTACCCGACCGTGATTGACATAGGTGCTCTGGACGAAACTGCTGAGCGACTTGTGGAACTGAAGCAGGCTAAGGTGCGCACAGGCAAGTATTACATCACGCTCGATGTCGACAAAGTGCTCGGAAAGGGCCGTGTAACTAAGCCGCTTATCGTAACTGCAAGAAGTTTTTCGAAACGAGCGCAAGAGAAGTTGGAATCAGCAGGCGGGAAAGCAAAAATCGCAGAGCCGTGACCTTCTAGACCAGTGATCGACTAGTAATCGGTTGAGCGCAGTGAATCATGAGCGAGCACCCAACGATAGATAGAATTGAACCCTTCTTGCAGAAACTTCCTGCAGTTTCTAAGCCCGAAGGGCACGTGCACTTCAGGCGCAAGATCACGTGGACGATTGGTGTTTTACTCATCTATTTCGTTTTAACAAACGTCCGCCTTTTTGGACTTTCACCTGCATCACAGGACCTTTTCGGCTTCTACCGCGCAATAATGGCCGGAAGCCAAGGCTCCCTCGTTCAGCTCGGCATTGGTCCAATCGTGACCGCGTCGATCATACTGCAGCTTTTCAAGGGCGCGGACATCATAAAGCTTGACACGAGCGACCCTCGAGACCAATCAGCCTACCAGCAGCTGCAGAAGCTTCTGATCTTCGTCATGATCGTTGTTGAAGCCGCGCCGCAAGTGCTTGGAGGTTTCCTCCAACCCGACCCGGCTATTGCTGCTTCAACTGGTATCGGGCTTCACGGCATTTCCTTGCTTATATTTATCCAGGTTTGCATAGGCGGCGTGCTCGTGCTATTCCTGGATGAAATTGTGAGTAAATGGGGAATTGGCTCGGGAGTCGGCATGTTTATCGTGGCCGGAGTTGCCCAAGGCCTGGTAACTGGGACCATTAATTGGATAATTAATCCTTCGACCGGATTGCCGGTGGGTTGGATCCCAGGCTTGATTAAAATCTTCCAGACGTTCACCGTCCAGCAGCTGCTTACCGCCCAAGGAATAATATTCCTGCTTAATCAGGGCCAAATTTTAGCCATAATAAGCACGGTGGGTATATTCGCAGTTGTTGTTTACGTTGAAACCACGCGCATAGAGATTCCTCTGGCGCACAGTTCCGTACGAGGCGCGCGAGGCAGATTCCCGGTGAAGCTCGTCTACGCGAGCGTGTTGCCGTTGATATTAGTTCGGGCGCTTCAGGCGAACATTCAGATGATTGGCATCCTCCTTTACAACGCAGGGTTCACTTGGGTTGGGACCTACGTAAACAATCAGCCGACGAGTGGCCTGATGTACTATTTGGCACCAATCAGTGGGCCGAGTAACTGGTTGCCCGGGGTAGGTCAGAACCCGGCGTGGCAAATCGCACTGCGGTCAGGAATTGATATCTCCGTTATGGTCATCGGGGGAATTATATTCGCCCTTTTCTGGGTGGAGACTACTGGCATGGGCCCAAAGGCCGTTTCCGAGCAAATTCAAAGTTCTGGGATGTCTATCCCCGGCTTCCGCCGTGACCCCAAAATCATTGAACGCGTTATGAAGCGGTACATTCCGAAAGTAACCGTCATTGGGGGCGCTTTCATAGGGTTGTTGGCGGTCATTGCCGGTTTTTTGGGAACCATAGGAAACGTGGGCGGCACTGCGTTGCTCCTCGCGGTGAGCATCACGTACACGCTTTACGAGCAGCTTGCCAATGAAGAGATGATGGAGATGCACCCGATGCTGCGCGGCTTCTTGGGGCAATAACGTCTCCGACGCTCAGATCGTTTCTCTTGACTTCTAAGCTAAGCTGAAATTTTTGTTGCGCGTTAGAGGGCATTGGATCGCAGGAGCGGCTTTGATGGAGGAAGCTGCGCTCTGTACGATTGCGTAAGTTAAAGTAGGATGGTTAGGATAGTTCCCTACACAAATTGGGGCAGCAAATGCGGAAAGTGGTAATTCTAACGGGAGTTCCGGCAAGCGGCGGGACGACGGTTACAAAGAAAGCCATTGAATGGCTGGAAGCGCAGGGCCAACCTTTGAAAATGGTCACCTACAGCGACGTGATGCTGGATGAGGCGTTGCAGCGCCGCTGGGTCAAGATAAGAGACGACATCCGAAAGCTAGATCCAGCTAGGCAGCGCGATCTCCAAAAGACTGCCGCGCGCACGATATCAAAAATGGCCACGACGCCTCTTGTTGTTGACACGCACGCAACGGTGCGAACGCCGGGGGGGTACCTTCCTGGTTTGCCTACGTGGGTTTTGGACGAACTTGGGCCCGAACTCATACTCATTGTCGAAACAGCACCTAACGAAATTATTCGGCGCAGAAATGCTGACAAGGCACGACAGCGCGACGCGCAAGATGCGACGGGTGTTCAGGAGCACCAGGAGGTTAACAAAGCAATATGCATGGCGTACGCCGCACACACGGGAGCAACGGTCAAAATACTGCAAAATCCCGACGGAAAGCTTGATGAGGCAGTCGCTGAACTGGTGGCCACGCTGCAGGAAGACTGAGTTCATCGCTAGCGCTTAGCGGGTGTGCCATCGTGTTGCTTACTATTAGCGGATTTGCAGGCAGCGGCAAGACGACGGTAGCAACCGGTTTATCGCGGAAACTAGGCTTTGCGCACGTCTCAGCGGGAGAGGTATTCAGAGAACTCGCGCGCGAGCGCGCAATGAGTCTCGAGCAGTTGAGCAAGCTTGCGGAAACAGAACCGGAAATCGACAAAATCGTTGATCGACGACAAGCCGAGCTCGCGCGGTCACGTGAACACGCGGTCGTCGACGGGCGGCTTTCGGGCTGGGTTCTCAAAGCCGACATCGCCGTTTGGCTTAAAGCGCCTCTAGAAGTACGAGCACAGCGAATAGCGGGAAGAGAAGGCAAGCGGCGGGCTGCAGCTCTCCACGAAACACGCCTGCGCGACGGCAGCGAGACCGTGAGATATCGTACGTTTTATAATATCGACGTGACGAACCTTGACGTCTATGATCTTGTCATAGATACGATGCACTGGGACCAACACGCGGTCATCGCTATCATCGCGCAGGCCGTGAGAGCGTACCGGAAAGTTGACAAACGATGACGAATCCTGTTGCGCAGCAACGGACTATAGACGAGTTGCTTCAAAAAGGCGTCATAAATCTCGATAAGCCAGCCGGACCTACGAGTCACGAAGTAGCCGCGTGGGTGAAACGAATTTTGCATATTCAGAAAGCGGGCCACATCGGAACGCTAGATCCCAAGGTTACGGGTGTGCTCCCGATATTGTTGCAAGATGCGACAAGGGCAGTGGGGGCGCTCGTGAACTTGCCCAAGGAATACGTGTGTGTAATGCATCTGCATAAGGCGGTTCCCGAACCATTGGTGCGAGACATACTAAGGGAGTTTACGGGTGTGCTATATCAGCGCCCACCTCTTAAATCGGCGGTAAGGCGTCAAATTCGCAAACGCGAGATTTATTACATCGACGTGCTAGAACGGAAGGGGAACGATGTCCTCTTCAAAGTGGGATGTGAGGCCGGAACGTATATTCGCAAGCTGTGCCACGACGTCGGCGAAGCGCTAGGGGTGGGGGCGCACATGCAGGAGCTCCGCAGAACCAAGGCAGGTCCGTTTGATGAATCGAATTTGAGTACATTGCACGATTTGACAGACGCATATCATTTTTGGATCGAAGATAACGATGAAGCTCCGCTGCGAGACATCGTATTACCAGTCGAGCGCGCACTTAGCCACGTTCCAAAAATTATCATTAGAGATACTGCTGTAGATGCTATTTGCCACGGGGCTCGACTCGCAGAACCCGGCGTTATCTCCTTACCTGACGTTGACAGGAAACAGCTGGTTGGTATTTATACGGCGCGAGACGAGGTTGTCGCCCTAGGCATCTCTGTACTCGAAGGTGGAGTCATCGCTGAAGTCAAAAGAGTAATGATGGAGCCCGGTACATATCCCCGGTATTGGAAGTCCAGAAAAATAGGCAAGTAGGGACAAGGCACGTAACGCCTCGTCGTTGCTCGAGCAGCACGATTGCACGTGAACAAAGTAATTTTGATTTCAGTCAATAAGCGGGTTCCGTATACGTCCGCGTGCCTTTCACGCGCATCTCGCGCCAAGCGATCACAATTTAACTTTTGAGGTTTCATTAATGCCAATGAAGATATGCGCAGTGTATGGATTCTCTAAATCGGGGAAGACCACTACCGTCGTTGAGATCTTAAAGGAGCTGCGATTGCGTGGTTATTCAGTATCCGCGATAAAGGACGTCCACGTGGAAAACTTCGTCTTCGATGTTGCTGGAAAAGATACGTGGCGCCAATGGAAAGCTGGAGCCGAAGTAGTTGGCCTGCGGGCGCCAGATGAAAGCATTCTTATGATAAAGCGACCAGTGATGCTTGATGAGCTGATACGACACATCAGCAGTGATTACTTGGTTCTTGAGGGATTTAGAGGCGCGAGTCTGCCGAAGATACTGTGCGCAACAGACGAAGAGCAGGTGGGAGATGAATTGCAGAGCGAGGTCTTTTGCATTTCAGGATTAGTGTCTGCGCACCTCTCGAGCTATAAGGGCGTACCGGTGATAAACGCGCTTCTTAATGCCCCAGATTTGGTGGATCTTGTTGAGCGCAAGAGCCTCAAGCTGTAGTTACGTCATTCGAGCTCTCGCTCGCCGACCGCGCTCGCTCTTCGAATGAGGCGCCTTAGGTCACTTCTCCTATTGATGTTGTACAGCAGTGACTCGTCGCGAATGATAAACATCGTTTCTTGTTGTAATTGATCGAGGTGGCTTGCATCGACGATGTTAATGCCGGTAGGCACAAGCAACTTAGCGTCTGCTGCTAACGTGAGGTCAGAGGGTACATTAGCCTCATCGCAAAACTCGTAGGGGAGGTAGACCCCAAGTGCAGAACTCTCTGCTTTAGCGCGACGCTCGATAATCCGGTCGATGAGTCGATAGTCGATAAGAGGAAGATCAGCTGCGATGATGAGAACGGGACCTTTAAGGCCCAATCGCTTGCTCGCCCACCTGTAGTCTTGGATATACCCTTGCCCTGGCGCCTTTACTACCTGAACACTTGCTTCTCTTGCCCAGCGCGTCGTGCAAGGAGTTCTGGGAGAGGTAACCGTCACCACGCGTTCAATTTGCGATTTGTTCAAAGCGGCCAATACGTGTTCAATGAGTGGCCTGCCTCTGAACTCCAGCAGCGGTTTTTCGACGCCGCCTGAACCAAGCCGCTCTCCCTTACCGCCGGCCATGAGGAGTGCGAACGTGCAATCACCTACAAAAAACTGATTACAACAAGAGCGATCAAACGCCCAAGCTCATTTGAAGATCCTATAACGTCGCCATTTATTCCGCCGAAAGCCATATTGGCGAGTTTCACTAGTCCAAACGATAAGACTAGAGGCGGCAACAACACGAGGAGACCTCTCACGCCAAAACAGAGAACCGCGACTGGTGCTGCGAGAAGCAGTGCTACTATGAAGGTCAACATCCCACTTTTTTCTGCAAAACGGGATCCAAGTCCCTGGTGCGTCGCTTTTCCAAGGGAGGCGACTTCGACCATCGAAAGTTTTGCTGCGACTTCAGCTGTGATCAACGCGGGCAGGAGCGCCGTTGACTTGATAGATGCCACTGCAGCGAAAAGCAGCAGAAACGCGAGGACACAAAATGCGATCCCTCCGACACCGATGTATGGGTCTTTGATGACTTGAAGTCGTTCTTGCATTGTTCCGTGCTTGAGCAGTCCGTCGCCCACGTCAGCTAACCCATCAAGATGGATGAAACCTGTTAGCGCATATAGGGCTACGAGCGTCAGGGCGGCGTGGACAAAGTCGCTCATGTGCGGCATGAATGCGAGCGCAGAGCTGATTCCCCCAACTAACAGTCCGATTGCAGCTCCGACTAGGATAAAAATCCACATGCGCGTGGCCAGGCTGTCGAGCGCTGCTTCATTGAATCCCACCGGAATCGTCGTCAAGAACCCGAAGCCAGACCGAATGGAATCAAGGACGCGTTGCGGCATCGGCTGCTCCTCTGTCGTACATGTTAGCCGAAACGCCGCCTATCAGGCCGGCGACGATATCATCCAAGAATGGTCCCAGCGATTTGAGAATTCCAGGTTTAAGCTTGTCGAATCGGGCATAATCGAAGTGCCCCTTGTAACCCCCAACGTACATTGAGATTGCCATTCCCAGTACCTCGTCAGCGATCAAACAAGTCAAATCCTTTTCGTAGGAGGCAGGATCAAGGTTCGGGATACGGCCTTGCCGTGCGTCTCTTTCTAACGCCACTCCGGCATACAGAAGGACCCACACGTTGGGATCGGCGAGAGCTCGCCGAAGCTCGCTTGAGAAAACTTCTCTGGCACGCGCTTCTGTTTCAACCCCTGGATGTGGAACCCATAACAGCATAGCCGTGTCGATCATATCATCTAGCGCGACACCCATCTCTTTCAACATTTCTTCTTTCATCATCACGGACGCCTTCCGTCTCAGGTTCGTGGCTTGAACCAAACTTTGCAAAATGACGGTGCACCTGCAAGGGCTAACAAACCTAGGCAGCCGGTCCTTCTAGACTGATACTCTTTCGACGCTGCGCCCTCAGTTCGTCAGCGGGTTCGACCGAATCACAAGCATCGTGGCTTGGCGAAGCTGCTATTTTGCAATTTCGACTAGCTCATCATCTTGTCGGACTCGTATCCCACGGCCTGAAATAGTACCGACTTGCCTGGCACCATCGCTGAGGCGTGCAATTCGTCTTACCTCGCGCTGAGGCGCAACAATAGCAAAACCCATCCCCATGTTAAAGGTTCTGTACATCTCTCGTACTTCAACGCCTTCTGCTTGAATCACGCTGAATATCTCTTGAGGCTCGAGAGGATCCGACAAGCTGAAGCCCAGCCGGGTGAGTCTCTTGAGATTCAGAAGGCCACCTCCAGTGATATGCGCCAAGCCGTGCACCTCGCAATTCTTATTAATGTCGAGGACCTCTGAGTAGATCCGCGTAGGCAAGAGCAACTCTTCGCCAAGCGTGCGCTCCATGCTTCCGTAACGCGTGTAAAGACCGTATTTGGCCAGCAATTTGCGCGCGAGCGTCAGACCGTTACTATGAACTCCGCTGCTCGGAATGCCGACAACAGCGTCTCCGTTCTCGATCTTGTAGCCGGTAACAAGGTCTTCTTTTGCAGCAATTCCTATGCAGCTGCCCGCCAAGTCGAACCCTCTCACGATCTCTGGGAGGCTCGCGGTTTCGCCGCCTACTATGGACACGTTAGCTATCTTTGCTCCTTTTGCGAGCCCTTGCCCGATTTGATCGGCAATAGAAGGCTCAATGCTCTCCATTGCGAGGTAATCGACAAAAGCCATAGGCTCCAACCCCATTGCGTAAAGGTCGTTCACGTTCATTGCCATGCAATCTATTCCGATAGTCTTCCAGTTTCCCATTTCTGTTGCGACGAGAACCTTCGATCCCACGCCGTCTGTGGTGATACCAATAATGAAATCGCCCATGTCCAAAAGTCCGGCGTAGGCGCCTTCGATGTTGATCGGGCTTCCTCGTCCCTTCTTCTTGGTCTTGAAATGCCTCCGAAGGGCTCTTATTGCCTCTTCTTCAGCGCTGATGTCTACTCCTGATTCTGCGTATGTGCGGGGGTGCTGCGAATTCATAACAAAACCTGCGCGTTAGGAAATAGCTAGTTGAGGTGAAAGTGCACTACCTCGCGGGCCAACCGCTCGTAAGCGTCGAGCGATTGATGTTCGTTTTTTCGAAGCATCTGCGCTCGGCGAAAAGCAGTTAGGGTTTGTACCTTAAAAAAAGATCGTTTGCAGCTCAGCAAAAACCGGCTTAGTGATAACGAGTTCTGCTCATCTGGATAGAAACTATTGCGGTCCAGAAAGCGAGAACTCGTCGTGAAGACTCTCCACAGCGCGACGTACTGAATCTCGTTTCAAAACAAAAGAGACGTTATACTCCGTGGATCCTTGGCTGATCATGATCACGTTGACGTTGATACTGCCCATACGGCTGAAAATCCTGCCCACTATGCCGGGCGTTCCTGCCATTCGAGAGCCGACGACGGCTATCGCACTCACGTCCTCGTCGCACGAAATCTCTTTGATGACGTTGCTGTTGAACTCATTCTTTAGCCCGTGCAGAGCATTCAAGGCGCTGCTCAAATGTCCCTCCTCGATGAGCACTGATATGTTCGCTTCACTCGATCCCTGACTTATCATAATGATATTAACGCCTGCGTCGGCAAGTTTCGTGAACACGTGGGCCGCAACGCCAATCGTTCCCGCCATTCCGGCCCCTGAGAGCGTAATAAGAGCGACGTTGTTAACCGCCGTTACTGCTTTAACGAAGCTTTGATCATTGGCGACCGTATGAACGATAGTCGTGCTCGCGCCGTTAGGGTTGAATGTGTTCTTAACGCGCACGGGGATACCCTTAGTTACGGCGGGTTCAATTGTTTTCGGGTGTATGACCTTCGCTCCAAAATAGGAGATCTCCATCGCCTCGGCATAAGACACCTGTGGCAGCGTGCGGGCAGTAGAAACGAGCTTAGGATCTGCGGTCATGATACCGTCAACGTCGGTCCAAATCCATATTTCGTCAGCGTCGACGGCGCTTCCGATAATTGACGCTGTATAGTCAGACCCGCCTCGACCTAGGGTTGTGATGATGTTGTGAATGTTGTACGCAATGAAACCGGTGATGACCGGCACGATGTTCACCTTGAGGAGAGGCACAAGCCGCTCGTGGACTCGTCGTTCAGTGATTTCCGTAGGGCGCGCGCCACGGTGCGTACTATCGGTTATGATACCCGCTTCTCCACCCGTTAAAAAGACTGACTGGACTTTGAGCGATTTCAATGCGCCAGAGACGATCGGAGCAGAAAGCCGCTCACCGAAAGACGAGACGTAATCGTACGATCGGTCAGTGAGCTCACCAAGGTGGTATATGCCCGTAAGCGCGTTTTTGAGCTCTTCTAGCCGTGTCTCTATCTCTGATATGACTTCGGTAATGATCATCTCATCTTCGATTGCGGCGTAGGTGGCGTCGAAATGCCTCTTACCGATCAGGTGAACGAATTCTGCGACCTCGGTAATCTCGGCATATTCACTGCTCAACCGCTCCGCTGTGGTCTGAAGCTCATCCGTTAAGCCAGACATCGCAGAAACGACGACAACAATCTCGTTTCCTTCATCATAATAGCGTCGCACGAGGTCTCCGACCTGCTTTATTCTTGCGCCGTCGCCGACCGAGGTGCCGCCAAATTTCATCACATATCTCATTTTATCTGAACTTCATAGGCCGCGTTTTAAGCTAAATTATCCTGTTTGCTTGTATTAAAGCCTTCTGACAGGATACCAGAGCTTCGTGGATATGACAAAAAGACTTTAGCTGCAGAAATGGCCTGAAACTGGTACTGCTAAGCGTGCCACTGCAGAGCTCCCGGTATTTTCGCCAGCACTCTTTTTTTCGCTAGAGGGCCCCTCAATCGTCTTGGCCCTGGTTACGTTCATTGATTCGCGACGCAATGCGCTCAGTATGAGAGCAGCTTGGCCTGCGTGATTGCTGTCCCAATCATCTGGCCCGTTTCTTTATCTATCTTGTTTACGCGCGTTGGACGCACCGCTGAGCGTCGTTTCGTGTATGGGATGCAATTCAGGAGTTTTTGCGTCTTCTTCGTGAGCTATGCCAGAGTAGAGCGGCACTCGAATCGTTCAAAATACGTTAAAAACGAAGATAAGGACGTAAACAGCGGCTACAAAAGGTACGGTCGCGATCGCCACGTATTGCAGGACGCCCCAGTCGAGGACTTTCCGACCATCGAGGGGCCCTATCGGGAGCAAGTTGAAGGCGGATAACCATATGTTGATCGCAAAGCCGTATATTCCAACGTAGCTAAGCAAACCCCCGGGGGGCGTCAGCAGGTACAGGAGCAGGTACAGCCCGCCTAACGCCAGATTAAGAAGCGGCCCGGCGGCTGATATTATCCCATTTTGTCGCTTGGTGATCTTTTGACCGTAGATCATGGTAGCGCCAGGAGCTGCAAACACGATGTGGGTTACATAGGCAAACAGGATCGACAGCCCTAGGGTGACATAGTTCGCTCTGAATTCAGACCAGAATCCATAACGCTGGGCCGTAAACTTGTGCAAGAGCTCGTGCAAGACAAAACTTGAGCCGACAACCAGAAGTGGCACTGAGAGTGTAAGAAGGATAGACTCCAATGATGCGTTCGACAAGCTGGCTGCGCTAAACGCAAGATAGAAGGCGAATGACACGCCCAACCACGCCGCGAATAGATCAACGAGTTCTTTGCTGCTTGTTGAATGCCGTATCATGTGCCCTATGCGAACCACCCTGTAACGTGTGAGAGCGCAGTCTGCAAGATATCGTACGGGTTAACGCCCGTCATAGGAAATATCACCAGCAGAGCGATGAACGTCGCCAGAGAGCTCCCCACGTTGACCGCCACAGCAACCACGAGTATCCGAAAAAGCTTATTTGAGAGCAGCTCCCGCACAGATGTAGCCTTAGTGATTCCTGAAAAATCTTCGGTTCTAGGTGGCCGCTTGGCTGCTTCGATCAGCCCGGCGATTACGCCAACCTTGAGGAATGGGAGCGGAACAAAAGGGCTGAAGCCAGCGTATCCCGCTGACGCTGCGATGGCGAGCGGATGGCTTCTGCTGGCTGTGGCAAAGCTAGCGGCAAAAACAGCGTGAAGCACAAACCAGTACCCAAAGGCGAGCAGCACAACGCCAAGCGGAGCACCAGAAAGGAACATGAGCGCAAATAAACCTACTATTACCGCTAAAAAGACCATGCCCGCGATTTTTGTCAAATTCACGCGTCTTTTTGGGACCACGTTAAGCTCTTCAAGCGGCGGAATAAGCTCCGGATGGTTAAGGTAGCGCTTTATTCCCTCTTTGTGGCCGGCGCCGACGACAGCTACGACTTTTCCGCGTAGCTTGAGTAAATTTCCCGCGAGATACGCGTCCCGTTCGTCAACAAGCACCCGCGCAGCGTTTGGTGAGAACTGCCGCAATTCACTGACCAGCTGTGAAATAACATCATCGTTTGTGATGTCTTCGAGGTCTATTTCCTCGTCGCTCGTGGTAATCCCGAGAAGCGCGATAAGCATCTTCAGCTTCTCGATGAGACGCATCTTTGCCCAGAACCGAGCAATGGTTACGTTGATATCTCGATCGACGAGTGCTATGCTCGCTCCGACTCTCCCGGCCACTTCGATAGCGGAGAGCATCTCGCTCCCGGGCTTCACTCCGACTTCTGAGCCGAGCTTATTCTGCACATACGCAAGCAGCCAGTGCACTAAGAACTGATACAACCTGCCGCTTGAGAGGACATCCTTGATCGATGCACTTTGTTGTTCGGGGTGCGTCAACGCCTGGTACCGACCGGGGTCTAGCTCTACCGCCACCACATCAGGTCGTTCGGCTTCGATAGTGCGCCGCACCTCTTGAATGCTCTCTTCGGAGATGTGCGCAGTTCCGACAATGATGATCTCGGCAGGCTTATCAGGACTCTCATACATCGTGTGCTGCTTCCGCTATGCTTTGAGCACAGTGCCGTCAGGGCCGACGATCTGTTCTCGCGCCTCCCCCAGCAAGGTCATCGCGCTCGTGACGTCTTTTTGTGTGACGATCCCGACCACGCTGCCTCCTCGAACAACTGGAATCGCCTCCAGCCGCCGTTGGGCGAGCTTGACGAAGACCTCAGAGGCCTCATCATCGGGCGTTACGGGCTCAACGTTGCGCATCATCACGTTGCCTACCATGATGTCATCGCGACGGTTCGGAGGCACCTGATGCACATTAGTGAATGTAATTAGGCCTACGAGATTGCCGTTGTCAACGACAGGGTAACTTACGTGTTTGCTTTGAAACATTGTCTCAATCAGTTGGGTGATTGTCATCGAAGCAGGCACGGTCGCTACATCAGCCGTCATGATGTCGCGCACCTTAATGCCTGCAAGCGTTTGCGTAATCGTGGTCTGTCGCTCTTCATCAGACGCGGCGATGTAGATGAAGAACGCTATGATGATCAGAATCGGACTGATGAACAGTCCGACGATGCCCATCGCAACTGCAAAGACCTTGCCAACTTGGACGGCGGTATGCGTCGCCTGCAAGTAGGGCCGCCGGCTGGCAAGCCATGCCCTGAACACGCGTCCGCCGTCCATTGGAAATGCTGGGAGGATATTGAACCCGCCAAGAACAAGGTTGATATACGCAAAGTTCTGCAAGAACAGATTTGGCACGGTCGGGGTTGGCGCAAAGCTGAGTGCGAGAAAGAGCGCACCTAGGCCTAAGCTCACCAGTGGCCCGATTAGCGCAGTTCTGAACTCGAGTTTGGGATCTGTCGGGATTTCGATTGCGGAAACCCCTCCGATGAGGT